>PMCE01000047.1:12022-50431 GCA_003154025.1 Syntrophaceae bacterium
GGAATCTCCGCCAGGTCTTGAATGGACCCGCGCTCGGCAATCTCTTTCATGAGTTCCGGCGAGTAAAAACCCTTCTCCCGGGCGATGCTTTCAAATTGGGGGTTGACTTCCACCAGCCGGTTGTTATCCATCACCTGCCGGATGTAGGAAACGGCAAAAATCGGCTCGATTCCCGAAGAGGCGTTGGCGAGGATGGAGAGCGTCCCCGTGGGAGCAATCGTGGTTACCGTGGCGTTGCGGAGGGGCGGCTCGCCGCGCTGGGCATAGGTGGAACCCGGAAAGTTCGGGAACGCCCCCCTCTCCCCGGCGAGCCGGCGGGAGGCCGCATGCCCCTCCTCGTTGATAAACTGTATGACCTTCTCGGCCAGGGAGATGGCCTCCTCGGAGTTGTAGGGGATTTCCAGGGCGATGAGCAGGTCCGCCCAGCCCATCACCCCCAGCCCGATCTTGCGGTTGGCATGGGTGATCGCGGCGATCTGGGGGAGGGGATACTTGTTGAGTTCGATCACATTGTCCAGGAAGTTCACGGCCAGGGAAACGACCTGCCTCAGCCGGTCCCAGTCGATCTGCCCGTCCTTTACCATCCGGCCCAGGTTGATCGACCCCAGGTTGCAGGATTCGTATGGCAGAAGGGGCTGTTCTCCGCAAGGGTTGGTGGATTCGATGGCCCCAACCTGGGGGGTCGGATTGTCCCGGTTGAGCCGGTCCAGGAAGACGATCCCGGGCTCTCCATTCTGCCAGGCCTGCTTGACGATCGAGTCGAAGACCTCGCCGGCGGGGAGGGTCCCCGCCTCCTCCCCGTTGCGGGGGTTGGTCAGGGAATAGGGCTCTCCTTTTTCCGCGGCCTTCATGAACGCTTCGGTAAGACCCACGGAGATGTTGAAGTTGGTCAGCTGGTTTGGGTCGGTCTTGCATTTGATGAAATTCAAGATATCGGGGTGATCCACGCGAAGGATGGCCATGTTGGCTCCCCGCCGGGTCCCCCCCTGCTTGATCGTCTCCGTGGCCATGTCAAAGACTTTCATGAAGGAGATGGGACCGCTGGAGACTCCGCTCGTGGTGCGGACCACATCGTTGGCCGGGCGGACCCGGGAAAAGGAGAAACCCGTGCCTCCCCCGGATTTATGGATCAGGGCGGTGTATTTGACTGCGTCGAAGATGTCTTCCATGGAATCGCCCACGGGCAGGACGAAACAGGCGGAGAGCTGCCCCAGCTCCCTCCCGGCGTTCATGAGCGTGGGGGAGTTGGGCAGGAATTCCAGGCCGGCCATGAGATGGTAGAACTTGTCGGCCAATCTGGCGGTATCACCATGAGGGTTGAACTTCCTGTCGGGCGAGGCGATGGCTTCGGCAACCCGTCGGAACAACTCCATCGGGGTCTCCAGGACCTTCCCATTTTCCCGGATCAGGTAGCGTTTCTCCAGAACGGTTAGGGCGTTTTTCGAAAGAGAGGGGGGTTGTTCAACCGCAAGACTATTTTCCATCTCGGCAGGCACTCCTTACCCGACCAGATCATTAATAATGATTTTGTTTAATCTATTTTTATAGGCCGGGTTATACAAGATGTTGTATGTTCCAAATCATATACCCCAACATCTATGGAAGGCAAGCACGAAAACCACGAAGATCCGCCCGGGAGATTACCTTTTAGGCTTTGAGCCACCCCGCAGAAAGATCCCGCAGATCAAAGTGGCCAGAACGATCATCGATGCAGCAAGAGTGTAAGTCACAAAAAAACCCAGGCGGTCGATCAGGTAGCCCACGAGCGGGGTGAGAATCCCNNAGAAGCAGAATTCCGATCCCCAGCCAGGAGGATACGAAGTGAAGCAAAAAGATGACCGGGCCGGTCAGAAAGAGGACGAAGAGGAGGACCGGAATGGAGCCGAACCGGTCGGAAAGGTATCCTCCCAGCGGGCTCGCCCAGAGGCCCGCGGAGTAGATTACGGCGAAGAAGGTCCCGGCCGTCTCCTTGCTGTACCCGATTTTATCGACCAGGAAGAGGGGAATAAAGGACATGACCGAAAAAAGAACGGCCGCGCTGAAGGTGCTCAGGAAGATCACCACGATAAGGGGACCGAACAGGCGCTGGGCAGGAGCGCTTTCGGTCGGGCGGGAAGAGCGTCCCCGGTCCATGCTGCCCCCGGCTTCGCGTTTCTTCAAGAGCAAGTGGAAGTAGATTCCAAAAGCCAGGGTCGGGACGGCAAGGCAGATGTAGGAACCCCTCCAGCCCCAATAGGCCGCGATGGCCATGGCGATGATCGGAGAGAGAAAAAAGCTGGCCCCTCCGCCGATCATGTGCAGGCCCAGGGCTCGGCCCCGGCGCATCGGTTCCACGAGCGAGGAGATCATCGGAGGGGCGGCCGGATGATATCCGCCCCCCAGAATCCCCATCAGGGCCAGGAAGACGACCGTCATCCCGAAGCTTTGGGACAACCCCACAAAGAAACCGGCAACGGCGACGCCCCAGATTCCCAGGGTGATCATCCATCGAGGGCCGAAGCGGTCGGCCAGCCATCCTCCCGGTAATTGCCCGATTCCGTAGGACAGGTTGAAGGCGGAAATCACCAGCCCGGTGTAGGTGTAGTCCAGGGAGAAATCGCTCCGGATCATGGGGGACAGGGGGATGGTCAGGGCCATCAATAAGTGATGGCTGAAGTGGGCTAGGACGAAGAGCGGAAGCATCCCGCTGACCAAAGTCCTCAAAGTGCTTTTCGGATTCCCGGGGTCCATGTTCAGTCGTTGACTCTGCCCGCGTAATGCCTTCGGAGGGTTCCAATCCCGGGATGCAGCGGAAAGGCATCTCCCGGATTTGCGGGAGGAAAAAGAATCATATAAAATCTATCCTTTAAAAGACATCAAAGCCTTCAGGTTCTCCAAGGGGGCCTGTTTGGGAAAATCGCAACCGACGGTAAGAATGTATCCCCCCCCATCGCCCCAGGCAGCCAGGCAGGCCCGGGCTTCCTCCTTGACTTGATCCGGGCTTCCGGAGAGGAAGGCTCCGGTGGGGGAAATATTCCCGGCGACGCAGACTTTGCCGCCGAGGATCTCCCTGGCCGTTTTGAGGTCCACCTTATTCTCCAGGCTGAAGCAGTGCGGGTTGATCTCCAGGATATCCTGGAGGACCCGGGTCGTATTGCCGCAGATGTGGACCATGGCGTACTTCTTCTTGGCTTTGAGGCGATCTACGAGGTCCCGGACGGACGGGGCGGAAAATTTGCGGAAGGTCAGGGGAGATACCACATCCCCCGAAGCGACGGGGTCGGAAAGATTCGCTCCGGGGATATCGGGGTGCTCCAAAATGCGTTCCAGAATGGCCCAGGTCAAATCGGTGGAAAATCGGATGAGGCGGGAAAGTTTTTCCGGTTCCTGGATGGTGGCGACCAGCAGGGGTTCCAGGCCCAGAATCCGGGCGGTGAGCGTGAAGGGCGCCCAGTGGGTGGGAACGATCATCGTCTTCTTCCCGATGGTGTCCGCCACCAGGTGATGCGACCGGATGATGGCTTGCATGGTGGGATGCCGCAGGACTCTTTCGATGCTCAATTGGCCGACCTCGTCCAGGCTTTTGATCGGCGCACCTTCCAGCGCCGGACTGTCGGCGGAGTCATCCTTGATCGGGCAGCCCAAGAAATGAACGGGGTAATTCACAAAATTGGACCCGGTCCAAGTCAGATCGCCCTGGAAGAGGTTGTAGAATTGGAGGAAGGCGTCGGCGATCTCAGCCGGGTCATTTTTTATCCGGGCGAAGGTCTTCCCCAGGTACTGAACAATCCAGGCTCCTCCCCCGATCAGGGTCACGGGCACTCTGGGGGGCTTCTTCAGTTCGAAAGCCATCTGCGCAATTTCTCTACCGGTCATGGATTCAAACCTCTGTTGCAGGGATTCATAGGGTACTCAAAAAAGCTATCAAAGGGGGTACCGGTCGTCAAGGGAAAACTATTNNCGCGCACGACGTCCGATTGAATGAAGCGGATCAACGAGCCATCGATGAGCGGGACTTCCGCCGGGGGGAATTTTTTCAAAATACCATCTTTCTCCTGATAAAATAAGTAATCCTCCTTATTTCCCGGAAGATTCCATCCGGGGACAATAAATAACCAAAGATTCCCTCGAAGAGGGGTCGGCACAGGGAAAGGATAGAAGCCATGGCAAGAGAGGTCCGCCCGGCCGGGAGGGGCCGGAGAGGGGGAGTCCTCAAGGCGCTCCTGTTTTTGGCGTTCATCATCGCGGCCGTGTATGTCATCCGCTACACTCCGGCCGGAGAAATTTTTACTCAACAGGCCTTGGGCAAATTCCTTGACCAGGCCGGGTTCTGGGCCCCCCTGGTCTTCATCCTGGTTTACGCCGCCGCCGTCTGCATGTTCGTCCCCGGCAGTGTGGTGACGGCCCTGGGGGCGGCCCTCTTCGGTCCCTACTGGGGATTCCTGTATGTTTATGCCGGAGCCATGATCGGCTCCAGCGTGGCTTTCTGGATCGGCAGAACCCTCGGCCGGGAGTTTGCCGCTTCGTTGATCGGGGATCGGTTGAAAAAGTATGATGAAGGCGTGGAGCGCAACGGGTTTGCCACGGTCTTATACCTGAGGCTGATCTATTTCCCCTTCACCCCCATGAATTTCGGCATGGGGCTGACCAGGGTGAGGTTCAGGGATTACTTCTGGGGAACCGCGCTGGGGATCCTCGTGGGGACCTTCATCCTGACCTTTTTCGTCGGGACGATCAAAGAGATATGGGTCGGAGGGGACTGGGGCCAACTGATCTCTTTTAAGGTCTTCTTCTCCGTCGGGTTTTTTGTCTTCTCCCTCTTCATCCCCAAGATTATCCAGAAGATGAAAAGGGAGGGATGAAATACTGGAATATTGGAAGAATGGAATAGTGGAAGATTGGGAAAACAACCCTCCGGATTTCTTTTCCCCGAGATTCCGTCATTCCAGTATTCCATCATTCCAACATTCCACCGTTCCGTTTTTTCGAGGGGAGGTCGTCATGGCTACGTATGATTTTGACATGGGAATCCTGGGAGGCGGGTCAGGGGGGTTGACGGTAGCGTCGGGATCGGCTCAACTGGGCGCCAAAACCCTGCTGGTGGAGAAGGAGAAGGAACTGGGCGGCGATTGCCTCCATTATGGGTGCGTTCCCAGCAAGACTCTGATCCATACCGCTCACGTCTACCACCTGATGAAAAACGCGTCCCGGTTTGGGCTCCCCTCCGCAGGGGTGGGGCCCGTGGACTTTCGAGAAGTGGCCGGGAGAATTCAATCGGTCATCCAGATCATCCAGAGACACGACTCCGAAGAGAGGTTCTGTAAATTGGGGGTTAAAGTGGAAATCGGGGAGCCATCCTTTGTCGATGAGCATTCGGTTCGTTTAAACGGGAAGACTCTTTCGGCAAAAAACTGGGTGATCGCCACCGGCTCCTCCCCGGCCGTCCCCTCGGTCCCCGGCCTGGACCAGACACCCTATGTGACCAACCGGGACCTTTTCTCCTTTGAAAGATTACCGGAATCCATGATCATCCTGGGGGCCGGTCCCATCGCCGCGGAGATGGCCCAGGCCTTCTGCCGCCTCGGGACTCGGGTGGACGTGATCCAAAGGTCCGACCAGATTCTGAGTAACGAGGATCAGGACCTGGCCGACCAAGTCATGAAAGTTCTGGAAGGCGAGGGGGTGGTTTTCCACATGAACACCTCCATCCTAAGCGCCCGGGACCTGGGTCGGGAAAGAGAAGTACGGATCAAGACTAAAGAGGGGGAGACGATATCCCTGCGAGCCGAGGCTCTCCTGGCGGCCCTGGGGAGGGAGGCCAATCTGAAAGGAATGAACCTGGAGGGGATCGGGGTTCCCTATGACGATAAGGGATTGAAGCTGGACGAGAGGCTGAGGACGAATCACCGGCACATCTACGGGGCCGGGGACGTCACCGGAACCCATCAGTTCACCCATGCGGCCGGATATGAAGGGGGGATCGTGGTCAGCAATGTCATTTTCCACCTCCCGCGAAAAGTTGACTATACCTATCTGCCCTGGTGCACCTATACTCAACCCGAGCTGGCCAGCATCGGAATGAACGAAAAAAGAGCCAAGGCTGCGGGGGTTGAGTATGAAGTCTGGGCCGAAGAGTTCAAGGACAATGACCGCAGCCTGGCCGAAGGGGAGCATGTGGGGAAGATTAAGATGCTCCTGGATAAAAAAGGAAAACCCCTGGGCGTTCAGATCCTGGGCCCGAGAGCCGGAGACCTGGTATGCGAGTGGGTCGCTGCGTTGAACGGAGGGATCAAGCCCATGACCCTGGCGGCGGCAGTCCATCCTTATCCCACCCTCGGGGAGATCAATAAGAAAGTTGCCGGCACGTACCTCTCCAGCAAGATCTTTTCCGAACGGGTGAAGAAAGGCCTCCGATTCTTCTTCCATCTGCGGGGGCGGGCCTGCGGGCCGGGCGAAAGTTAGAAATGCGGAATTCGGAATGGGGAATGCGGAATGAAAGCGCGGGAAGTTGCCACGGGAACCGCAGGCCGAAATTTACAATCCGCGTTGAAAGAGCCCCCTCCATGCGTTATAATGAAGCAAAATTACGGGGAAGCTTCTTATAACCTACCTCCATCCAATCGTTAGGTTATCAGGACAAACCAATCCAGCCAGGATGAATTCTGAAACCGGGAAGGGCCGGGAGCTTTTCTCCTGCGGCTGATCTCGTATCAGGTTCTTGCGTAGGAGGTCCAAGCAATGAATTTCGAAATCCGAATCCAGCATTCCACATTTTCGGGGGGAGTGTTGGGGGTATGAAAATAGACAAGGAAAAATGTGTCGGCTGCGGGAACTGTCATGCCGTCTGTACCATGGGGGCCATATGCCTGGAGGAAGACGGGAAATCGGCGGTGAATCAGGATGAGTGCGTGGAGTGCAACACCTGTTACCGGGTTTTGCGGAACGAGGGCTATGCTCCCTGGTTTGTCCGGGCGATCCGCAAGGTCCTGTCCACCTTCCGCTTGGGATACCTGGCGGAGGTGGATGTTTGTCCCACCGGCGCCCTGACCCCTCCGGAATTGGAATGGCCGAGAAACCTCCGGGCGGCCTTCAGCGACGTTTCCGTGCCCCACGCGGGAACGGGCCTCGCCGGCCGGGGAACCGAGGAGATCAAGACCAACGAGGTGACCGGAAGGATCCGGAGAGGGGAAGCCGGGATCGTGGTCGAATTGGGGCGACCGGGAATCGGGGCCACTTTTCGGGATGTGGAAAAAGTCGCCATGGCCATGGCCAGGGTAGGGCCCTTCTTTGAGCCCATGAATCCGGTGACCCAACTGATGACCGACCCCCGGACCGGGAAGATGAAAGAAGAGATCCTGGGAGAAAAGGTCCTTTCGGCGATCATCGAGATGAAAGTCACCAAGGATAAAATTCCCGATGCCTTCAAGGCATTGGAAGAGGCGCAGAAGGAAGTCGATACGGTGATCAGCGTCGGGATCTCCTCCCGATGCCTCCCGGATGGCACAGTTCCCCATGAAGAATGGGTGAGGAAACTCGGCTACCGCCTTTCTCCCAACGGAAAAACGAATCTCGGATTGGGCCGGCCCCGGTTCCAGGAGGATTAAACATGACCAATACGCTTCATCGAAGGGGTACCCCGGACAGTCTGAAGAATGACTATGTGCTCTTTTTTCTTCCGGCCAAGAAGGTAAACGCGAATGGGTCAGGCTCCAAGATACAGGAATTCATGCGCATCTGCCTCAAATACGGAACGGTCAACATGGGTGACGGCCGCCAGGGGAGTGTTCTGAGGGACGGCGTAGACCTGCAGAAATACATCGCCGATAAAAAAGACGGGGAGATGGCCGCGGCGGTCTTTACCGATCTGGATACTCTCCAAAAGGTCATCGAAGAGCTGATCCGGGCGGACCTGGGGATTTCCATCAATGTCAGCGGCCTTCTGCAAGAGGTCCAGGGCTGCTGCCGCAAGGCGGGGATCGAACGCCACAGCGTGGAGCATTCTCTCGGGATCTGGGGGGCCAAAGACCGGCTTCCCGAGCGCGAGGTTCTGGAAGTCAATACTCTGTGCGGCCACGGAATGGTTTCTTTCAACCTGATCCGGAAGATGTTAGAGTACGTGAAGCTGCGGCGGCTGACCGCCAAAAAGGCCGCGAACATCATGGCCAAATGCTGCGAGTGCGGCGCCTTCAACCCCGTCCGCGCCGAGCAGCTTCTGGAGAAGATGGTAAAAAGAGAATCCTAACCTTTCTCCCCGCGGGGCATCAAAGGTCAGAGAACGAGAGCCCGTAGGGGCGACCCCCCGTGGTCGCCCTTGCAGGGGATCTTTCAATTCAGGAAGGGCTCAACAAATGATTAAAGAAAGCCAGGGCAGGATCACCGAAGAATTCTATGCCCTCGGGAACCCGGGTCTCCCCGCCTATCTTCTCATGGGGAAATCCCCGGTCCTCTTCGACTCCGGAATGACCTTCATGGGTCCCCTGTATCTTCAGGACCTGAAGAAATACCTCGGCGACCCAAACCGGCTAACCACCCTTTTCCTGACCCATTCCCATTTCGACCACGTCGGGTCCGCCCCCTTTTTGAAGAGAAACATTCCTCGCCTGAAAATCGCCGCCGGAAAATCGGCCGCGGATATATTGAAGAGACCCAACGCGATCCAGCTGATCCAGAGCTTGAGCAAGCCCATGGAGGAGAAGTTCAAATCTCAGTTGGGCGACGCGGAGGTGACTTTTCAGGGACTGGACCTGGACCGGGCCCTGGAAGATGGGGAGGAGATCCGACTGGAGGATGGAACTACGATCCAGGTCATCACCACCCCCGGACACACACGGGACACGGTATGCTACTACATCCCCCGGCTGAAAGCCCTGGTGGGCGGGGAGGCGGCGGGGAGCTTCAACCGGCAGTTCGACGTGCGGCCGGTTTTCCTCTCCAGCTACGACGACTACCTCTCCTCCCTGGAGAAGCTCAAGAACCTGAAGATCGACGTGCTGCTCCTGGGCCACCATTACGCCCTGACCGGGGACGCCCAGGAAATGATTCCCAAGGCCATCGAAGCCACACGGACTTTCGGGCAGAGGATTGAAGATGAGCTGAAGGCCGCCGGCGGGAGCCAGGAGGTGGCGGTCAAGAGGATCTTCCAGGAAGACTACGTTGAGAAGAAGCTGATCGACCAGGAAGAGCGACCCTTCCTCATCAACCTCGCCGCCCAGGTCAAAGCCATCGCCGGGAGGAAGAAGTAGTCGATTTTTCCACCGAATCTTCCCAAAGCTCTCCTCCCTATGAAAAAGGGAGGACGGGAGAGATTTCCGGGAAGGCCTCTTCAAAACGCTAAAGTGTTCCAAAATAGTTAGGCATCTTGAATGACCTCGCTCCGCTGGCTTCATCATGGTTTTTCAATTATGGACTCATCAATAACTTACCCCCGATTTCCGAATGAAAAGGAGGATACAAAGTGATCCAGGTAAAAGAATACAACCATATCGGGGTCGTGGTCAGGAATCTGGAGGTCTGCAAGGAGTTTTATGGAACGCTGCTGGGTCTGAAGACTATACCCCGGCCGCCCTTCAATTTCCCCGGCCACTGGTACCAGGTCGGCCCCCGTTGTCAACTTCACCTGATGGTTTACGATGAGACCATCCCCAAGACCATGCGCCACATCGCCCTGGAAGTCGAGAATTTCGAGGAGACGGTAAAAGAGCTAAAGGGAAAAAAGATTGAAATCGTCCAGGGGCCGGGCAAGCGCCATGATGGTTCCGATTATCTTTTCTGCCAGGACCCGGATGGGAACCTGGTGGAGATCACCCACCACCGGTAAAACCTAAACTCTCCGAGTTATCCAGGAGAGTCCAGACGATCTTTCCTAAACCCCCGCATGAAAACGGCAGTCGCCGGTCACAGCGTCGAGCAAACCACCCTATTCTTGACAGTTGACCTGTTTATGGACTATATTTAGTCATATCCATGAGATGGAGGTTCGCCCATGAAACTGTCCAGCCAGATCAAGCCAATCAGTTACCTGAAGGCTCATGCCGCCGAAATCGTAAGGAACCTGAACGAACACCAGGAGCCGCTGGTCATCACCCAGAACGGTGAAGCCAAGGTGGTCATACAGGACATCGGAAGCTACGAGCAAACCCAGGAAACATTGGCTCTTCTGAAAATCCTGGCGCTCGGGACCCGTCAAATTGGGGAAGGCAAGGTCCAACCCGCTGAGGATGTGATCAAACGTCTGCGCGAGCGACGGGAGGCTCACTGATGCCATTCGCGGTTTTCCTGACCAACGATGCAGCGCGTGATCTCGATGAGCTTTATGACTGTATTGCTCTGCACGATGCGCCTCAAAAAGCGGGCCACGTTTTGGAGCAGGTCGAGAGAGCCTTCTCCAGGCTGTCCGAATATCCCGAGCGGGGTGCCCATCCCAAAGAACTGCTGGCGCTCGGGATTCGTGAATACCGCGAGATTTTCTTCAAGCCCTATCGCATCATTTACCGATTGATGGATAAGAACGTCTACGTTCTGCTGATTGCCGATGGCCGCCGTGACATGCAGGCGCTGTTGCAAAGGCGATTCCTCTGCGATTAATACAGAGCGCCGGCTTGGTAAATGGGAGCGCAATCTGAGGGGTCGTAAACCAAAAAGGAATTTAGACATTATGGCCGGACAAAGGAATTCAGTGGACGCCGGGGAAGGGGGCGGCAGGGGTCAGTCCAGGAAAAGAGGTATTACTATTTCTTAGCGCCGGACATTCCCAAATTCATGGACTGACCCCTTTCCCCCACTTAGCCGGGTCCGACCCGGAAGGTGAGTTATCAAGCTTCTTTGAGACCCCAGAAGAACTGGGAATTTAGGATGTCATCCTTATGCATATATCTATGTCATTATAGGAAATCTATGTTTCCCTGCTTTCTGTGGCGACGCTTCTCGGCATGGGTCTGGGTCTCACATTAGAGCAAATTTCGGATACAATCAGGAAACATTGGATAATTCTATTATTGGGAGTAGTTTTCAATTTGGTTGTGATTCCTGTCGCTGCATTGAAAACGCGGAGTATCGTAAACCTGGAACCAGCTTTTTTCACGGGTTTTTTTCTATGTATGGCGGCTCCTGGGGGTGGGACTGGATCGTTACTCACATACTACGCTAAAGGTGACATTGCTTTTTCAATTGCCCTTTTGTTCCCACTTACGTTGGTAAGCCTAGTCGCCACACCACTATGGATGGTCTTCGCTGGGCCTGACAACAGTAGTGCAAGCCCTTGGCTGGCGGCGATACCGATGATTGCTACCTTAGGAGTGTACATCGTTGCCCCGCTTGTTCTAGGGCTCGCTATCCGCAAGCGATGGCCGTGCACCGCTTTGTCTATCGTGAAGCCGGTGACTCGTTTGAGTATGGTTATGCTCCTTATGCTTGTAGTCGGGTACTTGATTATCAAAGGGAGTCAAATAGCTGTGGGAGGACTGCCCCTAATTTTCTTGAGCTTGGCATCGGCCGGTGTAGCCCTTGCCGGTGGATTGGCAGCGACTCCCCACTTTGGTCTCAGACGTGCTCTGGGTTTCACATCTAGCATCCGCAACGTGACTGTAGCTATCTTACTCGCCGCCACAAGCTATCCCGATCCACGAACTATGCTTGCCGTTCTTGCATACGGTCTGGCACAGTATGTCATTAGTTTTCCGATAGCGCTTGTGGCTGCACGAGTGGTAAAGGGACAGGCCTAATACTTTCATTACCTTATGGTAAGAATCGAAGGCATAATTCAGACAGAATCCAATATTACAAGATGCAGCAAAGAATTGCCCAACAAGGCTATCCAGCCGACGCGAAAAATCCGCGGCTGATTTTCGAGTTACCTGCAGCAAGGAGTCGACTCTGAGCACATGTCCGTTGATGCGCGAACCCTCCTTCTGATCACAGCCTCCTCGCCGGAAATCCAACGGGTTCGGCGTTCCCGTGTCCTGAACTTCCAGCAGATCACCATGCCGTATCTTGCCGCCTTCGCACCGCCACATTGGACGGTGCTCCACATCGATGAGGCGGTGAGGCCGGTCGATTTGGGGACGCAAGCGGACCTGGTGGCGATTACCTTCCATACCCCGAGCGCGCCCCACACGTATGCGTTGGCAGCCCGGTTCCGGGAGCGGGGGATTCCAGTGGTACTGGGTGGGCCCCATGTGACTCTGATGCCAGACGAGGCACAAACGCACGCGGACGTGATCTTCGTCGGGGAGGCTGAATCCCACTGGCCGCAATTCTTGAGGGACTTCGAGTCGGGACGGCATGGACAGCGCTACGGTTCCACTGAATCCCCAACCCTGGAACAGGCTCCCATGTCGCGGAAAGACTTGTTTCACCGGCGCGACCATAGCGGCGGAGTCCTCTTCGCCACGCGGGGCTGCACACACCGGTGCGATTTCTGCACGCTCGCGGTCATGTATCAGAGCCATGTTCGCAAGCGGCCCGTAGCAGCGGTGGCGGAAGAGTTCGGCTCTTTCTGCGGCAAGGTGATCATCCTCTGGGATGACAACATCGCGGGCGACGTCGAGTACGCCAAAACGCTATTCAAGGCCCTTACTCCTCATCGCAAATGGTGGACCAGCCAGGCGAGCATTCATGCCGCCCAGGACGACGAGTTCCTGGAATTGGCCGCGAGAAGCGGCTGCAAACAACTGTTCGTCGGGCTCGAATCGATTTCGCAGGGCAGCGTGAACGAAGTCCACAAAGGGTTCAATATCGTAGCCGACTACGCGCGGGCGATAGAGAGGATCCATTCGCACGGCATAGCGGTGCAGGCGGGAATCGTCTTCGGTTTCGACAACGACACGCAGGCGATCTTCGGCGAGACGCTGGACTTCCTCGAGGCGGAGGGAGTACAAAACGCGACGTTCAACATCCTGACTCCCTTTCCAGGAACTCGGCTGTACCAACGTCTAGAAGCAGAGGGCCGGATTCTGACCCGCGACTGGAGCAAGTACAACGGCCGGGCTGACGTGGTCTTCCGGCCCAGACAGATGAGCCCAGAGGACCTTTTGGCCGGATACAAGTATGCGAACAGGCGATTCTACTCATGGAAAAGCGTATGCAGGCGCTTGTCACGCTCTCCGGTCGAGCTGTCCTGGACCCTGCCCTTGAACTTGGCATACACGTTCGCCCTTCGGTTAGCCCGGTGACAGAAGGGATGCAGCCGTGGAGTCGGTACATGGGATGAAAAGTTTATGCGGGTTCAGCTAACAAGCGTATCGAGCAGACCCGCTTCGCTTGCTGAACAGACGGGCTTTCGGCCCGCAGCTCAGCCGCGGCCCCGTTATGCGGCTATTCAAGATCAGGGCTATCCGCAGCGAGGCACGTTGACATGGGGTCCCCGCCCGTTCAATAGCAAGATTGACAACAACGCCTACAATGGCTATAATGTAGGCATAGAGATGGAAAGCAAAGAGGAGAATTGCTATGGCCATTCTAAACATCCGGAACCTACCGGAGGAAGTTCACCGGCGTCTCCGGGTGCGAGCGGCAAAGGCTGGCCGCAGCATGGAGGCGGAAGCCCGGGCGATTCTGACGGCGACATGCTCGGCTGAAGAAATCCGGCAGCCGGCGTCCGCCCTTCAGGATTGGGTGGATGGCCTCTACGGGACGCGAAAGCCGCGCGAGGTGGCCGATGCGCTCATTGCCGAACGGCGGAAGGAGAGCGCCAAAGAATGACCGCCCTGGACGCGTCCGCTTTCCTGGCCTTTCTCTTTCGTGAAAAAGGGCATGAAAGGGTTGCGGCCATATTGAATCAGGCCTGCCTCTCAGCCGTGAATCTGGCTGAGGTTATCGGCCGTTTCGTGCTCGACGGACATGACGCTGGATCTGTCCTCCAACGCTTGGCTGCTACTCCGTTAGAAATCGTTTCCTTCGGACAAGCGGATGCCGTCCTGGCAGCATCCCTCTTGCCCCGAACCCGCCCCCTGGGTCTTTCGCTGGGAGACAGAGCCTGCCTGGCGCTGGCCTTGGCCCGGCGCATCCCGGCCATTACCGCTGATCGAACCTGGGTGAAGTTGGATTTGGGGGTAAAAATAGAGGTGATTCGTTGAGGATACTCTTTTTGACGATGAATCCTTATGTTCACGACCCCCTCACCCCTTGAACCATTTAAGGTTCAGGGCATTGTCCTGCACACCACGTGGTGCAGGGCCGACTCTCTCGCGCAAGAGCCGGTGTCATAATTCGTCATGCCCGCGGAGGTGGGCCCTTTACCTAATATGGTGCAGGGCCGGAATCCAGCCACGACACGGCCTGATCGGGGATCAGGCCCTACAGAGTTCCGATCGTATCCGGAAACCAGAAATATGTGGGGTGCGATCCCCGATCGCACCGTTGAGCGTGGATTCCCTCTTTCGCGGGGATGACGCCGTTTTTCCCATTCCGACACAGTCTGCAACGGGAGAGGGAGACCCCGGACAACAGATAGGTAGAGGATAAACGCTCTTTTCCCCGCTTGGAAAGGGGTCACCCATGCTTCCAACAAGCGGCTCCAGGGAAACGGCAGGCGCGCTTGCTGAACCTTTGGGTTGGACAACAATCGGAGTACTCAGGTAAGGCCGTCAGGGGTGTCCTTCAATATTTCAATCGGCGCCGGTTCTTGTTCCCCCGAATTTACGCCGAATTTAGGCTTGACAGGAGGACGGTATGAGGTCTCTATTAACGTCATGAACTGGGTTCAAATCGGCTGGATGGTGATAGGGTTCTTCTTAGGTGTGACGGTATTAAAGGGCGCTTTCCCTTTTGCTTACCGGTTTGGGCTCAAGGTCCGCTTTTGGCTTCGGCACGGGCGAAAAGGGAAGATGATTCTGTTTGTTTACTCGGATAGTTCAAACTGGAAGAATTACATAGAAACAAACATATTGCCTCGCATCGAAGCCCATTCAATCGTCCTGAATTGGTCCAAACGCCGTGAATGGGGATCTCGAATGCAGCTTGAGACGAAACTATTCAACCAGTGGGCCAAGCCGGGTGAATTTGTCCCTGTTGCCATTCTGGTTTCGCCCACCCGGAAAGTAAAAACCTTCCGATTATGGCAACTCTCCGAGAATCCCAAACACGGAAAAGAAAAGCTATCCAAGGAAGCCGAGCGGGCGCTCTTTGAAACAGTGAAACAGTTTGGCCGCTAAGGAGAGGAGTGAGGACGTCCTTGAATATCTTGGCGAAGAGTGATCCAAACAAAGGGTGTCCCTGCGGGGTTCTGATTTTTTTATCAAACGCGGTCATCAGGCTTGTTATTTGTATTTGGTGGCGAGAGATGATAGTATTGTAAAATCTTGAGGTTGCACAAGAGGGGGAAACCACATGTCCAAATCAGAAGATACAAAAAAAGCCGAGAAGAAAAAACCGCAGAAAACAGCTAAAGAAAAGAAGCTGGCCAAACGGGAAAAGAAGAAGAACAGATAGCCAGGTAACAGCTTATCTACCGCGGGCGGGGCGCCAGGCGTAAGAGGCCCTGTTTTTTGACATATCCCCAGGCTTTCATCTATGGCGCCGAGCTGATGCCCCAACATGCGCACCGTTCCTGAAACGCGTTCTTCCGTGGTAACCACGTGAAGCTTGCTACTATCCGTCCATGGTTGTATCGCCCGATCCTTAAACACGTTGTAACCGCATCCTACGCCGAGCGGGTCGGCCTCAGCAAAAAAACACTGATTGTCACCTTCATTGCCACAGAGGGCCATTGCCGGCGCGATCACTCAGCATGAAATCGTGAGTTTGGCGGCTTCGGCACCTAGTATGGTGCAGGGCGGGAATCCACGCCGTTTTCCCCATTACGACACAGTCTGCAATGGAAGAGGGAGGTTCCGGATAAGGCTAGGTAGACGACAGAGCTTCCTTTTCCCGCCTGGGCAACCCCAAGGGGATCCTTCCCGCCAATAACCGCAAGATTCCGCGCCAAAACTATTCAGAAGATCGTCCTTCTCAAAATACAGTCTTCCTTCCGATTAAATACGGGTTTCTATCCATTCCTCCGCAGGGTCTGTTTCGGTAGGGTAATTTCATTGGGGGCGAACAGGTTCCTTCCTTCTTCTTCCACCTGGGAAAAGGGGATCCATCGCGTCCATGGGGGGGGTGTAGGTGAAATGAGAAAAGCCACATAAGAATCACCAGGAGGGCTGAAATGGCCAGGACAAAACAGGCGGGGAAGAGAAAGGCCACATGGCGGGGGCCGGGGAAGACTCCCGTAAAATTGATGGTCAACGGGCGGGAGCAGGAGGTCATGGTCGAGCCCCGGCGGACCCTGCTCGACGTTCTGCGCAAGGACCTGGGACTCCGGGGCACGAAGAAGGGGTGCGACGAGGGGACCTGCGGGGCCTGCACGGTTTTGGTCGAAGGCCGGCCCATCTATTCCTGCTTGGCCCTGGCCGTCGACTATGAAGGAAAGTCCATCGAGACGATTGAGGGGCTGGAAAAGGAAGGCAAACTTCACCCCATCCAGGAGGCCTTCATCGAGGAAGACGGCTTGCAGTGCGGGTTCTGCACGCCCGGGCAGGTCCTGTCCGCCAAAGCCCTGCTGGACAAAACCTCCAACCCAACTCCGGAACAGGTAAAGGAAGCCATGGCGGGAAACCTCTGCCGGTGCGGTGCTTACCCCAAGATCCTCAAGGCCACGCTTCGCGCCGCCGAGCGCTTGCGCCAGGGAGGGTAGAGATGGCCCGGGTCAAGAAAGTCAAATCGGAATTCGAAGGGCGGGTTTTCGAGGAATCGATCGTCGTGGAGGGGGAGGGGCTTTCCGCCTGGGAGCCCGATGCAGCTCTGAAGTATGTGGGAAAAAGGATGACCCGCGTTGACGGGGCGGAGAGGGTCAGCGGGAAGGCGCAGTACACCGCGGATGTTCAGCTCCCCGGAATGCTCTATGGAAAGATTCTGAGGAGCCCCTACGCCCATGCGCGGATCAAGAAAATCGACACCCGGCGGGCCGGGGAGGTCCAGGGGGTGAGGGCCATCCTCACTTTCCAAAACATTCCGCAAATTCCTTTCTGGGGAGGGTTGTCCTTCATTCTGGACCCAACCGTTCGGTTTATCGGCGACGAGGTCGCCTGCGTGATCGCCGAAGAAGAGGAGATCTGTTCCGACGCCCTGGAAGAGGTCTCGGTGGAGTACGAGCCGCTTCCCTTTGTTTGGGACTCGGAGGAGGCCCTGAAGGCCGAAGCCCCCAAGATTCATCCCCAGGGGAACCTCTACCGGGGCGGTCCGGATGTGTACCAACGGGGGAACTTCGAGCAGGGCCTGGCCGAAGCCGCGGTGGTGGTGGAGGACACTTTCCGCACTCAGACCGCCCTGCACAATTCCATGGAAGTTCATGGGAGCGTGGCCCGATGGGACGGAGATCAATTGGTCATCTGGGACTCGACCCAGAATATATTCGGCGTTCGCGCCCAGGCGGCCCAACTCCTGAAGCTTCCCCTCCACCGGGTGCGGGTCATCAAGCAATTCATGGGAGGGGGGTTCGGCAGCAAGAACAGCATGGGGAAGTATACCATCCTGGCGGCCCTCGGGGCGAAGTTGACCGGGCGGCCGGTGAAGATCCTCCTCGACCGGGAAGAAGAGAATTTGGTTGCGGGCAATCGGCCGGCGTCGGTCCAGTACTTGAAGCTGGGAGCCAAGCGCGATGGAAGGCTGACCGCCCTTTCCCTGAAAGCAGTTTGCGCGGCCGGGGCTTATGTCCTCTATCCCCCGGCAATCGGCGGCCCGGCCCGCCAGCTTTACCTCTGCCCGCATGTGAAGACGGAACAGTACACGGTCTTCACCAATACCGGGCCGCTTTCCGCCTTCCGGGGGCCCGGGTACGTAGAGGGAACCTTCGCCCTCGAATCCGTCATGGATGAACTGGCCGCCGCGCTGGGTCTGGACCCCCTGGAAGTCCGCCTTAGGAATTACGCCGGGAACAATCAGACCACCGGCCTTCCCTACTCCACCAAGCGGTTACGGGAGGCCTACGAACGGGGGGCAAGCCTGATCGGGTGGAAAGAAAGAAAAAAGGGGGAGACCGGTTTTCGCCGCAAGGGCTGGGGAATGTCCTCTCAGATCTGGGGTGGGAGCGGTGGCCCGCCGGCCTACGCCCTGGTGAAGGTTAACCCGGATGGATCGGCCACGGTGGTCTCCGGGACGCAGGACCTGGGGACGGGTACGAAGACCGTCCTGGCCCAGGTTGCCGCCGAAGAGCTGGGGTTCCCCGTGGAAAAGATTTCCGTCCAGATCGGGGACACGGAGCTCTGCCCCTTCGCCCCCCTCAGCGCGGGGTCCATGACCGTGCCGAGCGTGGGCCCGGCGGTGCGCTTCGCTGCCCACGACGCCAGGGAGCAGATCCTGGAGATCGCGGCCCAGGCTCTGGCGGTTCCCCGGGATTCACTGATAATCCGGGAGGGGATGTTGGAGAGCCCTAATTTGAAGAACCCTGTCCCCCTCAAGGATATCCTCTCCGACCTGAGGAACTTCATGATCGTCGGCCGGGGGGGAAGAGCCCCGAACCCGGAAGAGGCTCACGTCAACACTTTCGGCGCCCAGTTTGTGGAGCTCGAGGTGGACACGCGGACGGGAGGGGTGAAGATTGATCGAGTGGTGGCCGTACATGATTCCGGACGGGTGCTCAACCCCCTGACCATCTCCAGCCAGATCGAAGGAGGGATCCTGCAGGGGCTGGGCTTTGCCCTCATCGAGCAGCGGATCGTGGATGAGAGATTCGGGGCGGTGGTGAACTCCAACCTGGAAGACTACAAGGTCTTCACCCAACCGGATGTTCCGGACATGATTCCGGAGATGGTTGACTTACCGGATTTGCTGGCCAATAACCTCGGGGTCAAGGGCGTGGGAGAGCCGCCGATCATTCCTACGGCAGCAGCCGTGGCCAATGCCGTGGCCGATGCCCTCGGGGTGAGGATCAAGGACCTGCCCATTACCCGGCAGAAGGTCCTGGGGGCGCTGCGGGGGAAATAATTGCAGATTGCGGATTTCGGATTGCGAATTGGAAAAAAGTAATCCTGAATGGGGGAATCTACAATCGCGCCGTCAAGGGGGCTATGAAGCACCAAACCCCAGGCACCAAATCCCAAATAAATACCAAATTACAAATTCCAAACAAAGTCAAATCCGCAAAATCTCAATTTGGGGCATTGGAATATCGGAGCTTGGAATTTATTTGGAATTTGCGATTTGGGATTTGCCACAGAGGGCTAAAGGGAAACAAGCATTTTAAAAACAGCCAGATTGCCTTAGGATAAAAGTGTTTGCCGGGTTAAGGGGGGATGAAAGACATGCGTTCCTTTGAATACTTGCGGGTTCCTGACCTGACGACGGCGGTTTCCCTCCTGGGCGAATCGGGAACGGAAGCCTATGCCGGGGGCACAGACCTCTTGGGAGAGATGAAGAGGAAGATCCGCCGGGTAGGATGTTTGGTGGACCTTAAAAGCTGCGGGGGGATGAACCAGGTCGAGGACCAGGAGGGCGGCGGGCTCAAGATCGGGGCCTTGGCCCCCGTGGAAGCGATCGCGGATCATCCCGGAATCAAGGAGGGGTTCCCGGTCCTTTCCCGGGCGGCCTCGCTAGTGGGAACCCCCCAGTTGCGGAACATGGGTACGGTGGGGGGAAACCTCTGCCAACACCCGCGGTGCTGGTATTTCCGTCATTCCCAGTTCCCCTGCTGGCTAAAAGGGGGGGAAAAATGTTTCGCGGCTCAAGGTCGGAACCACTACCACTCAATCCTGGGAATTGGGGTCTGCCATTCCGTCCATGCCTCGGACCTGGCCCCGGCCCTGATCGCCCTTGATGCCAGAGTGAGTCTTATCGGGGCCGAAGGGGACCGGGAGATTCCCCTGGAGGAACTCTATAAAAAACCAGAACCTCACCCCCGATATGCAACCAGTCTGAAGGCGGGCGAGCTGATCAGCGCGGTCCGGATACCGGTGGGGCCCAGAGGGTCGCGGGGGGTATTCGTAAAGGCCATGGAGCGCAGAGCGTGGTCCTTTGCTCTGGCGAGTGTGGCGGCGCGGTTCCGGTTGGACGGCCGCAGGTTCGTCGAGGGGGTTCTGGTTCTCGGGGGAGTCGCGGCTATCCCGTGGCGGGCGAAAGAAGCCGAAGGTGTATTGATCGGAAAAGAGTACTCTGAATCCCTGGCGGGTCAGGCGGCCGATGCGGCTCTCTCCGGGGCCAGACCTTTGAGAGATAACGAATATAAAATTTCGCTGGCCAAAGGGCTCATCCTTCAGGCCCTGAATGATCTCACCGTAAAAGAAAAGTAGGGACGATCCATGAATCGCCCCCACGATGCCTCTCCTTCCTTTTCCGAAGGATGAAAGAAACGATAAACCGCGCCTGCGGCCAGGCGGTTCATTCCCGGGGCTCGGGATCATTCGTCCTCCCCCGCTTCCGTCCAGGGGCACCAGGTCGGGCAGGTCCCGGCACCCAAAGCCCCACCGGACAAACCTTGAATCCGCCCGCAAAAGGCAAAAAAATTTCTTCCCTCCTTGCTGATGGCCTTCAGCCTTGACCCCTGAGGATCCCTCCGGGTACTCCAGGAAGATTCCGGTCTCCGAGAAAACCTTTTTCCTGGTTCTATTTTAGGATCATGGGCGGGGTGAGGGCAACGAGCCGACTCCTCGATCCCGCCCCCTGAAAGGGCCTTTTTCCCGAGGAGTAGAATTTTAGCTTTTTGAAAAGGGTTTCCCAGAAATTCCTCCCGTCCCCTCTTTTCCAAAGGGGGGAGAGCTTTTCTATTCGAAGTCGATAAAAGATTTTTCTTTTACCCCTGTGGAAAAGGGTGGGATTATAAGGCTTCTTAAAAGGCCAAAATGCTTTTCTGGCGAAAGAAAATAAGGAAAAGGCTTTATAATAAAAGCCAGAAAGAATGGAGGGAAAGCGCGGGAGAGAAGAAGATGAGGAAAAAGGAGTTGGCGAATTTGAGAGCTCGTGGGTTTCTAATGTTCTCCCTCGTCCTCCTCCTGGCCTCCGGCTGTGCCTCCCTGTCAGCCCAGCGAGTAACCCAATCCTGGGGAAGGCCGGCGGAGTGCGTAGACCTGTTGAACCGGATGGATCAAGTCGTTCACGAGGGGGGAGGCAAGGATGCAGCGACAGCGCCCGTTCCAGGGTTTCCCTACCTCCGAACGGACCGCTTTCTGGCGGGCCTGGGAAAGAGCCTGAAGGAAGAGGGCGAGAAAAGGCAGTGGGTCCGGTGGATGCAGGAGTTGGACCTTCAGGCCAGGAGGAAAGAGATAGAGAATCTCTCCACGGCAGTTTTCGTCTCCCGGTCGAGCAAGGAAGAGACCCAAGGGGAAAGGGAGCGATTCCACTCTCGGGTGGCCTCTTGTTCCTCCCGCCTTCTCGCGCAAGATATGGCCCGGGGAGATTTTTACTCCACCCTCGACGGGTTGCCCGCGGTCCCCGACGAGTATTCTTCCCTGATGAGGGTGGTCGGCCTCTATCCCCTCACGGCTGTCCCCGTGACCATGGTCACGGGCCACGTCCAGCGAAAAGCCGAAAGATGGTTTTCCGGAGACCTGGGAAGTCTTCCTCTGGAGGGGGACTTGCGGACCTTCTTCCCCGCAGAAGGAATTTTTCTGGAGGAAAAGGAAATCGAAAAGAAGATCGCCGGCTTCAGGGAAAATCCCCTGGGAATTTTCCCGCCCGAAGGGAAGACCTTAAGGGAACTGGCGCCTCATTTCGCCCCTGTCTTCGTCCAGGACGTAGCCGCGTCTTATGATTTTCCGGACCTGGTATTCTGGAAAGGCGACCGGGTGGAGGTGGACGCCCAGAAGCCTACGGTCTACTATTACTTTTCTCAAGCCTACCTCCAGGAGGAACCCGTCCTGCAGGTCAATTACGTGATCTGGTACTCCGCCCGGGAGGGAAAGAGGGCGCCGTGGGTCGAGCGGGGCCACCTCGACGGATTAACCGTACGGGTTTCCCTGGATGGAAAGGGGAAACCCTTCATGATCGACGTTATCAACAACTGCGGGTGCTACCATTTTTTCGTTCCCGACGAAGGCCGCGTGCGCGCAAAAATTCCCCAGCCTTCTGGGCTTGAGCCCTTCGTCCCCCAGTGGCTGCCGAAGTCCCTTTTCGGAGAACGGTTCGGGGTGCGAGTCAATTCGGGATGGCACCAGGTGGAAAGGATCCTGTCGGTTCGGGAGACCCCTGGTCAGATACCCTATGAACTGGTGCCCTATGGGGAGCTGGAGTCCCTCCCCCGGGACGAAGGGAGGGAGGAGAGCCTCTTCGATTCCCAAGGGATCGCCAAGGGGACGGAAAGGATCGAGCCCTTCATTTTCTTTCCCATGGGGATTTCTCGCGTGGGGTCCATGCGCCAGCGGGGGCATCATGCCGTCGAATTCATCGGCCGGCTTCACTTCGACGACCCCGATATCTTAAACCGCAGTTTCGTTTTCCGTCCGGGGGGCCCATGAGAAAACCGCTGGTGTGGGCATGGGCGTTTCTTCTGGGCGCCACGGTTTCCCTCGCGCCATCCCTCCCCGCTCAGGAGAAGAACCGGGTTCAAGAAGTGGCAGAGAAGATGAAAGCGGTATTCCAGGGAGTGGAGGATTATTCTTCCGAGGTGGAACAGATCTACTTCAAGAATGGAGCCGAGAAGGAGCGGTACCGGTTCAAATACTATTTCAAGAAACCCCACCGAATCCGGGTCGAGTTCATCGCCCCCCATCCGGGGTTGATCATTTTTTATCAGGGGGGAGAAAAGCAGGCCACCCTCCGGCCGTTCCCTTCGATCCCTTCCCTGCAGTTCAATTTATCCATCGACAGCTCCATCCTCAAAACCCCACCGGCCAGTCCATCAACCAGACGGATATGGTTTTCTTCATCGATTTTCTTTTCCGCAACCTGGCCGGGGTCCCGCAGAAGGACGATCAGTTTGAGGAACAGAAGGAACAGGTGAATTTCCTATTCTGGGGACGGGATTATGTGAAGGGAGAAACGCCCGAGAGGTATCATATCTTCATCTCCTCCCAGAACTGGTTCCCGGTCCGCATCGAAAGGTATTCTCCCGAAGGATACCCCATGGAGACCAGCATCATCCAGAATTACGTTTTCAACTCTCATCCGGTGGATACTCTTTTCACCCCCTGAGAGGTTTCTTTTCCCAAACCCTCATCCCTGGAAGGATGAGCTCGGTCATGGCCTCCCGTCGAGTCCGGGCTTATAAGGATATCCAGGGAAGGAAGGGAGGACCACCCATGGTTAGCTTGGAACACAAGGGAAGAAGAGTTGGACGCCGGGGATTCCTGAAGGCTTCGCTGGGCGGAATCGCCTTGCTCTTAACCGCTCCGGCCCGGGGAATGGCCTTCCTCCTGAGCCAGTTTCAGACCCGAACCGTGGAAAAAGAGAACTTCTCTTTCGACCCTCGCACCGGGATGGTCGAGTGGAAAGGGAAGAGATCGGAGCCTTACCAGTTGCGAGTGGGCGGCCTGGTTGAGCATCCCGTAAACCTTTCCTACGCGGAGCTGCGAGGACTGCCCCTGATCGTCCAGGTTTCCGATTTTCACTGCGTGGAAGGCTGGTCGGTGGAAGATGCCCGCTGGGGCGGGCTCCGGTTCGAGGAGATTTGCAAGAGCGTGAAAATCAAAGCGAGGGCCGAATACGTAATTTTTCATGCCCTGGGAGAGACTTCTTTCCAGCCTGAGGGACAGAAGAATTATGTTGAATCCTTTCCTCTCAAGAAGCTCCTAGCCCCCAAGGAAGAGATTCTGCTAGCCCTGGACCTGGATGAAAGACCCCTGACTCACGAACGCGGAGCACCTCTGCGCGTCGTAGCCCCTTACCAATTAGGATACAAGAGCATCAAGTTTGTCACCGCGATTGAATTCTCTTCCGTTCAGAGGGCCGGCTGGTGGAGCCTGGGGAATGCCGTCTATCCGATCGACGCGCCGGTTTCGCCCGGCCGGCTGCGGAAGAAAAAGGGCTAAAGGGTGATTCCCTGCCCCGTTTGAGCATTCGCCTCTCAGCCCACCAGCTTAAAGTCAACCGGGTGTTTTCCCATGCCCTCACCCGGGGCGAAATGCATTCTTTGCTTGACCCGAGGAAAACACTTTTCCCCGGATTAAAGAAGGTCCAGGATCTCCAGATGATCCTGGAGGTAGGCATCGGCTGGAATCTCTTTGTTCTTATAGGCGATGAACATAACCCCTGCCGCGAGGGCCGTCTCCCGGTCGGTTTCTGAATCCCCCACCAAAAGAACCTCTTCCCTTCCCAAATCGAAGGCTCGAAGGATCTTCTCCACGGATTCCGGGTGGGGCTTGGGATTTTGCACATCCCGAGAAGTGACCACAAGGTCGAAAAAGGGCTCCAGCGCAAACTTCTTCAAAATATGCCCCATATTCGTCGTGCGGCTCGTACTGATCGCGCAGAGGATGCCTCTCTCTCTGAGGGATTTCAGAGCCGGAAGGAGATGCGGCTCCGGCTTCAAGCGGGTCGCGGATTCTTCGGGGTCCATCCGGGAAAACATTTCCAGTGCCAGCCTTTCCATTTCCGGGGCATTTGGAAAGAGATGGTGGATCCCCTCCCGGGCGGTGTGGGTGTGAGCATACCGGAGCTCTTCCTCCGTCAAGGGATTCCGCCCCAAAGCCTGACAGAAATAAGAATAAAACCACCGGTTGGCCTCCAAAGAATCGAAGAGGACACCGTCACAGTCGTAAATGACACTGCGGATCTTCCCGTCTTTCTTCCTGACCATACGATCATTATAACCCTTTTTTATGCTCTTTCCAGGCAACCAGGGCAAGAGTCGGATCGTCGGCTGGTCGCGTAGTCGAAGGGTCGCATGGTTCGATAGCCGTGCAATGGAGTGGCATTAGGTTGGCATAACCCGATTGGGGAAAAGACCTTCTTCTTCGACTGTTTGACCAGGCGACCCTGAGACGATCCGGCTTTCAACGCTGGAATACTGGAATTTTCAGTTGACTTTTCGGGGGGCTATAAATCAAGATGGAGAAAGAAATCACAGCAGAAGGGCAGGCAGGAGAAAAAGTATTTGTCTTTCTATCCATCTTGCAATTTTCAATGTGCAAGGTAGAATAAGCTGACTGAGTGATCTTGGACCGGCATGCCTCACGGGGTAGTTCAGGGGCGATCGACTGCGGAGAAGAGGGGGCGATCATGGCGGAGACCTTGAAAACCAGGCCAAAACTTCTGGATTCCATTCCGGCTTCCTTCATCTTGACGGACATCCACACGAGGATTCTCTACGTCAATCAACAGGCCGAATTATTCTTCGGATATACCAAGGAGGAGCTGGAAGGAGAACGCCTGAGGACCCTCTTTCTGGAAGAAGATCTGCTCTACTTTCTTCCCAATATCGTCTTCCTGACCACATACAAGAACGGCTTTGAAGGCGAGGTTCTCCTAAGGCAGAAGGCCGGGATGAAAATTTTTGTGCATCTCTCCACCTCTTCCTTCAAAGAAGGCGGGGAGATTTTTCTGACCTTTTACTTCCAGGAGATCCAGCGATTGAAGGTCCTGGAGAGAGAAAGACTCGAGATGGAGAGGTGGGCCAGCCTGGGGAGGATGGTGGAGGAGATTGCCCATCAATTCCGGAATCCCATCGCTTCCATCGGAGGCTACAGCAAGCGACTCTCCAAGAGCCTGTCGTCGTCGGCCAAGGGCAAGGCCCATCTTCAGCAGATCATGAAGCAGACCCAGCGGCTGGAGAATATCCTCAAAAGAGTCGAGGAATACGTCCAGATCCCCCGCCCCGTCTTCCAAAGGGAAAAAATTCAGGATGTGGTGGAGAGGGTCCTCCCGGAATTCTCCAAGAAAGCTCAGGAGAAAGAGGTTTCCTTCCGCATGGATACCCGGGGGATGGAGGGAGACGGGAAGCTTTTCATCGACGGACCGCTGATTCACCGGGTCATCGCCCACCTCCTGGAGAACAGCCTGGAGGCCATCAAGCCCAGGTCCAAGGGGGCCTTGAGGAAAGTGGTGGATTTGGCCCTCTTTGATGATGGGAATAATGTGGGGGTGTCCATCGCCGACCGGGGACAGGGGATTCCGAAGAAAAAAATGAATCTGATCTTTGAGCCCTTCTTCTCCACCCATCCCAGTCGCGTGGGCCTAGGGCTGACGTTTGTACGGCGGGTGGCGGAGGAACACCGGGGGAGAATCCGGGTGGACAGCCGGGTCGGAAAGGGGACCACGGTTACCCTCTACTTCCCGAAGGACCGGCGCAGAAAAGTTCGGCGTGAATTTGTCTCTCCCGAGGCCATGGAGAGAGAGGAGAGCTGAAGTCTTAATCCCATCCGCGGGTTCAGAGCAAAAACCGCCTTAAGGCGGTTTTTGTTTTATAAGCTCGCTTCCCCTCGCCCGGTTCAAAATTCGTCGGACCATCCCCCCTCTGGTCCCCGCCGCTTCAGCCCTGTCCTCTCCCCCGCTCTTTCCTCTCCCAGTGGATCTCCGCCTCGGAGCGGCGGACGTAGATGGGGCTGAAGGTCAAGAGGTCCAGCGATTGGCCTCGCTGAAAAGAAGGAAGGCTCAGGCGGGCCACGCTGGAGGCGCGGGGAAAGGAAAACTCCGGCGGGGCGAAGAGGGCTCGGGAGCCAAGCTTCTCCCGGAAAGTCTCTCCATAAACTTCCGCGCCATTCCCCACCAGGATGGCTCTCTCCGAGATTCGAGAACAGAGCTCTTCCGGGCTCAGAACCCAGTATTCGCCGATCTTCCGCAAGTCCCCTTCCCCGTTTCCGCGGAAGAGCGTCGCATAGACCTCCTTCTTCCGGGCGTCGAGCACCGGGCAGACGAGGATAGAAGCGAAGGGAATATTGTGAGCCAGGGCATCGAGGGTGGGAACCCCCACGACCGGCACCCGCAGGGAGAAGGCCAACCCTTTGACCGTGGAGACCGCGATTCGAAGGCCGGTGAAAGAACCGGGACCGAGTCCCACCGCGATTCCCTGGACCGCCTGAATGGAGCGGGAGGTCTCCCGAAGGAGTCGGTCGATCGTGGGCATCAGTCGGGAGGAATGGGTCTCAGATAGATTCAGGGTCGTCTCCCCGACGATTCGCCAGGCGCCCTCCGGCAAAGAGGCCTCTACCAAAGCGACGCTCCCGGTGAAGGTGGAGGTTTCGACCGCCAGGATGAGCATCTTTCTATTCGGGTCCGATGATCCGGGAGATGTCATTGTAGAAGACCAGCAGCATGAGGAGGATGATGAGAAAGATGCCGATCTGCTGCGCCCTTTCCCGGAGCTTCAGGCTGACCGGCCTGCCGATGACCCCCTCAATCAAGAACATGAGGAGATGCCAGCCGTCCAGGACCGGAATGGGCAGGATGTTCAGGATGACCAGGTTGATGCTGATCACGGCCATGAAGATGACCAAGCTGAGAACTCCAGCCTTGGCCTGCTGGCCGGCCAGCTGAGCGATGAGGATGGGGCCGCCGATGGTTTTGGCCGAGACTTTCCCCTCGATGATTTTGTAGATGCTGATCACCGTCAGTTCGGTGACCCGCCAGGATTGGAGGACGGCCCGATAGACGGCGGAAAAGGGATCGGTCCTTTCGATGAAGGTATTGCCCGACGGGGAAATTCCGATCAAGCCGACGCGGACATCATCGCCGAAAAGGTTCTTTTGGGTGGAGACTTGGGGAGTGACCGACAGCGGGAAGACGTTCTTCTCACGCTCCACCTTTAGGTTCAGGGGCTGATCCGTGCTTTCGTGAATGGCCTTGGCCAGGTCTTCCCAGCGTTTCACCGGGGCGCCATTCACTTCCAGGATCCGGTCTCCCTTCTGCAGCCCTGCCTGATAGGCCGGAAAGTCCGGTTTGACCTCTCCCACCTCCGGCAGCAGGGTGGGCAAGCCCACCGTGAAGGCGGCCGCAAAGGCAACGACGGCAAAGAGGAAGTTGAAAAAAGGGCCCGCAAAGACAATCCCCAGACGCCGGCGCACGGGTTGGGCGGAAAAAGATTTGGCGATCAGCTCAGGGGGGATCTTCTCCCCCGGTTCCTCCCCGACCATCTTCACGTATCCCCCCAGGGGAATCAGAGAAACCTGGTACTGGGTTTCTCCGACTTTCTTTCCGAAGAGCTTGGGGCCGAAGCCCAGGGAAAAAGTGAGCACCCCGACCCGGGACCACTTGGCGGCCAGAAAGTGCCCCAACTCATGAACAAAGATCAGGACTCCCAAAACGATAATCGTGGCAATGATGGTAATGGTCACAGTTTACCTCGGTTGATGATCTTCTGGGCCTCCTGCCGGGCCCAGGAATGGGTGTACAGAATATCTTCCAGGGAAACCGGCTGAATCCGCTGGTGCCGCGCCATGGTCTCCTGGATCAGGCGGGGAATCTGCAGAAATTCCATCCTCCCCTCCAGAAAGGCTTCCACGGCCACTTCGTTGGCCGCGTTCAGAACGACGGGCAGCGTCCCGCCTGCTTCCAGGGCCTGGTAAGCCAGTCCCAGCGCCGGAAACCGTTCCCGGTCCACCGGGCTGAAGGACAGGGGACCAGCCTGGAAAAGATCGAGAGAAGGATGGCGCAGATCCAGCCTCTCGGGATAGGAGAGGGCATAGGCAATGGGCCCCCGCATATCCGGAAGGGCCATCTGGGCGATCACCGCCCCGTCAATATATTCTATCATAGAATGAATGATGGATTGGGGATGAATGAGGACTTCGATCTTCGACCCCGGGACTCCGAATAGCCAGTGGGCTTCGATGACCTCCAGACCTTTGTTCATCAGGGAGGCGCTGTCTACGGTCACTTTTTTCCCCATCCGCCACTGAGGATGATTCAGGGCCTCCCCGGGAGTGACCCGCCTCAAGCCCTCCATGGACGTATTCAGGAAGGGACCCCCGGAAGCGGTCAGGAGAATCTTCTTGATTTCTTCCTTGCGGTGCCCCGCCAAGACTTGGAAGATGGCGCTGTGCTCGCTGTCGATGGGAAGCAGGCTTACCCCGTGAGCCTGGATTTCCTTCACCAGGATTTCTCCGGCCATGACCAGCGCTTCCTTGTTGGCGATGGCGATGTGCTTTCCCGCCCTAACGGCGGCGAGCGTGGGCAGGAGGCCGACGCTGCCCACGAGGGCGGCCACGACCATCTGGGCCTGGGGATGGGTCGCCACCGCCGTCAGTCCTTCGCTCCCCGCCAGGATGCGGGTGGGGAGAGAAGAAAGATTCCGCCGCAGCTGGCGGGCCGACTCCTCCTCCAGGACCGAGGCCAGATCGGGCCGAAAGCGTCGGATCTGCTCTTCCATCTTCGCGGAATTTTTCCCCCCGGCCAGGGCCACCACCCGAAACTTGTCCGGATAGCGGGCGGCGATCTCCAGGGCGTTAGCCCCGATGGATCCGGTGGAGCCTAAGATGGCAAGGGTTTTCATAGTTTAGTCGGTCTTCATCCCAGCCCCACCGCCCAGGCATAATAGTAAACCAGCGGGGCGGCGAAGAGGACGCTGTCGATTCGATCCAGCAGCCCTCCATGGCCGGGAATGAGGGTCCCTGAATCCTTAACCTGGACGCTCCGTTTNNCAGAAGAGACTCCCACAGGTCCCCCAACTGCCCGATTCCCCCCGTGGCGGCGCCCAGGAACAAAGCATGGATCAGCGGAAGCTGGGGAAAAAAGATGAATTTGGAGATGACCGCCCCGGCGACGGACCCGGCCACTGCTCCCAGCCCCCCCTCCACGGTCTTGCCGGGGCTGATGTGGGGGGCCAGCTTTTTCCTCCCGTAGGCCCGGCCGATGTAAAAAGCCATGGTGTCTCCGGAGTAAACCGCCACCAGGGTGAAGAGGATCAGGACTCGGCCTGTTTCCATCCGTCTCATCAGGACGAAATGGGCCAGAAGCAGGGCCACGTAAAAGAGGCCCAACAGGTGGCGGCTCACCTTCTGCACCCGGAGGGGGAATTCTTCCGGCTGGAAAAGAGCCCAGATGGAGAACGCGAGGAGGGTGAAGGTCAGCACGGAGAGAAAACAGCGGGGGTCCGGCGAATAAAGGGCGCCGGCCCAAAGAAGCCCCAGGATCAGCCCCACCCCCATTTCTTTCGGGGAGGTCTCCGGCGAAAAGAGAGCGTAGAATTCCCGGAGACCTAGGTAGATTACGAGGAAGATGAAGAGGAGAAAGAGCCAGGGGGGGGTGAAGAGGATGAAGAGAATCAGGAAGGGGCCCAGGATCAGCCCCGATATCCAGCGTTTCAGGTGCATGGGTTACACGCTTCCCACCCGGATCTGCCCGCTGGTCAAGCCGAACCGGCGTTCCCGGTTCTGGTAGCTCAAGAGAGCCTGGATGAGTTCCTCTTTGGTGAAGTCGGGCCAGAGGGTCGGCGTGAAGTAGACCTCCGTGTAGGCCAGCTGCCACAGGAAGAAATTGCTGATCCGCATCTCGCCGCTGGTGCGGATGAGGAGGTCCGGGTCCGGAAGGTTATGGGTCCACAGGTATTTGGAGAAGAGATCTTCGGTAATCTCCTCCGATTTCAGGTTTCCGTCCCCGCAGTGGGACATGATTCTGCGGACGGCCTGGAGAATATCGTCCCTCCCTCCATAACTCAAGGCCAGAGCGAGGGTCATCCCCTTGGCCTGGGCCGTCTTCTTCATGGTTTCTTGGAGGACCGTCTGGACCTCTTTGGGCAGACGGATGAGGTCCCCGATGGCCATAAGCCGGATGTTGTTATCCAGCATCTCCTGGAGCTCGGTTTCCAGGTAGTTCTTGAGGAGGATCATAAGCGCATCGACCTCCAGGCGGGGCCGGCTCCAGTTTTCGGAAGAAAAAGCGAAAAGGGACAGGTAGGAGATTCCGATCTCCCGGGAGGCGCGAACGATCCTCCGGACCGACTCGGCTCCCTGGCGATGTCCTTCCACCCGGTCCAGGGACCGGTTTTCCGCCCAACGCCCATTCCCGTCCATGATGACGGCCAGATGGTTAGGGAGCTTTTCTTTGATGAGACGATTCATTTCAGAAATTCAAAGGACCAACTGAAAGATGATAAATAAACCTACTCCCCCAAACAAAATAAGCACCAAATGCCAAATCATTCACAAAGACCAAAACCCAAATCCCAAACTCTTCCTCATTCACTGGTTTCGGTCATTGGAATTTGGGATTTGAGGTTTATTTGAGATTTGGTGCTTGGGATTTGGAATTTAAATTTCCAGGATTTCCTTTTCCTTGGTCTTGACGATCTCCTCGCCTTTGGCAATGGACTTATCGACCCATTTCTGCACTTCATCCTGATACTTGAACTGTTCGTCTTCGGAGACCAGCTTGTCCTTCTTGGCCCCCTTCAACTGTTCGTTGGCGTCCCGGCGGAGATTTCGGAGGGCTACCTTACACTCCTCTTCCATCCTTTTGATGACTTTCACCAGCTCCTTACGCCGCTCTTCGGTCAACGGAGGGATATTGATCCGGACGACCTTCCCGTCGTTGAGCGGGGTCAACCCCAGGTCCGATTTCTGGATGGCCTTCTCGACCTCGCCGAGGACTTTGGAGTCCCAAGGCTGAATCATGATGGTCCGGGCATCGGGGATGGAGAGGGAGGCGACCTGGGCCAGCGGGGTTGGAGCTCCATAGTAGTTTACCCGAACGCCGTCCAGCAGCGCTAGGGAGGCCCGCCCGGTGCGCACGCGACTCAGGTCTTTTCGCAGGGCCTCCAGAGACTTTTCGGTTTTGCCCTTCAGCTCGCTGATAAAGGTTTCCTTCTTAAACATTCATTTCCCCCCGATAGCGGTTCCGATCTTCCGGCCCAGCACCACGCGCTTGATGTTGCCGCCCTGGGCCAGGTTGAAGACGATGATGGGAAGGCGATTCTCCATGCACAGGGAGATCGCCGTGGCATCCATGATCCGGAGACCGAGGTTCAAGACCTCGATGTAGGAGAGCCTCTCAAACTTCTTGGCTTTCGGGTTGACCATCGGGTCGCTGTCGTAAACCCCGTCCACCTTGGTGGCCTTCAGGATCACCTGGGACTTTACTTCCATGGCCCGCAAAGCGGCCGCCGTGTCCGTGGTGAAGAAGGGGTTGCCCGTTCCCCCGGCAAAGATCACTACCCGTCCCTTCTCCAGGTGCCGCACGGCCCGGCGGCGGATGTAAGGCTCGGCGATCCGGTTCATCTCAATCGCCGACAGGACCCGGGTGAAGACCCCCATCTTCTCCAGGGCATCCTGGAGGGCCAGGCTGTTGATCACCGTGGCCAGCATNNCCCATGTGGTCGGCGGAGGTCCGGTCCATTCCCTCCGCGCTGGCGGCGACGCCCCGGTAGATGTTGCCGCCGCCGATCACGATGGCTACTTCCACCCCCAGGGCGCGAATCTCCTGGACCTCCTGCGCCACGGTCTGGACCACGAGCGGGTCGATGCCGTACTCCTGATCGCCCATCATAGCCTCTCCGCTGAGCTTCAGGAGTACCCGCTGGTAAACCGGCTGGCCCGCAGCTTTCAACTCTTGGCGATCCCTTCTCCCACCTGATAACGGGTGAAGCGGCGGATTTCGATCTTCTCCCCCAGTTTTCCGATGAGTCCGTTCAGCAGGTCCTGGACGGTGACGTCCGGGTCTTTCACAAAGGCCTGCTCCAACAGGCAGACCTCGCTGTAGAACTTCTCCAGCTTCCCTTCGACGATCTTGTCCATTATTTTTTCGGGCTTCTTCGCATCGCGGGCCTGGGCGCGGTAGATCTCTTTCTCCCGCTCCAGGACCTCGGGGGTGACCTCTTCCCGGCGCACGTAGGAGGGATTGCTGGCTGCGATCTGCATGGCCATATCTTTGGCGAAGGCTTGGAAGTCGTCCGTCTTGGCCACGAAATCGGTCTCGCAGTTGACTTCCACCATCACCCCGATCTTCCCGCCCGCATGGATGTAGGATCCGACCCTTCCTTCCGAGGCGATGCGGCCGGCCCGCTTGGCCGCCGTGGCCAGCCCCTTCTGGCGTAAATAATCCAGGGCCTTCTGAAAGTCCCCGCCCGTCTCGGCCAGGGCCTTCTTGCAGTCCATCATTCCCGCTCCGGTCTTCTCCCGGAGTTCTTTGACCATATTGGCTGATACTTCCACGAGATACTCCTCCTTATTTTTCTTCGTCTTCTTCGCTTGCTTCTTCTTCCGTTGCCCGGGGCTCCGCTCCCTCCGCCTTGGCGGGGGTCTCCTCGGCCGCCGGCACGGCGGCCACTTCCGCGGAGAGCTGGGCTTCGCGAATTTGCTTGCCCTCCAAACAGGCATCGGCAATCTTCGAGGAGATCAGACGAATGGCCCGGATGGCGTCGTCATTGCCGGGGATGATGTAGTCGATCTCATCGGGGTCGCAGTTGGTATCCACGATGGCCACGATCGGGACCCCCAGCTTCCGGGCCTCATGGACCGCGATCTTCTCCTTGCGGGGGTCTACGATGAAGATCCCGGCGGGCAGCTTGCCCATTTCCTTGATTCCCCCCAGGGTCTTTTCCATCTTGGCATGCAGCTTGTCCATCTGGAGGACTTCCTTCTTGGGAAGGACCTCCACGGTCCCGTCCTCCTTCATTTTTTCGAGCTTCTTCATGTGGTCGATATTCTTCTTGATGGTCCGGAAATTGGTCAGCGTTCCGCCGAGCCATCGCTGGTTGACGTAGAACATTCCCGCCCGGGAGGATTCCTCCAGGATGGAGTCCTGGGCCTGCTTTTTCGTCCCCACAAAGAGGATCGATCCCCCCTTGGCGGTCGTGTCAACCACAAACTTGTAGGCTTCCTTGAAAAGGCGGACGGTTTTCTGGAGGTCGATGATGTAGATCCCGTTCCGCGAACCGAAGATGTACTCCTTCATCTTGGGGTTCCATCGTTTGGTCTGATGCCCAAAATGGACCCCGGCTTCCAGCAGCTGCTTCATGGTGACGGTAGACATGGATGCTCCCTCCTGGGTTTTTCCTCCACCCCCCTTTCCCCGGCCACCGATCCAAAACGCCTGGACACCCAGGGCCGGCAGGGAAGTGTGTGTTTTTAAACAAACTATTTTAGCATCCCCGCACGGGGTGTGCAAGCCTAAAAAGTAACGGCAAGAGTTGGGAGTTGAAAGTTGAAAAAGGCGGCTCACGGCTCAAGGCAAAAACCGTGTGCCCTGCGCCATTCTCAACTCTCAACTCCGATACGAGGCGTTGATCTTCACATAGTCGAAAGAAAAATCGGTGGTGAAGAGGTAAGCCTCCGATCTCCCCCGGTGTAGGTCGAGGCGGACCGTATACTCACCCTTTTTCATGACTGCGGTCGCTGGTTCCTCTTTCTCCGGTCCTGCACCCTGGCCTTTCCTGACCACCTGGACGTCATCGAAGAAAATATCCACCCTTCCGGGGTCGATGGGGGCGCCCGAATAGCCGGCGGCGCAAAGGATCCGGCCCCAGTTGGCATCTTCCCCGAAGAAGGCGGTCTTGACCAGAGGGGAATTGGCTACGGCCCGGGCCACTTTTTCGGCCTCGGAGGCACTCCGAGCCCTCTCGACTCGAACCTGGACCACTTTGGTCACCCCTTCTCCGTCGGCGACCGTCTTCTTGGCCAAAGCAAAGAGCAGGCCGGAGAGAAGGACGGAAAACTTCTTGAACCCCGCGGTGCCGGGAAGAATCGGCCCGTTTTCGGCCCGCCCATTCGCCAGGGCCAGGAGGGTATCGTTGGTACTCATGTCCCCGTCCACGGTGATCCGGTTGAAGGATCTTTCGACCCCCTCTTTCAGGGCCTTGCGCAGCGCCGCCGCGGTAACGGCGGCGTCCGTCAAGACAAAGACCAGGAGGGTGGCCATCCGGGGGGAGATCATCCCGGACCCCTTGGCAATTCCGGCCAGGGTGACCTCTTTCCCGTTTACCCGGCCCCTGGCCAGGACCGCCTTGGGCTTGGTGTCGGTGGTCATGATGGCTTGAGCCGCATCGGCCAGGCCCTCGGGTGAAAGGGAGGCCACCAGCGAGGGGATGCCCTTCTCCATCACTGCCAGCGGAAGGGGCTTTCCGATCACCCCCGTCGAAGCCAGAAGAACTTCCCGAGGGTCGATCTTCAGGGAAGCAGATATCAGCCGGGAGAGATAGTGACCATCTTCAAGTCCCTCCTTCCCGGTGCAGGCATTGGCGCATCCCGAATTGACCAGAATGGCGCGTCCCTTCCCGGATTTCACCCGGTCCCGGGAAATGAGCACCGGCGCCGCTTTCACCCGGTTGGTGGTAAAAACTCCAGCGGCCACGGCCGGGCTCTCCGAGTAAAGAAGGGCGAAATCCTTGGCCTGGTTTTTCTTAATGCCCGCGGCCATCCCTGCGGCGAGAAAGCCGGGGACGAGGAAGTCGGGGGGGATGTGTTCGTTCATNNTTATCTTCCATGGCACTTCTTGTATTTTTTCCCGCTCCCGCAGGGGCAAGGATCGTTGCGGCCGATCTTCTTGCTCTCCCTTTTTACGGGCTGGGCCTTTTCTTCCACCTCTTCCGCCCCGTGGCTCAAGACCAGGGGTTTCTTCTGGACGCTTTCGAAGCGGGTCACCTCTTCCGGACGGGCGATCTGGACGCGGAAGAGTTTCTGAATCGTCTCTTCCTTGAGGCCCGAGATGAGCTCCGTGAACATCTCGTACCCTTCCTTCTGGTACTCCTGAAGCGGGTTGCGTTGCCCGTATCCCCGGAGGCCGATTCCTTCCTTGAGATGGTCCATGGCCAGGAGGTGCTCTTTCCACAGGGAATCGATGGTCTGGAGGTAGATCACCCGCTCCAGGTAGCGCAGGGCGTCGTTGCCGAACTCCGACTCCCTTTTACGGTAAACCTCTTTGGCCCTGGTGAGGACCTTTTCCCGGAGTTTCTCCCGGGTCATCTCCGCAGTCTCCTCGGAACGAATCTCGGGGACAAAAGCGAAGAGGCGCATGACCGACTCGCTCAACCGGCGGTAATCCCATTCTTCGGGGTAGGCCTTGGATTCGGCAATCTGGTCCAGAAGGTTTTCGGCCAGGTCTTCGATGGTCTCCTGAATCTCCTCGGGAAGCCCCTCCTGGGACAGGACCCTCTTCCTTTGGCCGTAGATCACCTCCCGCTGTTTGTTCATCACATCGTCATACTCCAGGAGGTGCTTGCGCATTTCGAAGTTGTGCGCCTCGACCCGTTTCTGGGCGTTTTCGATGGCCCGGGAGATCAGGGAATGCTCGATGGGCTGCCCCTCTTCCATACCCAGGCGGCTCATGATGCCGGAGATCCGCTGGGAACCGAAGATCCGGAGCAGATCATCCTCCAGCGAGAGGTAGAAACGGGAGGTTCCCGGGTCCCCCTGGCGTCCGGAGCGGCCCCGCAACTGGTTGTCGATGCGCCGGGATTCGTGGCGCTCCGTGCCCAGGACGTGGAGTCCTCCGGCTTCGATGACCTTCTGGTACTCCTGGGAGGTCAGGGCCCGCATCTCGTCCAGGATCTTCTTCCAGCCGGCTGGGTCGGCCAGGGGATCGATCTTTTGCCGTCGGGCTTCCTCTCTGGCCAGCCCTTCCGGGTTCCCGCCCAGCATGATGTCCGTTCCCCGGCCGGCCATGTTGGTGGAGATGGTGAGAGCCTTATACCGGCCGGCCTGGGCAATGATGTTGGCTTCCATCTCGTGGTACTTGGCGTTCAAGACCTGATGGGGGACCTTCTCCGCCTTGAGCATCTGGGAGAGCTTTTCGGAGTTTTCAATCGTGACGGTTCCCACCAGGACGGGCTGCCCCCGCCGGTGGCATTCCTTAATCTCTTCCACCACGGCCGTATACTTTTCGCGCTGGGTCCGGTAGATGACGTCGGAAAAGTCCTCCCGGATCATGGGCTTGTCGGTGGGGATGACCATGACTTCCAGCTTGTAGATCTTCTGGAATTCGGGCGCTTCCGTGTCGGCCGTGCCGGTCATACCCGCCAGCTTCTTGAACATGCGGAAATAGTTCTGTAAGGTGATGGTGGCCAGAGTCTGGTTCTCTTCGGCGACCTTCACCCCTTCTTTGGCTTCGATGGCCTGGTGGAGGCCGTCGCTCCAGCGACGGCCGGGCATCATCCGCCCGGTGAATTCGTCGACGATGATCACCTGGCCGTCCTTGATGACGTAGTTCACGTCCTTCTGGAAGAGCCAGTAGGCCTTCACCAGCTGGTGGACCGTATGAATCCGTTCGGAGGCCTGCCGGTAGCGGGTCTCCAGGGCTTCCCGGGCCTCGATCTTCTCAGCGGGAGAGAAAGCCAGGTTGGAGTCGATTTCCAGGTATCCGTCGTCGAGGGAGGGGACGACGAAGGCGTCGGCCTGTCCCTTGGAAAGGAGATCCAGGCCTTTTTCATTCATCTCGACGGCATTGGATCTTTCGTCGATGGAGCAGTAGAGTTTTCCCAGAAACTGAGAGAGCGTTTTCTGTCCGGAGAGGAAGGACTCCATGCGGTCCACCTTGGTCTTCAAAGCGGGCTCCTGTGCGATAAGCTCCAGGAAACCGGGATGCTTGGGGTCCCCCCGCTTCACCAAGAGGAGCTTTTCGATGGCCTCTTCGCTCCCCGGGTCGTCTTTCAGGATCTTTTGAGCCTCCTGAAGAATGCCGTCCACCAACCGGCTCTGACTCTGGCGCAGCCGGGTGACCAGGGGCTTCAAGTCTTCGTAGTACCCGTCTTCCAGCATCCTCTCCACGGGGCCGGAGATGATCAGGGGGGTCCGGGCTTCGTCGATCAGGATGGAGTCCACCTCATCCACGATGGCGTAGTTCAGCTCCCGCTGGACCATGTCTTCCAGGCGGAACTTCATGTTGTCCCGGAGGTAATCGAAACCGAATTCGTTGTTGGTCCCGTAGGTGATGTCGCTGCGGTAGGCTTGCTGGCGCTGGGCATCGTCGAGCTCGTGGACGATGACCCCCACGGACATGCCCAGAAAATTGTAGATATTCCCCATCCAGGCGGAGTCGCGCTTGGCCAGGTAGTCGNNTAGTCGTTCACCGTGACCACGTGGACTCCCAGCCCGCTCAGGGCATTCAGGTAGACCGGCAGGGTGGCGGCCAGGGTTTTTCCCTCACCGGTCTTCATCTCGGCGATCTTTCCCTGGTGGAGAACCATTCCTCCGATGAGCTGCACGTCGAAGTGCCGCTGGCCCAGGGTCCGGCGGGAAGCCTCCCGGACTACGGCAAAGGCTTCGACCAGGAGATCATCCAGGGTCTCACCCTTGGCGAGACGCTCCCGGAACTCCCCCGTCTTGGTCTTAAGCTGGGCGTCGCTCAGTTTCAATAGCTCTGGCTCCAGCCGGTTGATGGCCTCGACAAGGGGGGTCAGGCGCTTGATCTCCCGTTCGTTCTTGCTGCCGAAGATTTTTTGGAGGGCGTCGAAAAACATGATTTTATTTTTTGCCCACAAAGGACACAGAGGTCACCGAGATAAGAACAAAAACTGATTTATTTTTTGTCCCTGGGAATTATTCGCTCTGTCTTCTCGATGATCTCTGTGGCTAGAATAAAATAAATAAAAACCCCGATAAAGCAAAAATCCTTATCGGGGTCGAAAATAGAACCCAAGCTTAAAATATCATATTTTACCCGTCT
>PMCE01000439.1 GCA_003154025.1 Syntrophaceae bacterium
GGTGCCTGGTCCTTTTCGAAGAGGTCCAAGCATTCAGTCCCTTCTTCCCGGAGTCGATCATTGTCGGGAGCGGTTACGAATAGGAAGGCGATCTTTTTTCTTGGCATTCAGCCCCATATTTCGTATATTCGGTCCCATTGAGAGGGAATTTTAACCAAAATCTCGGGCTATCAAATGAACCTTCTTATTCTCTTTGTGATCTCCGCGGTTACCCTGGGTCTTGAGGTTCTTTTAACCAGGGTTTTCTCGGTTGTCCTCTTCGCCAGCCATTCCTTCCTGGCCATTTCTCTGGCCCTGCTCGGGACCGGATCCGGCGCGCTTTTGGTATATTTCGCCAAACCTCTGGATAAGGATAAACTCGAACGTCGCCAACTCCTGCTCCTAACTATTTTTTCCATTACNNTTTGTTCCGCAGAAGATCGAGGTTCCTAACACGCGTATGGTACAGGAAAACCTCTCCTTCCTGGAGCGGGCGACGATATTGCAGAGGAATCCGCAACTCTTCAAGACCTGGAAACTGTACGGCGCAATCCCCATTGCTTTCTTTCCCTTTCTCCTGGCGGGTTATCTTCAGGCGCTCATATTCCGCAGTGCACCAACGAAGTTTAGTCTCATGTATGGAATTGACCTGATTGGGGCCACCTTTGGATCGATCAGCATACCGCTGCTTTTGTATCCCTTTGGCTTAAGGGGTACGATCTTCGTAATGGCAGCCCTCGCTATTGTACCTGCCCTTTATATTCTTACCACTAAGGAAAGAACGGTTCGGGTAGCCGCCGCCTGCATTGCGCCGCTTTTGATAATGGGTGCCCTTTGGGCCAGCGGGTCCTTTCAGGTGAGGTATGCAGCCGGCTTCGCGGAAAGGGAACTGATCCGTGAGCACTGGTCTCCTATGGCAAGGGTGGCCCTTATGAATTACAGGGGCCAGCAGATGTACGTCATCGACAATGGNNCCGTTTCAGATGAAACAGGGTGGAGACCTACTGGTAATTGCCTCCGGTGGGGGCCAGGAATTGAGCATGGCCAGCCATTTTGGTATGAAGCGGATCGACGCCGTGGAAATTGCCCGTCCTATGGTTACCGATATTGTCCGGAATAAAAAGGATGAACCGGGCAATCCGTATCTTCTCCCGAATGTGCATTCCCATATTGCCGACGGCCGCTCGGTCATCATGAGAAGCAAGCACAGCTATGACGTGATTGAGATGCTCGATGTCAACTTTGCCACGGTGGCCGGACAAATATCAAACGCATGGTCGCCCAATTTCATTTCCACCCAGGAGGCCTTCTCCGAATATATCGAGCACCTGAAGGAGGATGGATTCCTCTGCTATACACTTTTTTCCTACAGCAGGAGCCCTCTGGCGGGTGAGAAAGAACGCCGGCTGGTGAGCCTTGTTGCCGGCATGAAGATGGCTGGAATCATGCAACCCGAAGACCGGCTTGTCATCCTCTCTCGGCCCTTGGGTTACGGATACCAGACGATGTATATGGCAAAGAAGACCCCATACACTAATGAGGAACTGATCAACATCGGCAAGATCGCGGCTTCCCGCAACGCGAAGATCAAGATATTTTATCCGCACATAGAAAAGTTTATCGGAAATACAAAGATTCAGCCGTCGGAGGAGGAAAAGGCCCAGCAGGAAAAAACTTACCTGGAGGCGGTGACGGAGATTTGCAGAGACACGAAACCGATCCATGGTCTGATGGCCGCTTTATGGATTCCGAACCAGAGGAACATTCCTCTAAACGACGATCGTCCTTACCTTGTCGGTTCGGGTTTGATTTCAAAAGCGAACCGCTATGAGTCGCTGATCGGCGGCCTCTACAGACCCATGCTGATAGTTATGGGGATCCTGGCATTCGTCTTTGTAATCCTCCCCTTTGTCATCCGCCGCCCGGGAGGCGGGGAGAAGGTGAAGATTGACCCAAGGCTTCTCTTGATACTGGCGCTCACCGGAACCGGGTTCATGTTCATCGAGATGGCAGGCATATACAAATACCAGCTCTACCTGCACCATCCCACCCTGGCCATGATCGTGGTTCTGTCCAGCATGATCCTCGGAGCGGGCCTGGGAAGCCTGCATTCGGGGAGGATCTCCAAGGACCGGAAAGAAAGGCGTATCGCCCCTTACTCAGGCGGGGCCGTTCTCGTCTGCCTGGCCCTGTTTGTCATCGTACCGCTTTGGGGGCACCGGTTCTTGCTTTGGCTGCCCATGTTTGCTTTGATGCCGCTGGTCTTCGTCGCCTTCGCGGGCCTCGGGTATCTCCTCGGACACGTGGTCCCGCTCTCCATCGACAGCTATAGCCGCAGCCAGTCGAGCCTCCTGGCCTGGTGCTGGGCCATCACCGTCACGGGCTCGGTCTTCGGAACGGTCCTCGCGTCCATCCTGGCCCGCGACTACGGCATGTCCCTGGTCGCCATCCTTGGAATCGTCTCCTACTTTGGCGTCATAGTGGTCAACAGGGTCGGCCTGGCGATCGCACGGGCGGTTTCCGCAAGGCCCGCGGCAAGCACCCCAACCGGTTAAAGGCCCCCCTGTACCGTTGCCCCGAGGATAAGGGGCCCAGGGTTAAAGAATTGAACGGATCATGTGGAGAATGGCAGGATCGCACATAGGTTTAGTCAGCGGAGACTGGGGTAGAGAGGGCCAGCTTGTCTATGACTTTTTGGGGACGGCATTCGGACCAACGTCCATTCGCCGGTATTTTTTCTTTGACGAACTCATTGCCTGCAAAAATGGCTGTTAGCCTGCCGAGTAGGTTCTCTAATAACTTAAGGGTCTCCCGCCTTCTCGCGAGCCAGTCAAGTCAGTCAACAACGGCCCCCGGTTCCTTGGGGGCAGGTCTTCTCAACTCTTGCCCCCAAAGTTTCTGTAATCCGGGTTAGGACCTCGCCGGGGCTCAGAACCGCGGTTCCTCCAGGCATAGGTCAATCGGCTCGGTGAACATCAGAGTCTCGCTCCGGGAAAGGGTTCCGGAGGCGATATCGATGACCGTACGGTAGAGGCGTTCTCCCGCTTCCTGCGGGTCCTCCCCGTCCGTGATCACGGTGCCGGAGTAAAAGTCGATGTTGTCCTTGGCCATCTGGAAGGTCTTGGGGTTGGCCGTGCACCAGAGGAAGGGCGCGACAATCGCCGGAGAACCTTCCATGAGGTTGCGGCCGGTCAGGCCCCCTCCCCCGAGCTGGAACATGACCAGGTTGGACCCCGCCGCTACATACCCGGCGAAGATGGAATAGGATCCCATCCAGCAGTCCACGAAATAAAGGCCCTTGCCCTTCGGACGCTCCCCGTATTGAAGAACGCCCTGGAGGGTTGACGTTCCCGCCTTGTGAATCGCTCCCAGGCTCTTCTCTTCCAGGGAGCTGAGCCCCCCTTTGATGTTAGCCGGGATGGGGTTGATGGTCCGGATATCCAGGCCGGTGGATTTGGCCAGCGACTCCCGGTGGGCGACCGCATCCAGAATTGCCTTGGCCACCTGCGGGTTCGCGGCGCGCTTCGCCAGTGCGTGCTCAGCCCCGATGATCTCGGTGGTCTCGCCCAGGAAGGCGGTGCCCCCCGCTTTCACGACCTTGTCGAAGAGATATCCGATGGCCGGGTTGCCGGCGATGCCCGAGGTCGTGTCGGAATACCCGCATTTGACCCCCAGGCAAAGATGCTCGTCCCCCACTTCCACCCGCCGGACCTTCGAAGCCTCGTACACCATCATGCGGGCCAGTTGCATTCCCTTGGCGATGGCCCCGTAGACGCCGCCGTCCTTGGCCGGGTCGATGACCTCCACCCGCTTGCCGCTCGCCGCGATTTCGTCCGCGAGGCGCTCGGCTCGGAGTTCCGGGTACCCGACTCCCGGGCTGGCGGCGTGGACGATCACCGAGGCCACGTTCGGGTTTCGGCCGAGCCCGATCAGAACCCGGGCGATCCGCTCGCGGTCATTGGCGGTGCGGCCGGACCCATGATCCACGGTTTGAATGAATCGGGTCCCGGCGACGAAGTCACAGATGGACTTGGCGATCAGGCCCTGGGGGATGACCAATACGTAATTGCGTGTCCCCACCGACCCATCGGGCCGGGGGTATCCGAGGAAACTCATTCTTTTTTCCCCCTTTCCAGGTCTCCCCGCGCCCGGGTGCCTTCGAGGTTGTGAACGTGTACCAATGCGCCTTTGGCGATCGGCCGTCCGGCTTTACCGATGACATCCCCGTACTTCAGGATGATCGCCCCCGGAGATAATTCCTCCAGGGCGATTTTGAAGCCGAAAGGAATGGCCTCGACAGCAGTCAGAGTACGAACTTCTTTCCCAGTGGAGACCCGAACCTCATCTCCGGGCTGGATTTCCTCAACGGTAGTTGCCACATTATCTTTCGGATGCATGATGAGCGCACGCTTCGCGGGCATGGATCCATCCTCCTTGAACAGTCGCTTGCCTTGAAGAAGCGTCCCTTGCGGGGATTTCTTCAGGCGCCACTTCATAAGAAAAAATAACAGCATCCACCCCGAAGGTCAAGAAAAATGGGGGTCAGCGCCGGCCCGGAGCGTGCCCTGAGAGGGGAGGTCCGAATTGACTCTGGACATGGGGTAAGGNNCTTTGGAACGGGCCTCGCTTCCATCCCGGCCCGTGACTACGGCATTTCCCTGGTTGCCATCCTTAGAATCTTCTCTTACCTCTTGGTCATAGCGGCCAACCTTGAGAAAATGACGATTGCGCGGGTAGTTTCCGGAAGACCAGCGGGGGACCAAATCCGATCAATCGAGAGGCGAATCAATGAGCGGGTTTCAATATTCCGAGCTCCACTCTGCACTTGCAGTCCACCGATCGGAGGAATTGCTCTTGAGAATGGCTATCGGTTGCTAATTATGTTATTGAATTACTTAAGGGGGTCCCGCTTTTCCTTTAAACCCCATATCGCTACCAGAGATCCCTCTCGGTAACATTTTTCAATGAGCCAACGATGCATTAAGCTGACTGACGAGGTAAACATGACCAAAACCCGGAATACGACGAGCAAACGAGGTCCGAAAAAACGGGCCATTCCACCCAAGGCTACCCACCTCGACAATCTGATTGCTGAGGCTACCGTGGATTGCTATAGCGAATCCGAAGAGATCACCGGCATCTTCACCATGATGGAAGAAAACCTGTTGGTGCCGTTCAAAACGACCATTCTTGGGATGGAGGTTACGGTGGGAAAAATTGACTTGAACCAAGCCGATGAGATTGTAGCGGTCTGCCGGCGCGACCGCGACCGCCAGCGCGTTCCCATCCTTGACCTGCCCTTGCCTGAGCCCAGGCCGAAAGGCGCGGAGTGGATCGATGCCTACCGGCGATGGGCTCGGGGGAGATAACCGATGTCGAAGGAACGCATACCGGATCATTTACAAATATGGATAGACGCAAGGAAGAACTTCCGCCTCTCCCACGCCCAGGTCCAGATGGCGCGCGAGCTGGGTCTCAACCCCAAGAAGTTCGGGAAATTAGCCAATCATAAGCAGGAGCCATGGAAAGTGCCGCTCCCCCAGTATATCGAGCACCTCTATCGCAAGCATTTTAAGAAGGATCGTCCGGAGAATGTGATCTCCATCGAGGAGAAGGTCGAATCGGAGCATCGCAAGAAGCTGGAAAAACGCGCCAAGAAACAGGCCGCGGCCGCACAGGAATGATTTTTCCGATGGTTTAAAGGTTCCGATCCAGGTAAATCAGGGCACTGGAATCGAAAATTAATCCTATTTGGTTTCCTTGGGCAATGTCCGTTGATGTTTCCGGATTTCCTTCAAATCCTTCTTGAAACGCTCTGCTTCGTCCCCTAGGCGGGGAAGACTCTTGACCAATTCCTTGAGCTCTCGGAGAGGTTTTCTTTTGGGCAGAGACTCGAATGGAGAAATTAAGGCCACCGGGTTCCCTCTCCGGACGATCATAAAGGACTTTCCCCGATAATTGACGGAGTTTAAAATCTCGGAGAATTTTCTGACAACCTCCGTCGCACTTATAGCCTTCGCCATCTTGTTTCCTTACCGATAAAACATGATAATCATATTATACGAAATCTACATAGGGCAGCCAATATTGCTTTTTGTCTTGCGGATGGGGGGATGTCCATGAAGGCATAAGTTTCTTAATCTTGCCAGGATCCGGCCTGAATTGGATTGGATCCTCGACACCCTTGACATATTCCTTCCCCTTTCGTATAAAAAACCATCCAAAGCGAGTGCAATGCCCTATAGCGCATTGTGATGCGGCGGAGTAGCGGCTGCCCTGCCGGGCGAAGAACCAGGAAATGGGCTGGTTCCATTGAGACGTGCCCAGGAGCAAGCTTAATCCATCCCTAATGCAGATCCGGCAAGATGCGCTACCGAAAGGAGATCGTTGTATGGTTAAACCCGAACTGGTCGTGGCACCGCTTACGCCCTTTACCGGGGACCTGAAGGTCGACGAAGGGGCACTCAAGCGTGAGATCGACTACGTGATGGAGGACTGTGCCGCTACCATGGTGGTGGCGGCAGGTGTGGAAGCGCAGGAGTACACGTATCTCGACCTGGAGGAGCGGAAAACGCTCATCCGGCGCACCGTCGAGTACGTTGCCGGGCGCTGCCCGGTGATGGTCGGGATCTCCCACCCGTCGTTTCAGAAGGCGATCGATCTTGCCCATTTCGCCAAGAGCCTCGGCGCCGATTCCGTACAGATCCTGGCGCCGTTGCGGCCGTTCGGCGGCCCGCCGACCGAACGGGACCTCGTAGCCTATTTCGAAGCCGTGGCCCGCGAGTGCCCCCTGCCCATGACCCTCTATATCAACCCGGGCCCCGGCGCGGATGTATCCATCTCCGCCACCGTCGCCATCGCCCGGATCGACAAAGTGCGCTACATCAAGGAAAGCTCCCGCGACCTTTCGAGGGTTTCCCGATTGATCGCCGAAATCGACCGGGCCGGGCACGCCCGGTACTTTACGACCATGCAGATGCTGCTCGCCACTCTGGAGCTGGGCGGCTCCGGCGCGACCATGCCTCCGCCTGCCGCCGAGATCGCGAGGCAGGTCATCGAGGCATTCGTTGCCGGCGACGGCAAGCGCGCCGCGGAAATTCAGCTTCAATTTGCCCTGTTTCCATCGAAATGGATGCACCGCGGCCTGACCGCCACGATGAAGACCGCCATGCGCCTGATCGGGATTCCGGTGGGAGATCTCTACCCGCTGTACATTTCGCTCGACCCTGACGAAACGGCCGCCCTGGCGAACTATCTGAAAACCACGGTCCTGGGAAAGCGAGCCGTTGCGAATGCGAACGGTTAGGCGAATGTCCCCCGAAGGAACTCAAGTAGAAAGGGATGTCCAGGCGATTTTGATGGTGCGTATGTCGGCCGGGGCGGGAAAAGCGTGTTCATAACCTTTGGAATGCGGATCAGCCTGCAGGCTTAGAAAAAGCGCCGTCCTGCCGGCGCACTCCAAAATTTAATTTTTTTCTGGTTTAGACCAATTCCTCCCCCACGTAAGGAAAGAACCTGCTGAAGGCCTCTGCGTATTGATATTTTTGATTCCCCGAACATCTGCGGGCATGATTTCCTCTCATCTTGGCCCGGTCCGTATAGTAATCGATCAGATGCTTCTGGGCCTTGAAAACCTGCATGGCGGCGGCCTTCTGCTCGAAGGTCTCGGTGATATCGATGATGACTTCCGGCTTAAAATCGCAGATCTCGGTTTGATGGGGTTCGAACCCGAAGATTCTTGCCTGTTTGGCCGTCGGGCAGCCCTCGATTCTCACCCCGTTGGATATGGAAAGAACGCTGGCCTCGAACACAAAGCGCGAGACGCTTTCATGGTCCGGGTTGAAAACATCCTTGGGGCCATGGGTTATGATGTGGTGGGGTTTCACCTGCCTGATCTTGCGGACCATCCGGTCCATGCGTTCCGGGGTGAATTCCATGTAATAATCGTCATAATCCCAGACTTCGAATTGTTCAACGCCCAGATGCTTCCCGGCGGCCTCGATCTCGCTTTGCCGGATCTTCTTGACCTTGTCCGCGGTTTGACCTTCCGCATTCCAAAGATCATTGGACTCTCCCCGAACGCCATAGCTTAGAATGACGAGGGCCACCTTCGCACCATGCTTCAGATATTTCGCGATGGTGCCTCCC
>PMCE01000060.1:0-6329 GCA_003154025.1 Syntrophaceae bacterium
GTTATGGTTTCCCCGCAGATGTTGCCGTCGACATTGCCTACCTCCTCCGGGCAATGGTGCCCGACTTCGAGGTCTTCGGCGGCATTACTCTTAATGCTAACTACGGCCCGAAGGTAAATGTGCAGGCGGCTAAGATGGCTGCCACGATGATTACCGGCCGATTTTGCCGGTGCATCTGGATGCCGACATACCAGTCCGCGTATGACGAAAAGGAGAAGGGCGTGCCGGTGACGGACGGGAACGGCAAGGTGCTCCCCGAGGTGGTGCAAGTCATGGAAATCTGCCGCGATGAGAACATTATTTTCGCCACCGGGCACTCCTCCCCCCAGGAGGCTGTTATCCTCACCGCCAAGGCAAAGGAGGTTGGCGTCAAGAAGGTCGTCGTGACCCACGCGACCCAAGAGCCGTGGTACCTGAGCCTGGATCAGGCCAGGGCTGCTATTGGAAACGGGGCCTATCTGGAGCATAGTATTCTACCCTTCTATTACGGCGAGCATTCCGCAATTTCGGGGAATTGGAAGCGCGGCCACACGAGCATGGCTGATTTCGCCAAGTACATCAAAATCGCCCCGGACCGGCAGTTCATCGATACCGATCTCGGCCAAGCCCTGAACCCCAACCCCATCGATGGGATGCGTGCCTTCATTCAGGGGTTGCGCACGCAAGGCATCACGGACGATCAGCTCGACACGCTTTCCAGAAAAATTCCCGCCATGCTTATGGACGTAAATAGGTCAACGCTCTAAAGCCGCATTCCGCCGGAGGGGCGTTCATCCCCTCCGGCTCTTTTTGGACACCCGTGTACATGAATGTAAATATTCGGCGATATATAGAATCGTTTGGAACTCTTTGGTTATTGATGGTGTTGGGCAGGTAATAGCAAACATTACGGTTATTATAGTGACGTTTCTCGGGGAATACGAAAAAAAACCGAAGTAATCAGGGGGACGTCCTTTCTGAATTGATTTGCCAAGCGTGAACTGGGCGGCGGTGGTGGCCGAAGTTTTGGGGTTCGAGCATGATGAGGCGCTGAGCCTCGGGCGAGCGGTGGCAGGGCTGAACGCCTACTCGAAGGGGGTTTCTCTGGGGCTCTTCCAGCAGACTCCCAAAGAGGTCCAAGAACAGTGGCGGAATATGCGCAAAAAAGAAGCCGTGACCGTTGATCTGTTACACCGTGCTTTGCCATCGAAACATACCAATGAAGGACTGCGAGCGCATAGCGGAGAAAGCCCCATCCGTCCCGAAAGCGTGCAGAAATGCCTGGAAAGCAATTTCAGGAATGTCCTTGAGGATGTTTCGAAAGCCATACTGGAGCTCCCGAAATCTTTACCTTTACCCTCCTCTCCGCTGGTGAAAAAGGCCAGTCGGCGATAACGATAAAGATTGTATCCGTTTTAGCTCTATTGGCTGCTCAATAACCCTCCATCCACAACAATGGTCTGACCCGTTACATAACTTGAGGCATCGGACGCTAAAAAGACCGCGACCCCTCCAAGTTCTTCCGGGTCACCCGTACGCCCCATAGGAATGCGGCTGATAGTCTGTGCGCTCTTTTCCTTATCCTCGAACCTTCGTTGAGTCATCTCCGTTAGAAACCATCCAGGCCCGATGGCGTTAACTCGAATGCCATACTTTGCCCAAGAATTGGCCAAAGCCTTGGTGAGATGGTTAATGCCTGCCTTGCTGGTGGGATACGCCGGACTATCCTTTAGCGTAATAAATGCCATGATAGAAGAGGTGTTGATGATCGAACCGGGGCGTTTTGCCGCGATCATGCTCCTGCCCACGGCCTGGGCCAAGAAAAATGGCCCTTTGAGGTTGGTCATCAGGACCTCATCCCAATCGGCTTCTTTATAATCCTCACAGGGCGAGGGGTGTCCCTTTCCAGCATTATTGAAGAGAAAGTCGATTTTGCCGAATTCCTTTATTGCCTTGTCTACAATTTTGGGAATGTCTCCCATCTTGGTTATATCTGCCTGAAACGGGATAACCGGTCCGCCATACCGATTCATTTCTTTGGCTGCCTCATCTAACGCTTCTTTTCTCCTTCCCACGATCAAAATTTCCGCGCCAGCCTGAGCGACGGCGGCGGCCATGGCTTTCCCCAGTCCCGTTCCACCTCCGGTGACGATCCCACTTTTTCCCTTTAGGCTGAACTTGTCCAGTATCATTCATCCTCCCTTTATCCGATTAGCGTCAAACCAAAACCAACAGGTCAATTTCCACATATAGGTTCTAATCAATTCCTCTTCAGACAGAGATTGATATCCTGGGTCACGTTTATCGAGTGCACCTACAAAGAGTGATGGCAATAGCCTTTATTGTGTTGAAGATTATGACTTGCGATATGCAACAAAAAAGGCAGGACCACCTCTGACCCCGCCTTCAAATTCTGAAAAACCACTCTCGATTACTTGATTAAATTACTCTTGTTGGTAATAATGCCGTTAATAGCCTCCTGAATGGGTTGATAGTAGTCATTCTTGCATAATCCCAGGGCTGCTTGCAGGATCATCTGTACATCGTCTGATTCAATTGTCACACCCATTCCCTGAGCTACCTGAACACCTAATTGGCCTAACACTCCCATTCTTAGAGGTTCTGGTAAGGTTAAAGCCGTAGCATAATTAATGACGAGATTCCTAAAGGTGGATTCGGCTGAAGACAAAGTTGCCAAGGTGGTCCCACCCCTAGGAAGCCCAACAAAAGTATTGGTCAGAAGCTTTAGGTCCTCCGGGGACCTAAACAGAGCCGCTCCAAGCAACTTTTCTCCAAGGGTATGGTCCTTATTATCGACAAGCAGTAAATCAATGACCACTTCAATCGCAAAATGAGCGAGTTCAGGATGGCCGACTAATAAAGGAACCGCCTGTATCAAAACAGAGGCTTTTTGATTCACATAACCATCATAATTACAGGTAGTTTGACAAACGGAACATGTTCCGTGAGCCCAATAGTCTGCACCCCAAGGATACCTCTCATTATGAATCTGCCAGCCTTGAGCAAAAGCCTTCTGGATTAGATTCCACCAAGGATAGGTAAGTTTTGTAAAGCCGTAGTGTGTTTCGCAAAACCCATTAGCCCAAATTCCAGGGGAGGTTACATACGAGGAAATGTCTGGGGCGATGCTACCATAATAGAGATCCGTCTTGTCAAAAGTGAAAGGAAAAACCTTGGGAGCAACTTGCTCAGCAATATAAACATGAGCACCCGAGTTAAATGCCTGACTGAGGGATGGTCCTAAGGCTGCGATCATTACCAATAGAGGAATTCCCAATTTAAGCAATCTTTTCATTTCTCCCCCTTTGATTAATTTTTTAAATCTCGTTCAATCAAATAAGGAAATTCTGCCCTGTGTCATAGTTTAAGAAATAGAAGCCCCCAAGAGGGGTTACTCCTCTTGGGGGCCTTCATATCGGCACCTTCCGAAAACTCCATCTCATAACTTCCTCCAGAAGGTTAGGGGTTAGGTGGTTAGATTTACTGGGCCATAGACGGAGACAATTACCAAAGAAATACTCTTAACCTCATGGGTAGTCAAGAGGAAAATTGCCGCTGGAAACAGCTTCGATTCTCAAGCCCAATTTGGGGATTTGAGTTTGAAGTATTGTATTCAGGAGGAAAATGCCAAGAACACCCTTTCTGGAAGAAGTCTTCCCTTAACTTGACGGTGCCTGTGGAATCAGATTTTGACTTTGACAGTTTAATTCTTCCGAACCGCTGCCAAGCGGAGTATCGGCCCCTCTTCCGGCCAAACATGCCCCAATTCTGGACCAACTATCCCGGGCCCGGGGAAAGGGGGGAAGCCGCCCCATTTTTGCCCGGAACCTCTATTTTTTATGCCCGGTGTGTAGGGGGACCTTCGTGCAGAGCCTGCGCTCATGACATCGGGTCAAAACACATTCAGCACGAACGTACCCTTCCCCACATTAATGGCCCGCTTTATAGAAGGTAAAGAAAGCGAATCAGTTCTATTCCGGTTCCGCACGGCGCAGGTGTTTGATCTTGGCGCGGCGATGCTTGCCCTCCAGCCGTCGTTCCTTGGACGCCAGCGTGGGTTTTGTCCTTTTGCGGATTTTGGGCCTTTGGGCTGCCTGGCGGATCAGATCCACCAAGCGGGTAACAGAGTCCTGGCGGTTTTGTTCCTGGGTGCGGAACCTCCGGGCATCGATGATCAGATAACCTTCCNNCCCGGGCCGGAGGCGCGGATGAATTGCTGATGGATTTCGGCCTCATCGATCATGATCGTGCCGGTAACTCGAATCATGACTTTAGTGTACCCCGGGTTGGGTTCCCTGGCAAGCGCCGGTTCTCCCCTCCCCCTCACGCCTGCCCTCGACCTTATGGTTTTTGCGCCCTTCCGGTATGGTCTGCTGAATGATTCAAGGGCGTCCAGCTCCCGACTCAGGGATTATTTTTAATCCTTTTTTTCAAAGAAGCATCAAAAATATAAAGGGATGGGATGGATTTTCGAAAGTGGCAAGAAGAGCGAATGCGGAAATAAGGAGGGATTAAAAATGGATGCCAAAACAAATTACAGCGAATGTGAATTGAGATATATCGACCAGGGATACGGTCTCGCTCGGGCCGCCGAAACCTGCGCCGAGGCGGAGGGCCGGTCTTCCGATGAGCAAACGGGGAAGTCAAACCGAGATGAAAGCAGGGAGGATGATTGGGGAGATATCTAAAGATTACTAAATCCCATTTATTCTGACAGGTTGCTGAAAAATAGTTTTCTTCTTCGGGTCGTCGTTCCCGCGAGAGAGGGAATGACGAGCGGCAGGGGGAAAGGATTTTTTCGCCAACCTGTAAAGGAACAGTTCTCAAATATCCGTTCTCGGAAACAAAAAAGGGAGGAGAAATATGCTCACTTTAAACTCATTGCTCTTATTTTCCGAAGCGCCGAAAAAGCTGGTTGATTTTTACCGCCAAGTTTTAGCTCGCGGGCCCAAATGGCAAGAGGGAGAATATAACGGGTTTGAAGTCGGGACCTTCGCCCTGGTCATCGGTCCGCACGGCGAAGTGCATGGCCGGAACAAGAATCCGGAAAGAATCATGTTTAATTTCGAAACCGACAACGTGAAAGAAGAGTTTGAGCGGATGAAAGGGCTGGGCGCGAAAGTGATTGCCGAACCGTATCATATGGCCGATGGCCAGGATCATCTGATCGCCACTCTGGCCGACCCGGACGGGAATTATTTCCAGCTCATGTCGCCCATGAAAAGCTAGCAGGTTGCTGAAAAATTCTTTTGGGTGTCAGTGCTTCCCCCGCCTGGGCGGGGGAAGCAATCCCTTCCATAATGAAGTCAAACATTTTGAGATTGCCGCGTCGCTTACGCCCCCCGCAATGACGAGCAGAAATGAGTTTTCCCGCAAACTGCGGAATATCCCACCCGGATGAATTAAATCTTCCTTGCTTCCGGATTCAGTACTCCGGCTATATCCGATCCGGTTTCATTGGCTCGGTGTCTTTATTCTCACCTCGACCGAGTGTTCCCGGCGGTCGTCAACCAGGGGAATCGCCCTGTCGGGTCGCCCCACGCCATCTACGGTCACGCTCGTCCCCCCATCTCCGGCGGGTTCCTGCAAGACAGCGATGTGGTAGACCGTCTCCCGATACCGGTAGTGCACCTTGAACGCCTTCCAATCCTTCGGAAGGCACGGGGCAAAACGCAGTTTGTCCCCTTCCAACCCCAACCCCAGGAGTGATTCCACGATCAGCCGGTACATCCAACCGGCCGAGCCCGTGTACCAGGTCCATCCACCGCGGCCGATGTGCGGCGGGAGCGCATACACGTCGGCCGCGACGACGTAGGGTTCTACTTTGTATGTAGCCATCCCTTCCGGAGACCTCGCATGGTTCACGGGGTTGATCATGGCCAACAGTTCCCACGCGCGCCGACTGTCGCCCAGGGCGGCGAAGGCCATGGCCGCCCAGATTGCCCCGTGAGTGTACTGCCCCCCATTCTCCCTCACNNCCAGGGACGTATCCTTTTATATAGCCGGGATTCAAACTCGATTTGTCAAACGGCGGGTCCAGCAGCTGGATCAGCCCGTCGCCCCGGCGAACGAGGCGCTGATCCACCGCTTCCATTGCCAGGCGAGAGCGCCCGGGATCGCCCGCGCCGGATAGAACCGCCCAGCTTTGGGCAATCGAATCGATCTGGCATTCGGGATTACTCGCGGACCCCAGCGGCGTACCGTCGTCGAAGTAGGCGCGGCGGTACCACTCCCCGTCCCAGCCATTCTGCTCGACATTCCGGCGTAATTGAGCCGCCTCCTCCCGGCAGCGCTCGGCGAAGGATAGGTCACCCCGCATGCGGGCAACT
>PMCE01000060.1:6381-6587 GCA_003154025.1 Syntrophaceae bacterium
CGGACGGGCAGGTCGTAATACGAGTCCTCCTCCGGGTTTATCGGACGGCCTTCGATAAAGTGAATGGGCTCGTCCAGCACTCCGCTGTCCCCGGTGCTGAGAACGTAGCGGCATGCCGCCAGCGGCAGCCAGAGGTAATCATCGGAACAGTGGGTCCGCACGCCCCGGCCCGAGGGAGGGTGCCACCAATGCTGAACGTCTCCCTC
>PMCE01000313.1:0-8283 GCA_003154025.1 Syntrophaceae bacterium
ATCCCTTTCATGCGGAGTTCGGAATGGGGAAAGAAGAGAAAGGGTTTTTAAAATCTGCAATCCGCAACCCGCAATCGATCATCAGGCTTCCTTCGGCTTCTTCACCAGGCCCATCTTTTCTCTGAGTTTTTCTTCAACGGCCCGGGCCACTTCCGGATGCTCTTTGAAAAACGTCTTGGAATTCTCCCGGCCCTGACCGATCCGTTCGTCGTCGAAGGAAAACCAGGCGCCGCTCTTCTGGATAATTTCTTTTTCCACCGCCAGGTCGATGAGGTCTCCTTCCCGGGAAATGCCTTCCCCATACATGATATCAAACTCCACCTCTTTGAAAGGAGGGGCCATTTTATTCTTCACGACCTTGACCTTGGTCCGATTTCCGATGGCGTCCTGCCCATCCTTGATGGCTCCGATCCGCCGGATATCCATACGAATCGAGGCGTAGAATTTTAAGGCGTTTCCGCCGGTGGTGGTCTCCGGGTTGCNNATCTGGTTGATGAAGATGACGCAGGTATTGGATTTGCTGATGGTGGAGGTAAGTTTCCGCAGCGCCTGGGACATGAGGCGGGCCTGCAATCCCATGTGGGCATCGCCCATCTCTCCTTCCAGTTCCGCCTTGGGAACCAAAGCAGCCACCGAGTCGACGACCACGACGTCGATGGCCCCGCTGCGGACCAGCATATCGACAATCTCCAGCGCCTGTTCCCCGGTATCGGGTTGGGAGATCAGCAGGTCATCGGTCTTCACCCCCAGTTTCTGGGCATAACCTACGTCCAGGGCGTGCTCGGCGTCGATGAAACCGGCGATCCCGCCCTTTTTCTGGGCTTCGGCGACGATATGAAGGGCCAGCGTGGTCTTGCCCGAGGCCTCCGGGCCATAGATTTCAACCACCCGCCCCCGGGGAACTCCGCCTACGCCGAGGGCAATATCCAGCGCCAGAGAGCCCGTGGAAATAACCGGAATCTCCGGGAGGACGGCATCGGTCCCCAGGCGCATGATGGCTCCCTTGCCGAATTGACGTTCGATCTGACTCACCGCCAATTCAATGGCTTTCTCTCTTTGGCTCTCCGCGGGCATGGATCCTCCTTTGTGGCAAAAGATTTTGGAAAAAATTTTCAGCGTTTCCGAAACGGGAATTCTCCGAGCTTGGTATAGACAGCTCCGGAGGGCCTCAGTTCGCTCCGGAAGAGAATAGCTTCCTGGGCTTGAAAAGTTCCGATCTCTACCCCCTGGTGTTTCTCGAGGGCCTGGGACAACCCCACTCTTCCTCGGGGGGAACGAACCCTGCCCATGGTCAGGTGAGGAGAAAAGGGACGGTCCTCGGGGGGAAAAGACAGTTCGGCCATTTTCTGTTCGATCGCCCGCTGCAGGGATGCAAGGGCCTCTTTCCCCTGATCTATACCCAGCCAGACGACCCGGGGGTTTCGGGGATTGGGGAAACACCCCATGCCCTGCACCCGCACCTCAATGGATTCTCCACCGGCGACGACCGGGGCAAGGGCCTGGGATATCCTCTCCACATCCTCCTGCCGTATGGACCCCAAGAATTTTAAGGTCAAATGGATTGCTTCGGGGCGCACCCATTTTACATCGGCGTCCGTCCGCCGGAGTTGCCGCTGGATCTCCTCCATCCTGGCCTTCAGGGGTGAGGGGATCTCGATGGCTATAAAGGATCGAATATCATCCATAGGAACAGCCGTAGGGGCGGGTTTCAAGCCCGCCCCGCCGATTCATTGCTTGAAAGCGGTTATCAAATTTAAAAAATACCTTCTCACCCAATCGATGGCCGTGTAAGCGGAAATGGTTTGAATCTGGTCCCGGTCGCCCATGAATTGGTACCTTTTGGAGACGGTTCCCCGCGGACTGGCCAGGGCGATGAAGACCGTTCCCACCGGCTTTTCCCCGGACCCGCCCGCCGGCCCCGCGATCCCGGTGATCGCCAGCCCCAGGGTTGCTTGGCTAATCCCGCGGACCCCTTCGGCCATCTTCTCGGCCACCTCGGCGCTCACCGCGCCGACGCTGTGAATCAGGGATTCCGGGACTCCCAGCATCTGCACCTTGGCCGTATTGCTGTAAACGACCGCCGACCGGTCGAAGTAGTCCGAACTCCCGGGGATCCGGGTCAGGCGGTACGCCACGAGCCCCCCGGTGCAGGATTCGGCCACGGCCAGGTTCGCCTGATGGTCCCTGAGGAGTCGGCCGACGATCGCTTCCTGGGTCTCCCGGTCCGCGGCAATCACCCGCCCCTGGAGCTTGTCGCGGATCAACAATTCCAAATTCCGGAGGTTTCCCTCCACCTCCTGGGAGCTCTTTCCCCGGACGGTAATCTTAACATGATTCTCGGGATACCGGGGAAGATAGGCGAGGGCGGCCAAAAAATCCTGGGGTTTTACATCCTTCAGCAGATCGGCGATGGCGGATTCGGTGAACCCGAAGACCTTCAGGGTGCGCGAGCTCACCCAGACCTTTTCCTTCCTCTCTTTCTGCAGGAGGGGAATTACATTTTCCCTCATCAAGTATTCCAACTCTCGGGGGACGCCCGGCAGGAAGATGAAGATCTTGCCCGGCTGCCGGACCAGAAACCCGCAGGCCGTGCCCAAGGGATTGGGGATGATCTCCGCCTGCTGGGGGAAGAAGGCTTGCTTCTCGTTGGAAACCGGCATCTCCACCCCCCTCTGGGCAAACCGCTTCTTCAGATCCTCCAATATCCCCTTATGAAGAACCAGGGGGAGTCCCAGCGCCCTGGCGGCAGAGCCGGCGGTGATATCATCTTTGGTAGGCCCCAGACCTCCGCTTACGATGACGGCTTCGGCCCGCTCCCGCGCCCGGTGGAGAGAATCCTCGATGCGAAAAGATTCATCCCCGGTGGTGGTGATGAAAACGACTTCCAGGCCGGCTTCCGACAGGGCGCCGGCCATGAAGGCGGCGTTGGTATCCACGATCTCGCCGGAAGTCAATTCGTTGCCGATGGTAATAAGTTCGACGCGCAAGCGATGCTCCTGCTCTATGGTCACGCGATCAGCGATCGAATAGAAAGAAGAAATCAGGATAAAAAACGGCGGCCAGCCTGAGACAAAGATTTGCGTACCCGCCCGCCACCGCATCATCCAGGACAACTCCTAAGCCCCCTTTCATCTGGCGGTTGATCCAGCCCGCAGGAGGCGGCTTTATTATATCGAAAACTCGGAAAAAAAGGAACCCACCGGCGATCGTAGCATAAGTACACGGCAGAAGGGCCATGGTGATCAGATAGCCCGCGACCTCATCGATGACGATTCTCGGACTGTCTTTGTGGCCCAGCAGAACCTCGGCCCTCTCCGAGACCCAGCACGACAGGGCCAAAAAGGCCCCAGTGCTCAATAAGTAGACCAGAGGGGGGAAGGGGGAAAAAAGGAGGTAGACCAGAACTCCCACCGCCGTTCCAACGCTCCCGGGGGCTCGGGGAAAAAATCCGGCATAGCCCGCCGAAGCCAGTGCCACGATCAATCTATCCAATCCCTGTTACCTCCAGTTTGCGGGGAAAACCGATAACCCATGGTAAGTCAAAATACTTTTTGTCCTTTATTTGTGGTTATGTTTCGATCTATAATGCTATATCCCGTTTAGCCCGGGGAAGATAATTAATTCTTTTTTCCCTCGCTTCTATCGCTTGCACAGGGGAAAAAAGTAGCTTCTTTCCGTCCAGTTGTCAATAGCCGGTCGGCTCCTTTTCTGGGTTCGCCCGGAAAGTAAAGCTACCGAAAAGATTTTAGATTTTTTCCCCTGCTGACGATAATCCTGTAGATCGGCTTGGAAATTCCTTGACAAGGTCCTGACAGCCTTCTATATTTCTTTAAAAAAATAAATTGCGGAGAGATAGCGTATGAGCGGTCGGTTGGGTGACCTTTTGGTCAATAATGGCTTAATCACCCCCGTGCAGCTGGAAAAAGCCCTCCAGGAGCAGAAAATTTCGGGAACTAAGATTGGTTCATCCCTGCTGAAACTCGGATACATTAGCGAAAAGAGTTTGGTCTCCTTCCTCAGCCGGCATTACGGGGTCCCGGCCATCGACCTGAATGAGGTGCAAATCGACCCGGAGGCCATAAAGATGATCTCGGCCGACGTCATCTTCAAATATCAGGCCATTCCCATCAAGCGAGTGGGGTCCACCCTCCGCGTCGCCATGAGCGACCCCTCTAATATCCTGGCCATTGATGATATCAAATTCCTGGCGGGTTGCCATGTAGAAGTGTTCGTCTCCACGGAGAGTGCTATCAAAACGGCCATAGACCGGTTTTACGACCCCTCCGATACCCTGACCTCGATCATGGAGAACATCGAAGAGGGGGAGCGGATGGAGCTCCTGGATGATTCAGAGGATATTGACGTCAACGAGCTCCAACAGGCGGTCGAAGACGCTCCGGTCGTGAAGCTGGTCAACCTGATCCTGAATGAAGCGATCAAGAGGGCCGCGAGTGATATTCATATCGAGCCCTACGAAAAAGTCTTCCGGGTGAGACTGAGAGTGGACGGGGTGCTCTACGAGTTCATGAAGCCTCCCCTGAAACTCAAGAACGCCATCACTTCCCGCGTAAAGATCATGTCGAAGCTGGACATCGCCGAACGGCGCCTCCCCCAGGACGGCCGGATCAAGGTGAAGTACGGAAAAGACAAGGAAATGGACTTCCGGGTCTCGGTCCTGCCCACCCTCTTCGGGGAAAAAGTGGTCATGCGGCTATTGGACAAATCCAGCCTGCAATTGGATATGACCAAGCTGGGCTTTGAAGAGCAGCCGCTCAAGGAATTCCGCGACGCCATCCACAAGCCCTTCGGCATGGTCCTGGTCACCGGGCCGACGGGAAGCGGCAAGACGACGACCCTCTACTCGGCGTTGACCGAATTGAACCAGATTAGCGAGAATATTTCCACGGCTGAGGATCCGGTGGAGTACAACCTCATGGGAATCAATCAGGTGCAGATCCATGAGGAGATCGGGCTGAGTTTCGCCAACTGCCTCCGCTCCTTCCTGCGCCAGGACCCCGACATCATCATGGTGGGAGAGGTGCGGGACTTCGAGACCGCCGAAATCGCGATCAAAGCCGCCCTCACCGGCCACCTGGTCCTGAGCACCCTCCACACCAATGACGCCCCCAGCACCATCAGCCGCCTGCTGAATATGGGCATCGAGCCTTTCCTGGTGGCCTCGGCGGTGAATCTGATCGTAGCCCAGCGTCTCGCGCGCAGGATCTGCGAGGCCTGCAAAGCCGTGGTTCAAGTCTCCCCGCAGATGCTCTTGAACCTGGGGCTTCCCCCGGAAGAACTCCAGGGGCTCACTTGCTACAAAGGGGCGGGGTGTCCCCGGTGCAGCAACACCGGGTATAAGGGGCGGGTGGCTTTGTATGAGGTCTTGAGGGTTGGCGATGAGGTCCGGGAGCAGATCCTTCAGGGAGCTTCGGGCGGAGAGATCAAGAAGGAGGCCATCCAGCTGGGGATGAAAACCCTGCGTCAGTCGGCCCTGCAGAAGCTCAGAGAAGGTGTTACGAGCGTGGAGGAAATTCTGAAGACCACCGTGGAAGATTAAGGGAGAAAGCATCCGGATCATCGGAGGATTCCAATGGAAGTGTATGCTTGGGAAGGCAAGACCCGTAAAGGGACGGTCGAAAAAGGAGAGATGGAGGCGAGCAATGAGGCCGCCGTAAGGATTGCCCTGCGCCGCCAGCAGATCCTGGCCACCAAGATCTCGACCAAACCGAAGGACTTCATGAAGGGGATCAGACTGCCCTGGAAGAAGCGGGTATCGGAAAAGGGAATCGTCGTCTTCACCCGCCAGTTTGCCACCATGATCGACGCGGGACTCCCCCTGGTCCAATGTTTGGAAATCCTCTCCAGCCAGCAGGACAACCCCTCCTTCAAGGAAGTCCTTCTCCGGGTCAAAGGGGACGTGGAGGGTGGGTCGACCTTTGCCGAGGCCCTGCGGAAGCATCCGACGGTCTTCAACGACCTTTACTGCAACCTGGTCGCCGCCGGAGAGGCGGGAGGAATTCTGGATACCATTCTGAACCGCCTGGCCCAATACATCGAAAAAACGATGAACCTGAAGAAGAGGGTCAAGGGGGCCATGGTATACCCCACCGCTGTTCTCGCGGTAGCCCTGATGGTCGTCGGATCGCTGCTCATCTTTGTCATTCCGGTCTTCCAGAAGATGTTTGCCGACATGGGGGGGACCCTTCCGGGATTCACCCAACTGGTGATCAACCTAAGCGAGGTCTTGCGGTCGTTCTGGTGGGCTATTGCGATCTTCTTCATCGGCCTGTATTTGGGCTTCCGGTACTATTACCGGACGGAAAAGGGGCATGAGCGGGTGGATGATTATCTCCTCAAAATCCCCGTCTTCGGGACCCTCATTAAGAAGGTGGCCATCGCCAAGTTCACCCGTACCCTCGGCACCATGCTCTCCAGCGGAGTGCCCATCCTGGAGGGACTGGAAATCGTGGCCCGCACCTCGGGGAACAAAACCATCGAAAAGGCCATTATGAAGACCCGGGCGAGCATCGGGGAAGGAAAAACGGTTGCCGAACCCCTGGGAGCCAGTGGAATTTTCCCGCCCATGGTGGTGCAGATGATTTCGGTGGGGGAATCGACGGGCGCCCTGGATACGATGCTCGCGAAAATTGCTGACTTCTACGATGACGAGGTGGATGCCGCGGTTACCGCCCTGACTTCTCTGTTGGAACCGATCCTCATGGTCTTCCTGGGAGTAACGATCGGGGCGCTGGTCATCGCTATGTACCTGCCCATCTTCCGGATGGCTTCGGTTCTCGGAGGCTAACCTTCCCATCTTTCTTGCAAGTCGAGTCTTTTCTCGGGCTGCGGGCGAAAAACCCCGCGGCCCGAAAATCTAGGATTGCGGCCCCTTGATTTCTTCCAGGATGCTCTTGCTGCTTTATCTGTATTACTCTTTTTCAATTTCTGAAAATTCTGTTAAGAAAGAATGTAGAGGCGGCCCCTGTGGCCGCCCGCGTGATGGGCAACCATCACGCCATGGCGTGATTGCCCCTGCAACTAAAGAATTATCCTTGGCGGATAGGGTTTGTCGCAATTTTCAATCTTTTGATTGCGGCTACGCCGCGCCGTACTACTTACTCGCAAACTCTGAAATTTTTACTAAGCAAAAAGCATCCCCCCCACCCTAGCCCTCCCCCTCGGAGGGAGGAGGGGAGGGAGGGGGTGATTCTTTTTGGTTGGGGCTCTGCCGCGCTAGGTTCATCTGTGTCCCGATAAAATTCTTGGTTACGCCTCTGCCGCGCTGTGCTATCCTATTCCTGATTGGACCCTCTTTCCATTCATGCCTCACCCGGGTTGAAGCGGCAGGAGTTTGGGCTCCATCCCCTGCGCGTCTCTCCCTAAATTGAATGTTCGAACGATCGACCCTCAAATGTATCTCTTAGGAATAGAATCTTCCTGCGATGAGACTGCCGCCGCAGTGGTGCAGGACGGACAAAAGATCCTGTCCAGCGTCGTCGCTTCTCAGGTCCCCATTCACCGGAAATACGGCGGGGTCGTGCCCGAACTGGCTTCCCGGCATCATGTAGAATCCATCCTCCCCGTAATCCAAGAGGCTTTATCCCAGGCCGAAATCGGCTTGAAAGATGTCGAAGGAATCGCCGTTACCCAGGGGCCGGGATTGGTGGGCTCCCTCCTGGTCGGCATCGCCGCCGCCAAATCGCTGGCCTATGTTCTCAACCTCCCCTTCGTAGGGGTCAACCACGTTCTGGGGCACGTGGCGGCAATTTTTTTCGACCTTCCGGGTCTGGAATTTCCTTTTCTCTCCCTGGTGGTCTCGGGAGGGCACACGAGTCTCTTCCGGATGGAATCCCGGACGAGGATGACTCTCCTCGGCCGAACCCGCGATGATGCCGCGGGGGAGGCCTTCGACAAAGTGGCCAAACTCCTCGAATTGGGCTATCCGGGAGGGGGAATCATCGACCGGCTAAGCCGGGAGGGAAACCGCGACGCCATTCCCTTTCCCCGCATCCTCCTGGAAGCCGATTCCCTCGATTTCAGCTTCAGCGGGGTGAAGACGGCCGTTCTCAATCATGTGAAGGGCCTTGGGGAGAAGCCTTCTTCTTCTCAGGTCAGGGATATCGCCGCCTCGTTCCAGGAGGCGGTCGTGGATACCCTGGTCTCCAAAGTCTTCCGGGCGGCCCGCCAGGAAAGGATTCAAGAGGTGGTCGTAGCCGGCGGGGTGGCCTGCAATTCCCGCCTGCGGGAAAAATTGCTCCGGCAAGGGGAGGGGGGGGGAGTCTC
>PMCE01000313.1:8343-10425 GCA_003154025.1 Syntrophaceae bacterium
CTCCGGACATTGCGTCTCCGGGGCCAGCCCGAGGAGGTGGCGGGCGGAATGGCCATTGGCGTCGGCGTCGGCCTCACTCCGACAATCCCCCTGCACCTGGTCCTGGCCCTCCCGATCGCTTTCCTCATGGNNCCTCCTGGACTACAAAGTGGGGCAGACCATCACCGGAACCCCCGGACCTTCTCTGGCATTCAAAAATTTTTCCGCCTCCTACATCCTCACCCTGAGCTGGGACATTTACTACCCCCTTTTGGTCGGAGGAGCGGTGGTGGCCTCCATATCCCTCTTGCCGACCTATTTTGCCACCCGGAAGCTGGTCCGCCTCTCCCGGGAAAGGCGGAGAAGGCGGTTGGAAAAGATTGGCTTCTCCTCAAAAACAGCTTAGAGAGCTGGGAATCCGACCCAAAAAGAGCNNCGGCGGGTGAAAAAAGTCTACGCCCTGGAGATCGATTCATCGCTTGCGGATATCCTGAAAGACCGATTCTCCGGGACGGAGACGGTGGAGGTGGTCTGGGCGGACGCCCTGCAGTTCGATTTCGGGAATCTCTTCCGGAAATGGAAACGAAAAATAAAGGTGGTGGCCAACCTTCCTTACGAGATTTCCAGCCCCATGATTTTCCGCCTGCTGAAAGAAAGGGAATGCTGCTCCCTTATGGTCTTGATGCTCCAGCTTGAGGTGGCCAGAAGACTTGCGGCCAAACCGGGCACCAGGGACTACGGACCCCTCGCCATCTGGTCCCAGCTTTACAGCGACGTGCGGATCGCCTTCCAGGTCAAACCCAATTCCTTTACCCCTCCGCCGCAAGTCCAGTCGGCCGTGGCGAAGTTCCAGTTTCTCCCCAAGCCGCGGGTGGAGGTGGGGGAAGAAAAAGACCTGGAGAGAGTCATTCGCTCCGCTTTTACCTACCGCCGTAAGACCCTGAACAAGGCCCTCCAATTGGGAGGCTTTTCCGGCCCGCAGATCAAGGAAGCCCTGGATGAATCCGGCATCCCCCCAATGGCCCGGGGAGAGACCCTGAGTCTGGAAAAATTCTGCGCCCTGGCTCGTCTCCTGGGTTTGAAATAAAAAAATGAACAAATAACCCCCTGGCCCAGGCGGCTCCCGAACCGGGAAAAGTCTGTATGAAAATCCTCAAAACTTTCTTTCATGTAAATTCCGAACAAAGCCATATGACCCATTAAAATTTATTATCTTTTTACATTTCAAAAGGATGGCGGATCTTCCTGATTACCCATCGATTGCTGCCCTACCGCTGACGCACAAACTTGACATGATTTAATTTGCTTGTATTATGGGTTTGGGTCCGCGGATTTCCTCTGCGATTTCTGTGGACTCTGCGAGAGATAAATGAGCAAACTCTATCTCCATCTTCGAAAACGATTCGAGCAGGCGGTTCTCAAGCACGGGATGCTTGCGGAAGGCGACCGGGTTCTGGTGGGTGTATCGGGCGGGGCTGACAGCCTAACGCTGCTCAAGCTCATCACCGGACCGCTTATCTTCGTTCCCAAGCCGGAATTCGTTCTCGCGGCCTACGTGGACCTGGGTTTCGAAGGGACGAACGGGCAGCTGGAAGAAAAGATAAAGGACTACTTCGAAAGGGAAGGGGTTCAATACCGGATCGAAAAATCGAACATCGGCCTCTTGTCCCACAGCGATTACAACCGCAAGGCCAGCCCATGCTTTCTCTGCTCAAGACTAAGACGCCGCAAGCTCTTTGAACTGGCCCGGGATTATAAGTGCAATAAGCTGGCCCTGGCCCACAATAAGGACGATGTCATCGAGACTCTTCTTTTGAACCTGTTTTTCGGGCGCGAGATCAGCACCATGATCCCCTACCAGTCCTATTTCCAGGGCGAATTTCACATGATCCGGCCCTTCGCCTACACGGAAGAAGCCCTTTTGAAACGATTCGCCCGGGAAGCAGAGCTGCCCGTGATGAAAAACCCGTGCCCCACCGCCGGCCACACGAAGCGGGAATATATCAAGGACCTGATCAGGAGACTGGATAAGGATCACCGCGGGGTAAAAGAAAACATCTTCAAGGCCATGAGGCATGTAAAGCCGGATTATCTGTTGACCAA
>PMCE01000140.1 GCA_003154025.1 Syntrophaceae bacterium
CTGGTCTATGAAGGCGGAGGGATCGGCGCTCGTACCCGGCGGATTCCCTGGACCATCTCCGACAACCCCACCACCGATAATGCCCTCGCCGCAACCCAGATGTGGCGCGTATTCGGGGATCAGCAGCGCGGGTTCATAACCCTGGGGATCATCGGCGGGGCGGAGGTGGATCGATTCGGGAATCTCAACACCACGGTCATCCTCGGCCCGGANNGCCCGGCCCAAGGTCCGGCTTCCCGGGAGCGGCGGGGCCAACGACATCGCCTCTTCCGCCCTGCGGACGGTCATCATGATGCGCCTGCAAAAAGGGAAGTTTGTAAAACGGCTGCAATACCTGACCTCTCCGGGATATTTGACGGGGCCGGGGGCGCGGGAAAAGGCGGGCTTGCATGGAAGCGGGCCGGTCATGGTGGTCACCGACTGTTGTATCTTCGGGTTTGATGAACAGACCAAGGAAATGGTCCTGAAGAACCTGTACCCCGGGGTAAGGGTAGAGAATATCAAGCAGTTGGTCGATTGGGATCTTGCCGTGTCTCCCGACCTGGAGGAAGTGGAACCTCCCGGCGAAGACCAGCTCCGGGCCATGAGGACGTACGATTCCATGGGCTTGATCCTGGAAAAGAAGTCCGCCCAGCAGGGGGAGAGTTTTGATGATTTTTGCAACCACATGAAATGTTCCTATGAGTCCATCCGGCTCGATTTCTAGCCTCCTTCGCTAAGATTCGGCATGCCCACCGAAAGCGGAGAAGTGGTTCTTTTTGCCCCCCTTCCCTATTGCGATTCTCCTTCCTGGGCAAAGACAAGCTTGTGGCCCGGAAGTCCCGCCTTTGGCGGGATTACGCGCAGAAAGCATCGGCGGGAAAAGAATTCCGTGCGCAGATCCCCCCGTGCTTCCGCATAAAGGGGCGGGCCCATCGGGTGCCCGGCCGGGCGCCCCTACAAGGCAATAACTCTGTTCTTGGGAAAAGAACCGCTTGCCCGCCCGGCCCAGGAAATGATACCTGCCTCATGGTTTCTGCGCGCAATGCACTTTTTTCCGGGCCGGGCAACGCCTGACATTCTATTCATCTTATTCGTACTTGGCAAAAAGTGCAGAGGGGCGAGGCGGGTTTTTCCTTGACGGTATTTCCTCAATTTTATATACTCGCGCTGAAATCTTGTTCTCCCTGGATATCCTCTCTCGTCGTCAGACGTCTTTCGGCTCGGTCGGAAACCAGACGCGGCTTACATAAATCGGGATTCTTCATTTTGGGTGTCGAGGAAATAGCCGGACCGGAATTCTGAACCCCTTTCGCCGGAAATAACTTTGGCAAAAGATGAGCCGCAGTCTTACCGGCTTCATCCAATCATCGGTTCAAATGGAGGTCACCATGCAGCGGAGATGGGTATGCTGGGCCATGTTCGTCTTGGGGGCAACCTTTCTGTTCCTGCAGTCCGTCGACGCGGTCGCTCAAACCAAGCCCCTGGTCTTGCGGATCGCGGAAATGAGCCCTCCGGCCGGCACGAGGGCCGATTTTCTCAAAAAAGCCTGCAAGGAGGTGGAGACCCTCACGGAGGGGCGCGTCAAGATGGAGATCTACTGGAGTGAATCCCTGGTCAAAGTGAAAGAAATGCCCAGGGCCATCCAGCGGGGGCTCTGCGACGGCGCCTGGGTCATCGCCATCTATACCCCGGCGGAGATTCCTCTGTGGACTCACTACATGGTGATGCTCTCCCATCCCAAGGGGGATGACGCCGCCTGGATTACCAAGAAGATGTGGGATCTCTTCGACGCCTCGAAGCCCCTTCGCAACGACCTGGAAAAACTGGGGCAGACGGCCTGGTTCGCCTGTCCCTATGATTCCTACTGCATGTATTCCAAGAAGGCCGTCAAGAATCTGGCGGACATGAAGGGAATGCGCGTCCGGGTTTCGGGTGAAGGATACTCCAAGATGGTGAGCGCCATCGGGATGGCGCCCACTTTTGTTCCCGCGGGCGATGTCTATTCGGCTTTGGAAAGGGGAACGGTGGACGGAGCCATCGCCGGATGGGAATGGGGGAAACGGTACGGCTTCTTTGAGATCGTACCTTATGTCGTGGATACCAACGTTTTCATGATGTACGCCTTCAACAACATTTCCCTTGCCTCCCTAAAGAAGATGTCGGAGAAAGACCGGAAGACTTTCCTGGACGTGGGAAGGCGGGTGTCGATGGAGTACTCGGAGGTTTTGAAAAAAGAGCGGGAAGATTACAAGACTTTCATGGCCAGCAAGGGGGTTAAGGTCCTGCCCTTCCCCGCGGAAGAGATCAAGAAATGGGCAGACCTTCCGGAGGTGAAGGGGCTGATGAAGGCCTGGATTGACGAGCAGAACAAAGCCGGAAGACCCGGGACCGAGGTTATGAAGACCTTCCTGAAGACTTTTGAAGTGCCGGATTGGATGCCGGCGGGATATTGAAGTTCCCCGAGAATTGGAGGTCCCCGCATGCGGGGCCGGGCTTTTCGGTCCCGCATCTTTGCGCCTGGTACATTCCCAGCCCGCGGACCGAGTTCGGGAACCTCGGAAGGAAAAGGGAGAGCCGTAAACCGAAAACCGGGCGTCCATAAAGAAGGGTACATATGAATTCGTGGAATCGTTTCATCTCCCTGGGAAACTCCATTGCCGAAAAAATCTCCGGGGGGATCGCCCTGCTCGTCACCCTGCTCATCAGCTTCGACGTGATTCTGCGGTACATCTTCCGGGCCTCCATCCCTGCGTCCGTGGAGTTCACCCAGGTCCTGCTGGTGCTGCTGGTTTACCTCGCCCTGGGGAAAGCCCAGGAGGCCAAGCAACACATCCGGGTTGAATTCGTCCTCGAGAAACTATCGCCGGGAGTGAGGCGGTACTGGGAGATCGTGGTGCACTTTTTCGCCCTGGTCTTTATCGCCATCGTCTTCTGGGAATCCCTCGGGTTGTTTATCGACTCCATTTCGGTCATGGAGTACTACGGCGGCGCGGTCCGAGTGCCCATATACCCGGCCCGCGGGGCCATCTTGGTGGGCTGCGGGCTCATGACTTTGCAGCTCGTGAGGGACCTGATCGACCTTCTCTCCCCGAAGAGCAAACTCGTGGAGGTGGCCAGCCCGGAGGTGAGGGAGATCGAAGAGGCCATCCAGAAAGCAGAGGAAGAGCAGAACCGGATTAAGTGAAAGTGAAAGTGTAAGTGAAAGGTAAGGAAAAGGGAAACGAATCTCTTCCATTCACTTTCGACTTTCACTTTCACTGAAATCTGCATTGGAGAAATATGGAACCATTCGTCGTAGGGATCGCCGCCATCGTCGTGCTGGTGGTCATGCTGTTCCTGGGATTCCACGTATTCGTGGCCATGGGACTAGTCGGCTTGGTCGGCTTCTACCTGATTACCGGAAACCTGTCGGGCGCCGGCGCGCTGGCTTCTTCCACCGCCTATTCCGTGGGGGCAACCTATGAGTTTTCGGTCATCCCCCTCTTTATCCTCCTGGGAATGGTCATCTACGAGAGCGGGATGGCCACCTCCATCTACGAGGCCATGTACCGCTGGGTGGGCCGGCTGCCCGGGGGATTGGCCATCGCCACCACCTTTGCGGTCGCCTTTTTCAGCGCCGTGAGCGGTTCCAGCCTCGCCTGCGCGGTGACCTTTTCCAAACTGGCCATCCCGGAGATGGTGAAGAGGGGATACCATAAGGGGTTGGCCTGCGGCATGGTGGCCGGAGCGGCAACGCAGGATTCCCTGATTCCGCCCAGCGCTCTCCTGGTCATCTACGCCATTTTGACGGAACAGTCCATCGGAAAATGCCTGATGGCGGGGATGCTTCCGGGGATCCTTTCCTGCCTGCTGTATGCCGTGGCGGAATATTTCATCGCGGTCATCAAACCTGAATGGATGCCCAAGGGCCCGAGCTTCACCCTGAAGGAAAAGATGGAAGCGCTCCGCGGGGCCTGGCAGATTCCCCTTCTCGCCATTCTCATCCTGGGGGCAATCTATTCCGGGGTCTGCACCCCCACCGAAGCGGCGGCCTTCGGCACCTTCATGGCCATGCTCATCGGACTTTGGGCGGTGGGCCTCAGGCGATTAAAGCTTCCCCAGGGCCTCCGGAACACCGTGACCTCATCCGCTTTTCTCTATGCCATATTGATCGGGGCCTTCATGTTCAGCAGCTTCATGGCCGTCAGCCGGATTCCGACCCAGATGTCCGATTTCATCAAGGGCGCCGGGGTGAGCCGGGAGATGGTCCTCTTCATCATCATCGTCATCTACACCATCCTCGGCTGTTTTATGAGCGCCACCGCCATGGTGGTGGTGACCATGCCCATCTTCTTCCCGATTATGATGTCCCTTCAGTATGACCCGATTTGGTTCGGGGTGATCGTGGTGAAAATGGCGGGGATCGGAATGTTGACTCCTCCCGTGGGGCTCAGCGTGTATGCGGTGAAAGCCACCGTGGGGGATTTGGCCAAACTGGAGGAGGTCTTTAAAGGCGCCATGATCTTCCTGGTGATGGACTACATCGCTCTTCTCTTCATCATTTATTTTCCCTGGCTCTCCTTATTCCTGCCCAACATGATGATTAAGTGAGGGGGAAGCCGCGATTCTGGCTAAGCCATTCCCGGGCGCCAGCTAGAAGATTTCGGTGGCCGAACCTAAACAAGCCCATCTTTCCTTTGGAGATATCCTTTGCCGTGGCCCGGGGTCAAGGGCGTTGCCCGCAGAAAACATCGGCCGGGCGGGCCCTTTTCCGGGGGGCTCAGATCGGCTTCCGCAGGATGAGTCGGGCTCATCGGGCGACCGCCAGTCGCCCCTACCAGGACCGCAGACCGTCGCGGGGATCCCCAGACCGGTTGGCCCGACCGATCCAGGGAATAGAAGGTGCCTCATGATTTCTGCGGGCAACGCCCTTGACCCCGGGCCTGAGAAAGCCTCCCAGACTTTGACTTTCATCTGCTTTACCAAAAGTGCAGGAGCCAAACAAGCCGCTTGACAGCCCCGCCCGGCCCGAATAACCTAATCATAGGCTGCAATTCGGTTTCCTGCGGCGAAAAGCTAAGATTCGTTCCACACGGGAATGCACCTTTGCGGTATTCCCCCAAAAAAAGAAGGCGCGGGTAATTCTTCGCCTTGAAAAGGGAGAAGGAAATGGCAAAGTTGGGTTTCATCGGACTGGGAATCATGGGCAAGCCCATGGCGGGACACTTGGTGAAAGCGGGTTTTGAAGTTTCGGTTCACGACCTGAATCCGGCCTCGGTTCAGGAATTGGTGGCCAAGGGGGCATCGGCCTGCAAGAGCTCCATGGAGATCGGCCAGAAATCGGACATCATCTTCATCATCGTCCCCGACACGCCCGACGTGGAGGCGGTTCTGTACGGTAAGGACGGCTTGACCGAAGGGCTGAAAGCGGGCTCAATCGTCGTGGATATGAGCTCCATCTCCCCCATCGCCACCAAGGAATTCGCTAAGAAGCTGGGCGCGATGAAGGTGAAGATGCTGGATGCGCCCGTATCGGGCGGCCAGGTGGGCGCGGAAAATGCCTCTCTGTCCATCATGGTGGGCGGTGAGGCTGAGGTCTTCGAAAAGATAAAACCCTATTTCCAGTTGATGGGCAAAAACATCGTCCATGTGGGCGGGAATGGGGACGGTCAGACCTGCAAGGTGGCCAACCAGATCATCGTGGCCCTGAACATCGAGGCGGTTGCGGAAGCCCTGCTGTTTGCTTCCAAAGCCGGGGCCGATCCGGTCAAAGTGAGGGCTGCTCTGATGGGCGGGTTCGCCCACAGCCGGATCCTGGAACTGCACGGGGAAAAGATGCTCCGCCGGACTTTCAACCCCGGTTTCCGCATCCGCCTACATCAGAAAGATCTGAACCTGGCTCTGCAGTCCGCCAGAAGCATGGGTTTGAGCTTGCCCAACACGGCAACCGCCCAGGAACTCTTCAACGCTGTCGCCGCCCAGGGGGGAATCGACCTGGACCATTCGGCCATGCTGCTGGCCCTGGAGAAACTGGCCAACCACGAGGTCAAAGGATCATCGTAAGTCGTAAGTCGCAAGGCGCGAGGGGGTAAAGGCAAAAAGCAAAAACTTTCTTTTCGCCTTGCGCTCTCGCGACTTGCGCCTTGCGGTTTTCCCGTAGGGAAACTAAATCCAGGTCACCCTGGCCAGCTCTCGTTTGATTCCTCTCTTGTACGACAATTTCGGATGGCCCACAATCATCGAGGCCAGGACCTCGTTCTCCTTAGGGATCTGGAACAGCTTTCGGAGTTCCTTTTCCCTCTCCACCGCTGGGGGAATCAGGCCAATGGCCGTGGCTCCCAGGCCGAGAGAGTGAGCGGCGAGGAGTCCGTAGGTCAGGGCAATCTGGATATCTTCGGTGTGGTTCTCCGAATCGCGGCGGGCATGGAACAGGATTAACGCCGGCGCTCCGCGGGTGAATAGATCCGTCCCCTTTTCTTTCATCTCCGGCAGGCCCTGCTCCATGGCCGGCATCACATGGTTCTGTATGGTTTTGAAGGTCTCCGGTTTCATCTTCTTCTTCATCAGAAATCGCACCAAGGGATTCTTCATTCCCCAATTCAAGCTCCCGTAAACCTTCATCAGCAAAGGAAGAGCTTTTTTGATCGTCGCACGACCCTGGACCACGGTTACCTCCACTTTGTGGGGAGGGAACCCCATGGGGGCCAGCGCCACGGCATCGACGATTCTCTGGAGCATCTCCTTGTCAACGGGCTTATCCTGAAAACTGCGGACGGATCGTCGGCTGGCAAGAAAGTTGAAGAAATCGCATTCCCCTACCCCCCCCATGGGGAGGTCGAAGAGATCTCTCTCGTAGGACAGGTCCCCGGCGCTAATGGATTGGGTCGGGCAAATGGCCATGCAGTGGCCGCACTGGATGCAGAGACTCAGGCGGTCCGGACGGAAGGCCACCTCCCCGTCTTTGGCTCTCGTCGGGATCTGGTTGGGACAAACCTCGGCGCATGCCCCGCATCGGCTGCAGGTCTGGGACTCGATCCGGTGACCCATTCCATCCTCCTTGGAGCAGGGAATAGATTCTCACCTTTCAGGGTGATGCCCTTCCCTTCCGCTATAAAAATACCATAATTCCCCCCCCAAAATACATTCAATACCCCATCTTCTTTTCATCCCCTACTTATGATAATAAATATAGCCGCAAGGCAAAACGCGCATGCGAATCTTGCAGACGATTTGAGGCCCTAACGATGATCATAAAACCGGACNNCGGTGAAAGCATTCCATGATCTCACCGCAGGATCGCCCTGGGAACCCGGGCTGTTATCCCTGGCCCTCTATGCCTTTCTGGTTTTCCTGGTGGTGGCGGCGATGCTCTTTTTTGCCGCCCGGCTGGGGAAGGGGCAACCGTCCCCGGAAAAGCCTGAGCCTTACGAGAGCGGGATTCGCCCTACCGGTTCAGCCCGGTTTCCCTTCCCCATCCCCTTCTATCTCCTGGCGACTTTTTTCCTCATCTTCGACGTGGAAGCGCTCTACATCCTTTCATGGGCCGTCGCCGCCGAACCGTTGGGATGGGACGGGTGGATGCAGATTTCTTTTTTCATTTTCGTCTTGCTCATCAGCCTTTTCTACATCTGGAAAAAGGGAGGTCTGGAGTGGGGGCCCAAGAGCCCAAGAAGCCCGCAAAGGCCGAAAATATAATCTTGCCCCGGATCGACAGCTTGATCAACTGGGCGCGGCAGTACAGTCTCTGGCCGATGTTCTTCGGTCTTTCCTGCTGTTTCGTGGAGGAGGCCACCGCCTTCACCCCGAGGTACGATATCGCCCGGTTCGGAGCCGAAGTCCTGCGCGGGTCTCCCCGCCAGGCGGACCTGTTGATCATCTCGGGCACGGTCTTCAAGAAGGTCGCCCCGGTCATCCTGCGGCTCTATGAACAGATGGCCGAGCCCAAATGGGTCATNNCCTCCCCGCCCCGAGGCCCTGCTCCAGGGACTGGTCCTGCTCCAGGAAAAGATCCTGGGGGAAAAACCCGCCCGCCCGGTCCTTCACCTGCCCGGAGGGTACCAGGGGACGCAAAAAGCCGTCCTCGTGGACGGTCAGACCAAATCCCGCGACCCCCGCGGGCCGGGGTACAATGGAACCGTCATCCGCGGGCCTTCAGCGGCCCCGCCGCGGTTCTGGGACAGCCGCGCGGATCTTATGTGGACCCCTCCCGCCCACGTGATCGAATTGAGCCCACCGGATCAGTCGCTGGCCGCGGCCCTCAAGGCCAGGTTCGGGGAGGCGGTCTCCCAGTTCCCACAGACTTCAGACATGCTAACCTTCCAGGTCGTCGAAAATCAGTTCAAGGACGTTCTCCGTTTTTTGAAGACCGAATCCGCCCCCCGGTTCCTTCGCCTCGACGACCTGACGGCCATAGATGAATCCGCACGGCGGGGGGATCTGGCTCAAACCGTCCGCCGAGGCACCGACGGAAAGGAGATCGTCCTCGA
>PMCE01000546.1 GCA_003154025.1 Syntrophaceae bacterium
GCTGAGAAAGCCAGAAGATCGATTGACCTGCCCTGGATTCCGCTCAAAGAGAAGGAGAAGAAATCGCTTCTCGTCTCCTTACAACAGGCGGACGAGCAGTGCGAAAAGCTGGGGCTCCTGGACCCTACCGAGACCGAACCAGCCCTCTTCTATTCACCCCTGGGGGGCGAAAAATGAACTCCTCCAACCCTGAAACCTGGACGATCGTTTCTCTTTCCAAGGCTATCCGGAAAAAAGAGATCTCTCCGGTGGAAGCCGTTCGGGCCTATTTGGAAAGAATCAGTTTTTACGACTCGAAGATCAATGCCTTCATCACCCTCCTCCCCGGGGAAGCTCTTCGGGCCGCCCGCAAGGCGGAAAGGGAGATCTCGACGGGAAAATACCGAGGCCCCCTGCATGGCATTCCCTTTGCCGCCAAGGATCTTTTTTTTACCCGGGGGATCCGGACGACCTGCGGTTCCAAGATTTTGAAGAATTTCCTGCCCTCTTATGATGCCACCGTGATCGAGCGGCTTTATTCCGCAGGGGCGATTCTGCTGGGCAAGCTGAACATGCACGAGTTCGCCTATGGTACGACCTCGGTGAACCCCCACTATGGTCCGGTCCGCAACCCCTGGGACCGGGAACGGGTCACCGGAGGTTCCAGCGGGGGTTCCGCGGCCGCTCTCGCCAGTTCCTTCGTTCCCCTGACCCTGGGAACCGACACGGGGGGATCCATCCGGATTCCTTCCGCCCTCTGCGGCACCGCGGGCCTGAAGCCCACCTACGGCCGAATCAGCCGCTACGGGGTGTATCCCCTCTGCTGGTCGCTGGATCATCCGGGCCCCATGGCCAAGAGCGTTGCCGATCTAGCCTTGGCCATGAAGGTCATGGCCGGCCCTGATCCGCTCGACCCTTCGACCTCCTCCGTCCGCGTCCCCGACTACCCCGCGGGTCTGTCCAGGACGCTCAAAGGGGTCAAGATCGGAGTTCCCGAAACTTATTATTTCGACCGCGTAGACCCTGAAGTCCGCCTTGCCGTCCAGAAGGCGATCGGGCATTGCAAGGAGTTGGGAGCGAGGATCGGGAAGATATCCATCCCCAGCCTACCCCAGGCCTCGATTGCCGCCTTTCTCATTCTCCTGGCCGAGGGGGCAGCTTCTTTGGAGAAATGGCACCGGACCCGTCCCGAAGGGCTGGGAGAGGATGTCCGTTCCCGGCTCAACCTGGGAGCGGCCCTTCTGGCCACCCAATACCTCAAAGCCCAGCGCACCCGCCGCCAGGTCCAGGAAGATTTCTCCCGGGTCTTCCGGAAGGTGGACGTGATCGTTACTCCCCAACTTCCCATCACCGCGCCCAAGATCAACCAGGGGAACATCACCTGGGGGAAGAAGACCGAGCCGGTTCCTTCCGCTTTGACCCGCTTCACCCGGATTTACAACCTGGTGGGCATTCCCGCCCTCTCGCTGCCCTGCGGGTTTTCTTCCGCAGGACTTCCCATCGGGCTGCAGATCGCCGGACGGCCCTTCGAAGAAGCGACGGTGCTCAAAGTAGGATATGCCTACGAGACGAATAGCCCCTGGAGAACCCGGCATCCGTCTCTGGATGGATAAAGAAATGGCGGCGAAAAGGAAAATATGATCACCCCTAAGATCCTCTATCTTCGAACGAGCCTGCTGAAGGGTTCACAAGACTTGGTGTTTACCGCCGACCACCTGGTCTGCGGGGGCTGGGTGGGCCGGGACCAGGGGAGCCTGCAGGCCCATATCGATGAGCTTGTCCGGCTGGGCGTACCCGCGCCCCAAAGAATTCCCATTTACATGAGGTTCTCTACCTACCTGTTGACCACGGATGACGAGATCACGGTCATCAGCGACAAGACCTCTGGAGAAGTGGAATACGTGTTGCTGATTTCCGGGAATGAAATCTGGGTCACCGTGGGAAGCGACCATACGGACCGGGATGTGGAGACCAAATCCATTCCCGGGTCCAAACAGATGTACGCCAAATGCCTTCCCCCGGAATGCTGGCCGTTCCCGGACCTGAAAGACCACTGGGACCGGTTAATGCTCCGGTGTTGGGTGACGAGGGGCTCCCAAAGGACCCTTTACCAAGAGGCTCCCTTGGCTGACATTCTCGATCCCCGGGAGATGATGGAAAAGATGCCCCGGGAGGGGATCGACAAAAAGGAAGGGCTGGCTCTCTTCTCGGGAACGATTCCGACCAGAGGCGGAGTGATTTTCGGGGATTCCTATGAGCTCGAGATGGAAGACCCCGTCCTGCGCCGGACGATTCAACACCGCTACCAAGTCAGGATCCTGCCGCAATACATATGACTTTGCGGGGTTCGAGGATTCCAGGATTCAAGGGTTCAAGTGACGGCTGACGTGAAAAGATAGTATACCTTGGCCCTGGACTCCTAGGCCCCTTGAATCCTAGGACTCTTTTTATCTTCTAGCCGGCTTCCTCCCCCACCCTCCCATCAGGTGCATGTGGAGATGGCGGATATCCTGGCCGACATCCCTTCCGGTATTGATCAGAATTTTGTATCCTGACTGGATCCCCTGAGCTTCGGCCATTTTCTTGGCGGCCAGGAGCATTTTCCCGCCGATTTGGGAGGTTTCCTCATCCAGGGAATTTACCGAGTCGAAATGCCTCTTGGGTATGATCAGGAGGTGAACGGGCGCTTCCGGGCTAATATCTTTAATCACCGCCAGGAATTCGTCTTCATACACAATCTCCCCCGGTAACTCGCGGGCCAATATCTGGCAGAATATGCAGGTCATCCCTTCCCCTCCCTAGGTCATCATTTCGTCATTCTTCCAAGATCCTTGTTTATCATATCCCGGGCCGAAATTCAATCTTCAGCCTTCGGATTCGATGTCCTTCTTTTTGCGGCGGAAAAACCCTGCCGAAAGGCAAACCCATTCTTAAGACAGCCCACCCCTTCCTGATAATACTCCCCTTCCCGCCTATTCTCCCCTTCAGCTCCTTTCTAAGCCCTGACCGAAAAATGTGGAATGGATTTGACCTCTTAAAGTTAGCCCTGGATTAAGCCGATATTTAGAGAAACAGCCTTATCAGGGCTATATTGAACAACAAAGGGAAAGCTGAACAAGGAAAATCATCCCTTCTTCGGGGGCCAGACGCTGTAGAATGCTCCCGGGCAGAGATCCTGTCTAGGGCAAAGGGACCCGCTCTTCCCCGAAGCGGAAGAATCCTCGCTCCGGAGAAGCCCATGCGCCGGGGATCGCGTGCAGACAGATTCTCGGCCTATCTGGGAAGGCGGGAAAGAAGAAGGATAGGGATTTCCTTTCCTTCCCCGGTGAGAGAGGAATGCTGAGAAACTTCCAAACCCAAGGTGGGGGTCTCAGTCCACTGGACCTGAAAGAAAGAAAACCGGCCTCTCCACATTCCGCCCGTGAGAGCGATTTCATGGAACGGGTGGAGCGAATCCTCAATTCCGCGCTGAATATCGAAGAAACGAGCGAGTGTTTTGCCGAAGATCTTGGGAAACTCATTCCAGCAGACCGGGTTTCAGTCCACCTGCAGGACCCCGATCAGAGAACCATAACGATCGCTTATAGCAGCGGGGTGAAAATATCCTCATTGCGGAGGGGGGCGGTTTTCCCCTTTCAGGGCTCGATCAATGAGGAATTAGCCAAGAGACGATCCGGGTTCCTGCTCGGATTGACCGGCGGCGATGGTCCATTCGCCCAGGCACCCTTTTTGATCTCTCTGCGGCAGGCCGGGCTGCGATCCCTTCTATCCGTTCCTCTAATCTATAAAGAGCAAATATTGGGCGGGTTGAATTTTGCCTCTTCCACGCCCCGAGCGTACACGGAAGATCACCTGGAACTCGGCCAGAAGATCGCCGGTCATATCGCCGAGGCCATCGGCCAGGCCCAGTCCTTCTCCGGCTCCGGGGAGATGGTTGATGCCCTGGAACATTACCTGTCCCTTTTGTTGGCGACCTTCAATTCTACCGCGGACGGCCTCCTGGTGGTCAACCGAGCCGGGAAAACTACAAGTTTTAACCAGAAATTCCTGGCCCTTTGGGGAATATCGGAGTCCCTCGCCTCGGCGATGGACCACACCCAGGTTCAGGATCATATCCGCTACCAACTCCTAACCGAACAAGTTCTCCTGAACAGAAAGGACTATTTTTCCGGCCGGCCCGAGGGCGCCGCTTCCGACATTTTTGAACTCCGGGATGGAAGAATCATCGAATGTTATTCCCAGCCCCAGAGAATCGGAGCGGAAATGGTCGGAAGAGTATTCAGTTTCCGGGATGTCACCGACCTCAAAAGAGCAGAGGAGGCCCTGCGGAAGAGCGAAGAAGAAGCCCGCCGCATGGCGGCGGAGAACGCCGTGATGGCCGACATCGGGCGGATTATTAGTTCGACCTTGGACATTGAAACGGTATATGAACGATTTGCCAAGGAAGTGGGCAAGGTCATTTCCTTCGACCGGATAGCCATGAACATCATTCATTACGGAACGGAGACTTTCACCATCCCCTATGTCTTCGGCGCCGAAATCCCCGAGCGCCGCAGAGGGGATATGGCTCCCTTAAGAGGCTCAGCGACGGAAGAGGTTTTGCGCTCCCGCACCTCCTTGTTGGTTCAGGGGGATAACCCGGGAGAATTAACCTGCCAATGGCCGAGCCTTCTTCCCTTCTTTCGGGCGGGGCTCCAATCGGTTATGTTGATCCCTTTGATTTCGAACGACCGCGTGATCGGGTTATTGAGTATCCAATCGTCCCGCCCGGCCGCTTATACGGAGAGGGACCTAAAGCTCGCCGAAAGGGTGAGTCACCAGATTGCCGGAGCCATCGCCAATGCCCAACTGTTCCTCGATCGCCAGCAGGCTCAAGAGGCTCAGCGAAAGAGTGAAGAAGAAGCCCTCCATTTGGCCCGCCAGAAGGCCATCCTAGCCGAAATCGGGCGGATCATCAGCTCGACGCTGAACATTGAAGAGGTATATGAATTATTTGCGGAAAAAACCAAGAAGCTTATTCCCTTCGACCGGATGTGCATTAATCTAATTGGCCGGGGGGGAGATACCCTCATCAACCAATACGTGCAGGGGGCCTCCGCGCCGGGGAGAGACCGGGGTGAGATTTTTCCCCTAAAAGGGGCCTTCACCGAAGCGGTGATCGATGAACGCCAGGGTTCAATCCTGGAGGTAAATGACGAAAAGGCGGTTGTCTCCAAGTATCCCGGCCTTTGGCCTGAAATTGAGGCTGGTTTCAAATCGTTTTTGAGTGTGCCTTTGATCTGTCAAGACCGGGTTATCGGGGGCCTTCACTTCCGGGCCGTTGAGTCCATGGCTTATTCAGAACAAAACCTGGAGCTGGCCCAAAATATCGCCAACCAGGTCGCGGGGGCCATCAAAAACGTACAACTCTTTACCGAATTGAACCAAGCCATGGAGGCCCTGAAAGAATCGGAGCTGCGGAATCGGGAGCTGGTGGAAGCTGCGGGCATTTCCGGCCTGGGCATCGTGATCTTCAAAGGCGATAAACCAGACGGAGTGGTCTGCCTATTTGCCAATGGGGAAGCCCAAAGAATCACCGGCTACACCGAGGAAGAATTGCGCCGAATTCCCTTCACCCAGTTCATTCATCCCAAGCATCGTCAGGCGGCTTTGGATCGTTACTTGTACTGGGTTCACGGAACGCACGATCCAGTTCTCTCCCAGCTTGTCATCCGCCATAAAAAAGGCCATAAGGTCCTGATCGAAATTTCCGTCATCAGTTCCGTCTTTCAAAGCGAAAGGACCATGATCGGGTTCTTCCGGGATATCTCCGAACGCCGGCGGACCGAAGAAGCCATCCGGAGGAGCGAAGCCCTCCTCCGGAGCGTCATGGACTCCCTGCCGGTCGGGGTAACCATAGCCGATAAAGAGGGGAAGATCCTGTCCGCCAACCCTGCCCGGAAACAGATCATGGGGCGGGATGGGTTTGAGAGAGTTGACCAGGTCAGCGAATATAAGGCGTGGTGTCCCATTTCAGGGAAGGAATTGAACCGGGCCGAATGGCCGTTGTACGGGGCTGTTTACCGCGGAGAAGCGACCCTCAACAGGGTGATTCACATCGTGACCCATGACGGCCAGAGAAAGACCCTCCTGACCTCGGCCGTCCCCATCCGGGATTCCAAGGGAGAAATCCTCTGGGCGATTGGCGTCCTTCAGGATATCAGTGAGCTGAAAAAAGCGGAAGATGCCCTGCGCGGGGCAAAAGAACAAACCGAACAGATCAACCGGGAACTCGAGCAGGCCATCGAAGCGGCCAAGCGGATGGCCCTGGAGGCCGACTCCGCCAATTCGGCCAAGAGTCAATTCCTCGCCCATATGAGTCATGAGATCCGGACCCCCATGAACGGCATCATGGGAATGGCGGGGATCCTTCGCGATACGCCGCTGAATGCCGAACAGCTCGAATATCTGGGGATCATCCAAAACAGCGCCCATTCCTTGCTGGGAATCATCAACGACATACTTGATTTCTCCAAGATCGAAGCCGGGAAGATGGACCTGGAAATCAATGACTTTGACTTGAACTTGTTGGTCGAAGACACCATTGATTCTTTCGCCCTCCCCGCCGAAGAAAAAAAGATCGAATTGCTGGCCCATATTACCCCTGAGGTTCCGGTTCTGCTGCGGGGCGACTCCAGCCGGCTACGACAGATTCTAACAAACCTCCTTGGAAATGCCGTCAAATTTACCAATCAGGGAGAGGTTTTCCTCCGGGTGAATCTGGAAAAGGAAGACCCTCATCTGGCCCTGATCCGCTTCACCGTAAAGGATACCGGAATCGGCATTCCCCGGGATCGAGCCCACAAATTATTCCAGCCCTTCACCCAGATGGACGGCTCCACCACCCGTAGGTTTGGGGGGACAGGTCTTGGCCTCTCCATATGTCGCCGATTGGTGGAAATGATGGGGGGAACGATCGGGGTCGAAAGCGAGGAAGGGAAAGGTTCCCTTTTCTGTTTTGCTCTTCCCCTAGAAAAAAGAGCTGGCGAACGAAAAAAGGACGTCGAAGTAGAGGAAACGGTTCCAGGGAGGCGGGTTCTGATCGCGGACGACAATGGCACCAATCGCCAGCTCATCCGGGATATGGCCAGCCGATGGAGTTTCCGAATGGAGGAAGCAAGCGATGGTCTTTCTGCTCTGGAAAAGATGAAAACGGCGGTAGCCGAAGGAGACCCCTATTTCCTTGCCTTTTTGGACTTGTCCATGGCGGGGATGGATGGAGTCGAAGTGGGAGAGAAAATAAAACGAAATCCCCAGCTACAGGGAACGATTCTCATTTTGATGTCCTCTTTCGCCCAACGAGGGGGTACGGTCCGGATGGAAAAAATCGGCTTCTCCGGATACCTCTCCAAGCCCCTGAAACGCTGGCAGGTCGAGGAATGTCTTCGGAAGATCCTAGCCCTGCCCCCGGGAGCTTCCCTGAAAGAGCAAGCGCCGACGCCGACCTCTTTCCGGCCCCCGGAAAGTGTGCATGCGCCCAAAGGGGAGCACATTCTCCTGGTAGAAGACACCTTAGTCAACCAGAAAGTGGCCCTGAAAATGCTGGAAAAATTGGGCTATAGAGCGGATTCGGCCGGAAACGGGCGGGAAGCCTTGGAAGCCCTGGAGCGGGCTTCCTACGATCTCATTTTGATGGACGTGCAGATGCCGGAGATGGACGGATTTGAGGCTACCCGTCAAATCCGGGAAAAGGGTGAGGTCTCGAATGGAGGAAGGATTCCGATTATTGCCATGACCGCCCACGCCCTGAAGGGGGA
>PMCE01000510.1:0-5061 GCA_003154025.1 Syntrophaceae bacterium
AGGCCTGCCCAGAAATCCCTCCCGTCCTCCTTTTTTCAAAGGGAGGAGAGCTTTTGGAGAAGTCGATGAAAGATTCCGCATTTCCCCCCTTTGAAGAAGGGAAGCGGTGCGAAAATTCATACGCGTTAAGAAAAGCCTCTCCCGTTGTTCAGGGAATGGGCAAATTTATGCCGCCAAAAATCGGCGGGAGAGGCAACGCCACGAAGCATTCCCTTGACTTCCGCCACGCCACGTCACCCCCCCGGGCATAATTTGAAAAATGCAGAAGGATTCTCCCTTCGGCTCCGGTGAATTCAGCACCCTGCGGACAACAGAGAAACCAGTGCCTCTTTTGACGGCATAAATTTGCCCATCCCCTGGACATGCCCGGGTCCCCCAATTTCCCAGGGCCTCAATTTTTTCACAGCCTCAGGGGGATGAAGGGGGATTTAACGGCCATTCAAAAGAGCCAATGGTCACAAATCCTGGGTTTAGACCCCGGGATCTAAGACCTGAAACCGGAAACCTTTTTAAGGAATGGTTGTTTCCTCTCCGAGATTTGTTATAATCATCTTTAATTATCGGGGGGATATGCTTCACGTCGCTTTCTTCTGGCACATGCACCAGCCCTATTACCGGAATCCTCTGACCGGGGAATACAGCCTCCCGTGGGTGCGACTCCATGCGCTCAAGGGATACTACGACATGATTTCCCTGCTGGAAGATTACCCGTCCATCCGCCAGACCTTCAACCTGGTTCCCTCCCTAATCCGCCAGCTGACCGATTATGCCCGGGGAGAAGCCCGGGATGTCTTCCTGGAATACACCCGCAAACCGGCGGAAGAACTTTCTCCGGAGGAGAAGAAGTTTATTCTGGCCAATTTTTTCATGTGCCACTGGGAAACCATGATCAAGCCCCATCCGGGCTACTGGGACCTCTTGAAAAAACGGGGCCTCAAGGTTCCTGAATACCGGCTGGAGGAACTCATCCGGAGCTTTACCACCCAGGATTTCCGCGACCTCCAGGTGTGGTTCAACCTCACCTGGACCGGGTTTCGGCTCCGGAAGGAAAAGGAGGTTATCCGCGAGCTCATAAAAAAGGGAAAAAACTTCACCGAGGCGGAAAAATCCTCGCTCTTAAAAATCCAGATGGATGCGATCCAGAGAATACTTCCCCTTTACCGCTCCCTCCGATCCGGGGGGCAGGTGGAAATCACCATCAGCCCTTTCTACCACCCGATTCTTCCCCTGCTCCTGGACTGGTCTTTCGCTTCCCGGGCCATGCCGAAAGTGGCTCTGCCGGGGTCCTTCTCCCACCCCGAGGACGCCGAGGCCCAGATCCAAAGAGCGGTCGTCCTTTATGAAAATACCTTCGGAGAGCGGCCCCGGGGCTTGTGGCCCTCGGAAGGTTCGGTCTGCCCGGAGATGATCCCCCTGGTCCGGCGGGCGGGGATCCGCTGGATGGCTTCGGACGAAGGAGTCCTCTTTCAGTCGTTAGCCGGAGAGGGCCGGCGCTCCGCCCTCTACCGCCCCTACCGGGTCCGGTTCCGAAGGACTGAGCTCTCCATGGTTTTCCGGGACCGGAACCTTTCGGACCTGATCGGGTTCACCTACCCGAAGAACGATCCCCGGGCTTCCGCCGGCGACCTCTTGACCCACCTGAAGAATATCGACGCCGCCCTTCCACCGGATGGCGACGGACTCGTGGTGATTGCCCTGGACGGGGAAAACCCCTGGGAATACTACCCGGACGGCGGCCAGGCCTTCCTGAGCGCGCTCTACGAAGGGCTTTCCCGGGAGACCTCTTTGAGAACGGTCCGGATCGGGGAGTTCCTCGAGGCCCATCCGCCCAAGGATACCCTGAATTCTCTCCACACCGGTTCCTGGATCGACCAGAACTTCAAGATCTGGATCGGCCACCCAGAAGACAACCTGGCCTGGAATTGCCTGAAACGGACCCGAGGATTTCTAGAAAGAACGGGTTCCCCGGATTTCCCCCTCAGCCCGGAAAAGAAAGAGATGGCGTGGGAGGAGATCTACATCGCCGAGGGTAGCGATTGGTTCTGGTGGTTCGGGGATGATTTCAGCAGCGATAACGACGAGGAGTTCGACCGCCTCTTCCGCATGCACTTGAGCAACGTGCACCTCCTGCTGGGTACAGAGGTCCCGGATTACCTCAAGACCCCCATCTCCACCGCTCATGAGGTCAATCCCACGCTGGAACCCCTGGGCTTGATTACCCCCTCTTTGGACGGACGGATCACCCATTTCTATGAATGGCGCGAAGCGGGGTACTTTTCCGCCAAAACCGCCGGGGGCTCCATGTACCGCGGGGAGGGCTTTCTCTCCGGTTTCTATTATGGGTTTGACCTGGAGCGTCTCTACTTCCGGATCGATCCCACCGGGAGAAAAAAAGAGTCTTTCCAGGGGCTGCGGTTCCATATCCATATTCTGAAGCCCGGGGAATGGCGGGTTATCTTTCCCCTCAAGTTTCCCGAGGGTGAAAAGCCTTATTACGACCTATCGGCCCGGGAAGGCGACGCTTTTTTTCCCAAAGGGCGATCGAACCATGTGGGAGCCGGCAAGATCATCGAGCTCTCCATCCCCTTTCGGGATCTTGGCTTCCAGCCCCGGGAGAGAGTTCAATTCTTCGTCCAGGTTCAAAAGGAGGAATTGGAACTGGAACGATACCCCCGCAGCGGGTACCTTTCCTTTCAGATTCCGGACCGGGATTTTGAATCGATCCACTGGCAGATCTAGATCCCGAGGGGCCACGGAAGGAGTAATGGAAAAGCCGAAGGATGACCGGAAACGGAAGGGATGGAAGGATGGAATAATGGAATGATGGAATGATGAGAAAGCCGGAAATCCTCTAGGATAGGTTTTAGCCAATATTCCAACATTCCAATATTCCATTGTTCCGTGATTCCATGTTCTAATATTCCATTGGTCTGTTATCCCTTGGGAATGGGAAGGAATCCCATGAAAGCGATCAATTTCCTCTTTGCCGTGCACAACCATCAGCCCGTGGGGAACCTGGAGGAAGTCTTTTCTTCAAGCTGGGAAAAGGGCTATAACCCTTTCCTCCAGATGTTGGAAAAACACCCTGGATTCCGGATTTCTCTCCACTACAGCGGCAACCTTCTGGAATGGCTGGAGGAGAATCGGCCGAATTTCTCGAATCGGCTGCGGGCTCTTGCGGACCGGGACCAGATCGAACTCCTCAGCGGGGGATTCTACGAACCCCTGCTCCCCTTTATTCCCGAAAAGGACGCCATCGGCCAGGTTCGCTTGTCTAACCAATACCTGGCGGAAAAATTCCAGATTCACCCCAAGGGCTTCTGGCTGGCCGAGAGAATCTGGTCCCCTACCCTTCCCAAGATGATGGCATCTACCGGTCTGGGTTACACCCTGGTGGACGACTCTCATTTCCGGTACTCCGGATTCTCCGAGGAAGACATTTTCGGGTACTATGTCACCGAAAATGAGGGGTTCCCCCTGTGCCTGTTTCCCATCAACAAACGCTTGCGCTACGCCATTCCTTTCCAACCTCCCGGGGAGACGCTGGATATCCTGCGCCGGTACGCCACGGATTCAGGACATCTCGCGCTGACTTATGCCGATGACGGGGCCAAATTCGGGATCTGGCCGGGCACCCACCGCTGGGTTTACGAAGAGGAATGGCTGGAAAAATTCGTTCTCGCCCTGGAAGAAAATCAGGAATGGGTCCACCTGCTTACCTTCAGTGAATACCTCGACAAGTTCCCCCCCCAGGGGAGGGCCTACCTTCCCCCCGCATCCTACGACGAGATGATGGAATGGGCCCTCCCGCCCCTTTCGGCCATTGCCTTCGAAGACCTGATGGAAGAGCTGAAACGCGAAGGAAGGTATGAAAAATACCGGCCCTATCTGCGGGGGGGAATCTGGGAGAATTTCCTTGTCAAATACCCCGAAAGCAACCACCTGCACAAGAAGATGCTCCGGGCCAGCCAGAAAGTCCACCGCGCCCTGCGGGCCAAATTCATCTCCCCAAAGGAATTCCCCCCTCCCCCGGTGCTCCGTTCCCTGTGGAAGGGCCAGGACAGCTGCGCCTACTGGCACGGTCTCTTCGGTGGGCTTCACTTGAATCACCTGCGTCACGCCGTGTACCAAAACCTGATCTCCGCGGAGCGCCAGGCCGAGATCCTGGAGCGGGGGGGAGGCAAATACCTCATCCATGAAATTCTGGACTTTGATAAAGACCTCCAGCCGGAAGTCCTGGTCACGACGCCCGACTTGGGCGCCATCCTGAAACCAGGGTACGGGGGGGCCCTGATCGAGTTGGATTACCGGCCCAAAAGGTTCAACCTTACCAACGTGCTGACCCGTAGGCCGGAGGCTTACCACCGGAAGCTGAAGAAGAACCATGCCGGAGCTCCGGGGGACCCTTCCGCTTCCAAGAACCGGGAGGTCGAAGAGGCGCTTCTTTACGACTGGTACAATCGGTATTCCTTCCTGGACCATTTTCTGGGCCAGGGGGCCACGCTGGATCAGTTCCGGCGTTGCCAGTACCCGGAGTGGGGGGATTTCGTCAATCAGCCCTACGAACTTGCAAAGGTGGAAGAAACAGAGAGTTCGGGAGCCTTACATATCCTCCTGAGCCGCAAGGGAGGACTCTGGAGACGGGAGAGAAAAATCCCCCTCGACGTCTCCAAACGCTTCACCTTTTACCGGGATCAAACGCGGATGGAAGTAGGTTATGAGATTAGCAACCGGGGGACGGCCGAGACCCTCCTTTGGTTCGGGGTGGAATTAAATTTAACCCTCCTGGCGGGAAACGACCCGCAGCGGCATTTCCTCTTCCCCGGGTTGAAGGTCGAAGACCGGCGGCTTTGTTCCATCGGAGCGATTCCCGAGTTGGAGCAAGTCCGGCTGAGGGATGAAACGGCGGGGTTTGAACTCTCCGTGGACTTGGTCCCCAGGGGGCAGCTCTGGCGCTTTCCGCTGGAGACGGTCTCCCAGGGAGAGAACGGGTTTCAGAAGATGTACCAGGGGACGGTCCTCCTCTTCCATTGGCCTTTCTCTTTGAAGGCCGGGGAAAAG
>PMCE01000510.1:5112-7083 GCA_003154025.1 Syntrophaceae bacterium
AGGCACTTGAGGCACTTTTTTTAGGGAGGTTTTCATGTCCGAACTGCGCAAAGACCCCGTCACCGGGCGGTGGGTCATCATCTCTACCGAAAGAGGGAAAAGACCGTCCGATTTCGGAATTCAAAAGGCTAAGACCAAAGAGGGATTCTGTCCATTTTGCCCGGGAAACGAGGACAAGACCCCTCCGGAGATCCTGGCCTTCCGCCAGGACGGCAGCCCACGCAACGGCGCCGGCTGGCGCCTCCGCGTGGTCCCCAACAAATTTCCCGCTCTTCGCGTGGAAGGGGAGATTAATCGGGAAGGAGTGGGCCTCTACGACAAGATGAGCGGGATCGGAGCCCACGAAGTCATCATCGAAACCCCCAACCACCATGAAAGCCTGGCCACCCTTCCTCCGAAAGCCTTCGAGGAAGTCCTCTGGGCCTACCGGGACCGCATGCTGGACCTGAGAAGGGACCTCCGCCTCCGCTACGCCATGCTCTTCAAGAACCACGGCGAGGCGGCGGGGGCGACCCTGGAGCACTCCCACTCCCAGCTCATCGCCCTGCCCATCGTGCCCCATCTGGTCGCCGAAGAGATGGCCGGGTGCCGGGAGTACTACCAATACAAGGAGCGCTGCATTTTCTGCGACATCGTCCGCCAGGAGATCCAGCAAGGCGAACGGATCGTCCTGGAGAATGGGGATTTCGTCTCCATCGCCCCCTTCGCCTCTTTTTCGCCCTTCGAAGCCTGGATCCTTCCCAAACGACATGCCTCTTTCTTCGAGGACTGCCAGGTCAACGAAATCCAGTCTCTCGCCTGGATTTTTCAAGAGACCCTGAGGCGCCTGGAGAAGGCCCTGAACTTTCCTCCCTACAACTTCACCCTCCATACCACTCCTTTCAATGAAAGGAGCCTGGAGTATTACCATTGGCACTTCGAGATCATTCCCAAGCTCACCAAGTTTGCCGGGTTCGAATGGGGTTCGGGTTTCTTCATCAATCCCACGCCCCCGGAGGAGGCGGCGAAATTCTTGCGCGAACTCGCCCCATGAGGAGGTCCTGATGAAAATCCTGTTCGCTTCCCCGGAAGCGGTCCCCTTTGCCAAAACCGGGGGATTGGCCGACGTGGCCGGAGCCCTTCCTAAAGTCCTGGCCCAGATGGGACACGAAGTGCATCTCATCCTACCCAAATACCGGGGGATCGAGGAGAAGCGTTTCCCGGCCTCACCCACGGGAATGGTCTTGAAAATCCCCATCTCGCAGAAGTTGGTCACCGGCGAGGTTTATGCTCTGGACCTGGCCCCCCGGTTCCGGGCCCTTCTCGTGCGCCAGGACAATTATTACGATCGGGACCAGCTCTACGGAACCCCCACCGGTGATTTTGAAGACAATGCCGAACGTTTTACCTTCTTCTCCCGGGCTGTGGTGGAAACGGCCCTGGAATTGGCTCCGGACATCATCCACTGCAACGACTGGCAGACCGGGCTCATCCCCGTGTATCTCAAATCCCTCTACCGCTGGTCTCCCGCCCTGGCCCGGGCGGCGTCGGTTTTCACCATTCACAACATCGGCTACCAGGGGCTCTTCTGGCACTATGACCTGCATCTGACCAACCTGGGATGGGAGCTTTTCTCTCCTCAGGCTCTGGAGTATTACGGCAAGCTNNAAAGGACCTGTACGGGATCCTGAACGGCGTGGATTACGAGGAATGGTCGCCGGAGAAGGACGCCTTCATCAAAGAAAAATATGGCCCCTCCGACCTGGCAAAAAAGAAGGCCTGCAAGGCGGACCTCCAGCGGGAATGCTACCTGAAGGAAGACCCGAACGTCCCCCTTCTGGGAATCATCTCCCGGCTTACGGACCAGAAGGGCTTCGACATCCTGGCGCCGATCATGGAAGACCTGATGGGTTTGGGCCTCCAGTTTGTCCTCCTGGGGACCGGGGAGGAGGAATACAACCTTCTCTTCCAGAAGATCGGCCAGAAGTACCC
>PMCE01000120.1:0-868 GCA_003154025.1 Syntrophaceae bacterium
GGGTCAGACGGTGACGGCTGTTGTACATGAGAACATGGTTCTGGCCTTTGTAGCAGAGCTTTCCCCGGGTCGTGGGGTCTTCCGGGTTTCCGGTGATGTTGATCACTCTGCCGTTTTTGATATAGAAGAGGGCGGAGCAGGCATTGAAGCACATGCTGCACCCGCCCCGGAGGACTCGATCCGCTTCAAACGGCGGAATCTTTTCCCGGAAGGGGAAATCTTCCATCCCCTGGCCGGGGAATAAGGTATCCTGCAGGGTCAAGGCGATTTCCGACTGAAGGGTCGAACCCCATCCTTTCGCGGAGCGGGGGTAAGGGATCATCTGAATCCGCCGGTCTTCTCCTCCCTTGCCCAGGGGTTCCAGATAAACCAGGGAGGGGTTCTGTCCGGCGTGGTCCAGGTTTCGGACCTTTCTCCCCTCCTTCTCCGCCAGAGCCAGGAGCTCATCCTTTTCCCCGAACTTCAGAGCGCTCCCCACGCAGTGGCGGACACAGTTCGGCCCCATCTCCGGATAATCGGCGCACAGATCGCACTTGTCGGCTACGTTTCTCTCGGCGATGAAACCCATAACGCCGTAGGGACAGGCCTGGACGCACTTCTGGCAGCCCGTGCAGAGATTCCGATCGATGACCACGATCCCGTCTGCCTCCCTCTTCCGGAGAGCTTTGGGCTCGGTCCCGCAGGCCCGGACGCAGGCCGGCCGCTCGCACTGGTGGCAGACCTTGAAAACGAATTCCAGGCGGCCGCTGCGCTCTTCGTAACCCCAGAAGACATAATTGCGGAACTGCCTCCATCTTAGGCGATGGACCAATTTGCAGGCCGTCACGCAGGTCAGACACCCCGTGCAGCGTTCGGGGTCAAATAACAG
>PMCE01000120.1:946-8810 GCA_003154025.1 Syntrophaceae bacterium
TCCTCGAGCCTGGCCTTTTTCAAAATGAAAAATACGGGCACGACCGGAACAAGTGGAATAAGAGGCCTGCCACCACTCCTGTTCCCAACAGGATATGAATGTACCGCCCCCAGCCCTGGCTGATTCGCAAGTAAGCCGGGGGGCTTCCGCAGGTCTCTTGAACACGCCGGTTTTCGGCCTGGATCAGGCTTAGATACCGGCTGGCTTTCCACGGATGGGTGAGCCAGTCTTTCAGCCGCAGGCCGAATACCCCTTCGACCGTCCCGGATTCCATATCCCGGAGAAGAGACCTTTTTTTCTCAAGAATGGGCTCAAGATCCATTCCCTCCCGAGAAGGATTGGCAAACAGGTGAAGGCGGGAGGGAAAATTCCGAAAGCATTGCCGGCCGGAAAAGAAGCGGAGGTTCAGGCCAAGGAGAAAGATCAGGGCCAGGGAGAGCGTCAGGAGTCCCGTCCAGGTAAAAAAGGCTCCCCCGGAATGGATAAAAATCAGGCCCGTTCCCCCACAGCCCAGAAGAATATGGAACTCAGACCAAAGTCCCTTAGATCGGGAGAAAACTCCTGTACGCCTCAGAAGAAAATAGAAAAAAGCGGCAAGCACGAAAATCAACCCCAGGAGTCCCGTAAACGGCTCCCCGGGAGAAAAATGCTCGCCAGGTTTACCCAGCAGACCCCAGAACAAAAGGGCCAGGATGAAGATCCCGGCCCCGAAATTGACCGAACTAAATTTCATAGGTTCTTAGCTTTATGCCTTGCGCCTTGTGCCCTGCGCCTTGTACCTTGCGCCTTTCGTCATTCCGCCAGCGTTCCCGCCCGATTGGCTTTGAGGTACTTCATGCAGTAATCATCCCTGCCCGTCAGGGTCTCGGCCACCAGGATGTTGGTCATCATTTTCTGGTCCAGGGGGTCAACGATGGCCCCCGTCAACCCGGCCCCGATGGCCAGGATCATGAAGGTGCGGTTGACCAGGAACCTCTTGGGAAGACCGTAGGAAACATTCGACAGACCGCAGACCGTCCGCACGCCGGGGAATTCCTGGTGGATGCGGCGGATCGTCTCCAGGGCCAGGAGTCCGTTCTTGTTGTTCACGCTGACCGGCTGAATCATGGGGTCGAGGTGGATGCTCTGGACCGGGACCCCCAACTGGGTCAGATTCTTAACCAAAAAATGGGCATTCTCCAGGGATTGGTCTACGGCACTGGGAATCCCGCGCTCGTCCATGCAGAGGGCCACCACATCCGCCTCCCGCGCCTGGAAGACTCCTTTCATGGCTTCAAAACGATCCTTCTCCGCGGTGGTGGAGTTGATCATCGGTCTCTTCTTCACTTTCTTGATCAGGGACAGGAGAACTTTGGGGTCCGGGCTGTCCAGAGACAGAGGGACCTCCACGGCAACCTCGGCTATTTCAATCAGCCAGCTCAGGTCCTCCAGTTCGCTGCCGATGCGCGAGCCCGCATTCACGTCGATATAATGGGCCCCCGCATTGGCCTGCTTCCGGATGTCTTCGGTGATGCAGGCGGCGTCCCGCTTCTCCACCGCTTCGTTCACCGCCTTCCGGCTGGTATTAATCCTTTCCCCCACAATCAACATCTCGCCCTCGACCTCCTTGATCAACTCTGGAATGCCTATTTTTCGCACCCTGGCGAATCATCTTTCCCGGAGAATAACACGATGTTCTTTTTTAGTAAAGAAGTAGGACCCCAATCCCCATAAGCTCCCGGGGAATAGGGCTTTCCAATCGTTTTCTTTCTTCGGAAATCCCTGATTCCAGCGGAAGAAAAGGAGCCTGTATGATTCAAAAACATTTAAGATATTTGTGATTTATACCGAAAAAGTGAATATCCACCACCCAGGCAACGGTATCTTCCTTATTTTTCGGGGCAGCACCTCCTGGGAATCCTCGTATGACCACAACATCTTGGGAAACAAACCCGGGTTTCCCATCACCGAAGGGTTCTCAGGAACGAGTTACATTCTTGGGAGCGGGGGTATTGAACCGGAAGGCATGCCCATCTGTCAATGGTCTTGACAGTTTGGAGGGAAACCGCTAATTTTTAGCCGAGTTCCCCATTTGTCACCCGGCCCGGCGCAAGATCAAAATTTAGCAGTCGAAGCCACGGAGATTGGAAATGAAAGATATCATCCTCTACACGGTCGTTCCGCGCCTCCCCTCGCGGCTGAGTCCTCTTCTGGAGTTGGCCAAGAACGTCTGGTTCAGCTGGAACATGCCGGCCATCGACCTCTTCCGTTCCATCGACCAGAACCTGTGGGAGGAGACCGGCCATAACCCCATGGCCATGCTGGGGCAACTGAGGCATGAGCGGGTCCTGGAGCTCTTCCGGGACGAGGGGTTTCTCCTGGAGATGGACCGCATCTACGAGGAGTTCTGCCGATACCGGGATGACCAGCGGAAATACGACTTCGGCCTGGAAACCCCCGTCGACTTTACGGTGGCTTATTTTTCCGCGGAGTACGGCCTGACCGACTGCCTTTGCATCTACTCGGGGGGGTTGGGGGTCCTGGCGGGAGACTTCGTGAAATCGGCCAGCGACCTCCGGTTCCCGGTCGTAGGGATCGGACTTCTCTACCAGAAGGGATATTTCCGGCAATACCTCAACGCCGACGGGTGGCAGCAGGAGACCTATCCGGACAACGACTTTCACAACCTCCCGATCATTCTGGAGAAGGATGAAAACGACAACCCCCTGACCATCGACGTTCCGATCCAGGATCGGCAGGTGAAGGTACGGATCTGGCGCATTCCGGTGGGCCGCGTTCCCCTTTACATGCTGGATACCAACACCGTGGAAAACCAGGAGGAGGACCGGGACATCACCTGCGCCCTCTACGGGGGCGACCGGGGGGCGCGTCTGAAACAGGAGATCGTCCTGGGAATCGGCGGGATCCGGGCGCTGCGGCGTCTGGGAGTCCGGCCGACGGTGTACCACATGAACGAGGGGCATTCGGCCCTGGCCAACATCGAAAGAACCCGCCTCCTCATGGAAGAGAACCACCTCAGTTTTGCCGAGGCCAGAGAGGCGGTCTACGCCAGCAGCGTTTTCACCACCCACACCCCCGTCCCCGCGGGGATCGACATCTTCGATGTCTCCCTGGTGAGCTCTTTCCTCGGGAACTACCTTCGCTCCATGGGAATCTCCCTGGATCATTTCATGTCCATGGGAACGGCCAATGAGCAAGGCTCCCGGATTTGCTTCAACATGGCGGTCATGGCCCTGAAGAGTTCCTCCAGGACCAACGCCGTAAGCCAGCTCCACCGGACGGTTTCCCGGCGCATGTGGCAGGAAATCTGGCCCTCCCTCCCGGAGGTGGACATCCCCATCGACAGCGTGACCAACGGGATTCACATCCCCTCTTTCATCTCCGACGATATGAGCCGGCTCCTGGGCCGTTACCTTGGGAGGCGATGGGCCGAGGACCCGGATAATGTCTCCGTATGGATGCGGGTCAACAAGATCCCCGATGCCGAACTCTGGCGGACTCACGAACGGCGGAGGGAAAGGCTGATTGCCTTTACCCGCCAGAGGCTGCAGGAGCAGATCCGGCGCCGCGGAGGGCAAAAAGAAGAGATCCTCGCGGCCACCCAGGTACTCCATCCGGAGGCCCTGACCATCGGCTTCGCCCGAAGGTTTGCCACCTACAAGAGGGGAGACCTCATCCTGAAAGATCCCTCCCGCCTGGCCAAAATCTTGAACCATCCCCAGCACCCGGTGCAGATCATCTTTGCCGGCAAGGCTCACCCGCAGGACACCGCCGGCAAGGAAGTGATCAAGCATATCATCCACATGGCCCGCCAGCCGGAATTCCGGGACCGGATCGTCTTCATCGAAGACTACGACCTGTCCGTGGCCCGGTACATGGTGCAGGGCTCGGACATCTGGCTGAACAACCCCCGCCGGCCCCTGGAGGCCTGCGGCACGAGCGGCATGAAAGCCACGGCCAACGGGGCGATCAACATGAGCGTCCTGGACGGCTGGTGGGCAGAGGGCTACCAGCAGGGGCAGGGCTGGGCCATCGGCTCCGGGGAGGAGTACCAGGATACCGCGTACCAGGACTTTGTGGAGAGCCAGTCCATCTACGACCTCCTCGAAAGGTATGCCATCCCCCTGTTCTATGACCGGGGACGGGACAACCTCCCCCGGGGATGGATCGCCATGATGAAGAATTCCATGCTCAACCTGGTGGGGCAGTTCAACTCCCACCGGATGCTCCAGGACTACGTCCGGCAGCTCTACCTCCCATCCGCCCTCAACTGCCGAAAGATGGAAGAGAACGGGTTTAAAGGCCTGCGCGAATTTACCACCTGGGTGCAGCACATCCGGCAGAATTGGTCTCAGCTCCGAATCGTGGACCGCCGGGCCGAGACCAAGAGGCCCCTCCAGTTCGGAGAGGCCCTCAAAGTGGAAGTGACCCTCCAGACGGGGGCTCTGTCTCCGCAAGACCTGGCGGTCGATATCTACTTCGGCCGGGTCGACTCCAAGGCCGAATTCCTGGATCGCGAAATCCTTTCCCTGAAGGATGTCGTCCAGCAGGACCACAAGACCGTCTTCCGGGGAGAAGTCCCCTGCCAGAAAGTGGGCCGCTTCGGATTTCGGGTCCGCATCCTTCCCTCTCACCCCCTGCTGTCCAACCCTTACACGCTGGGGCTGGTCCTTTGGGGATAGCCGGACCAGTTTCGGGTTGCAGGTTTCGGGTTAAAATGATGAAGCGCCTATTTGGTTGAGCGCTCACCCGCGACTCTTGCCTAATCAAATGAATCCTTTAACTCGAAACTCGACACCCCTCACTCGAAATTTCATTTTGCTATTCCGCTTTACGCTTTCCGCTTTCCGCAATCTGGTTCTTCTTGGAATCCTCATCCTCTTCTTCCCCTGCGGTTCCCAGGCGCAAACAAAGAAAGCAGATTTTTTCCGCCAGTCCCGCATCCTCATGGGGACTGCGGCCGAAATCTCGGTCTCCCAGGCGGACCCGAAGGAAGCCGAAGATGCGATGGGAGCCGCCTTCCAGGAAATGGAACGCGTCAACATTCTCATGAGCCACTACCGGCCGGACAGCGAGGCCAGCCGGATCACTCGTTTTGCCGGCCAGAAGGAAATTCGAGTCTCCCCGGAAACCGTGGAGGTCATCGAACGAGCCCTCTATTTTTCCTGCCTTTCCGGGGGGGCGTTCGATATCACCATCGGTCCAGTTTTTCGGCTGTGGAATTTCCGGGAGGGAAAAATCCCGGACGACCGCAGCCTGCGGGAAAATTTGAAGCGGATGGATTATCGCAAGGTCAAGGCAAATGGGGCCGGATCCTCGGTGTTTCTGGAGGATAACGGGATGGAGCTTGACCTGGGCGCCATCGCCAAAGGGTACGCCGTGGATCTGGCTTGCACGGTTCTCCTGAAAAGGGGGATGGAGAACTTCTTGGTGAAGCTCGGGGGCGAGATCAAAGCCCGTGGCGAAAAGGAACCGGGAGTGCCCTGGATCATCGGAATTCAGCATCCCCGGCTCCCTTTCGAACTGCTCGCGAAGCTCAAGGTTCGAGACGCCGCGATTTCCACCTCGGGAGATTACGAAAAATTCTTCCTGAGAGGGGGAGAGAGGTACCACCATATCCTGAATCCTTCAACCGGGATGCCCGTGCGAGAATGTCAGAGCGTAACCATCCTGGCCCCTGCATCCATGGACGCCGACGCTCTGGCCACGACCGTATTTGTTCTCGGCCCGAGAAAGGGCTTTTCCCTCATCGAAAAATTTCCCGGTGCCCACGCCGTCATCGTGGACCGGAGGGGGAGCGTCCTGACCTCTTCGAGTTGGCCGGCCGGAGTCCTGTTGCCGCCTTGAAAGGCGGATTGCAGATTGAGAATAGGGAAGAAAAATCCAAATCTAGAATCTGAAGTCTGAAATCTCCAATCATTTGTGCTATACTTCATCGATGACCCAAACTGACCATATATCGCAGAATAAAATATGTGAGAAAAATCCAAATCCAAAATCTGAAATCTAAAATCTGAAATTGCTTAGGAGGTATGTTATGGATCCCCTGCCCCGTATATTTAAGATTCAGCAAAAGATTGTCTCCCCGAAGCTGGCGGATGTGGAGAAGGAAATGAATGCCCTCCTCGACCGCTTCGGCCTCACCGGCAAAGTGAAACCGGGAGAGCGAATCGCCCTGACCGCCGGAAGCCGGGGAATCCGCGATAAAGCCAAAGTGCTGAAGGTCATCGCCGGCCGCTTAAAAGCCCTGGGAGCCAAGCCGTTCCTCGTCCCCTGCATGGGGTCTCACGGAGGGGCGACGGCCGAAGGGCAGGTGAAGATGCTCCATCACTTGGGCATCACCGAAGAATATGTGGGGGCCCCCATCGTCTCCTCCATGGAAGTAAAGGAGATCGGGAGAACCCGTTTCGGGACGCCGGTGCTCGTGGACAAGAATATCTGCGAGCAGGCGGATAAAATCGTGGTGGTCAACCGGATCAAGCCCCACACCGATTTTGACCACGACGTGGAAAGCGGCATCAGCAAGATGATCATTATCGGCATGGGCAAACACCAGGGAGCCCTCATGGCCCACCGCCTTACGATCAAGAATGGCTACCCCGCCATATTCAAGGAGGTTCTGCCGATCACCCGCAAGGCCCTGCCCTTCTTTTTCGGGGTGGGGATCATCGAAAATCAATTCGACCAGACCGCCTCCCTTCATCTCCTGGAACCCCAGAATTTCTACGAGGGCGAAAAGGAACTTTTGAAAAAGGCGAAATCCATCATGCCGCGGCTGCCGTTCAAGGAGATGGACATCCTGGTGGCGGATGAAATCGGGAAGAACATCAGCGGCGCCGGGATGGACCCCAACGTGACCGGGCGCCTCTACTTCATCGGCAGCCCGCCGTTGAAGGAACCCAGGATCACGCGGATCTTCGTCCGGGACTTGACCCCCGAAACGGAGGGAAACGCCATCGGAATCGGGTACGCGGACTACACTACGAAGAGGCTGGTCAAGAAGATCGACCCCGTTCCCACGATGATCAATTCCATTACCGGGATGGGCCCGGAATGCGGCCGGGTCCCCATCTCCTTCGAGAAAGACCGCGAGGCCATTCAGGCGGCCTTCGATAACTCCGGGGTCCTGGACCCCAAGGACCTCCGCCTCGCCTGGATCAAGAACACCCTGGAGGTCGAGTACCTCTGGGCCTCCGAGGCCATGCTCAAGGAAGCCAAGGCGAACTCGAATCTAGAAGTGGTCTCCGCCCTCCAGGAAGTTCCCTTCGATAAGAATGGGAATATGGTCATGGAATGGCCGCCAAGGTGGGCGGATTAATAACCGATTCTCTCGCCGAGCACGCAGAGAACGCGGAGAAGGAAAGACTAAGGGCAGATAGGATAAGGACGAAGAAGCCCAGGGGCGATCGGATTTCGGGGAGTATAGTCGAACCGCCGGTCGCCCTTTTTTTCCCCCCTTTTAGACCTTGGCAGTGAGAGTGGCATGAGATTCGATCCCGGGGTTGGGCAGCATGTAATCGGAACATCCCTTCGCTTCGACCCAGGCGAAGTCCTCGCATCCCAGCTCCAGAAGCCGCTCATGGATCATCCGGTCGTAATGGGTGCGGATGGACCGCACGTGACGATGGATATCTCCGTTCCTTGATTCCTGCGCGGTGTGGCCGATATACTGCAGGTAGCACAGTTTGGGAACCCGAACCATGCGGGTCTTCAGAAAAGTCCTCACCAGGATCTCATAGTCGTCGGCCACATGAAGCTCCCGGTTGTGTCCCCCGATCGACTCGTAGAAGGCCTTCCGCCAGGCCCGGATGTGGTTCGGCGACGAGATGATGTGCCGGATGGTCTTCGCGTTGATGTTGCAGGC
>PMCE01000120.1:8903-11077 GCA_003154025.1 Syntrophaceae bacterium
ATTTTCCCTATGACGCCCGAGTGCTCCGCCGGTTTGAAGACCTGGATCCGGTGATCCTTCCTGGCCAGCTCCCGTAACTGATGGAAGGTTCTGCCGTCGTCGTCCGAGTCATCCACGATGACCCATTCCCAATTGGTGTAACTCTGTTCCCGCAGAGATCGAAAGGGCCGCTCGATCCTTTCGCCGCACCGGTAGGCGGCGGTGAAAACGGTAACCAGCGGGGGGGCGTCGTTCCCCTGGACGTCGAACACGTTTTGCAGATGGCGACCGTAGGCCTGGATGCCAAGCTGGGCCAAATCCGGGAGTGAATCGTAATGGATCCACCTCTTTCTGATCTCCAAGGGAGTTTGGCTCATCTTTCGGAAGAAAGATCGGTCGCCCAGGGTGATGATCACATCGGGCCGGTCTTTCGTCAGGACCTGGTCGAGATTGGCTTCGGAGGGATAGAATCGGCAGTCGAGGCGCTTCTCTTCGTACTCTGCTTCGAAGGGAGTGAACAGGGGAAAGCCGTGGTGGCCGAAGACAGAGACGACCGGCAATTTCGTGCTCCCCCCCTTCATAAGCTTCGCGGGAACCTCCGCCATTTCCCTCAGGCCCCCCATGATGGCCAACAGGGCGCCCAGACACCTCTTATGGACCAAAGAACGCATCGAATTGCCTCCCAACTGCGATCCGGTTCCAGGACACGGCTCTTCGGCCGCATTCCCCATGCCGAGGCAGGCTGGCTCCCTCATCTCCTTTCAGGTTGAACAGCAACGGAGACGAGAAACAGCCCGCTCCTCGTCGCAACGCAAAGAAATGAATTCTGTCTGCAATTAAGGATTGGCCGGAGGGATCAACAGCGCAGGATGGAACCGGTTGGATCGGTCACATCAGGTGAAAGTGAAAAAAACAAGCAGAATGCGGAAAAATTCCCCAGCCAAAGAAGGAATACGCTCAACGGTTTCGACGCCATGCTCGCGGGATTCTGCTTCTGCAGGAAGAAATCATTGCAATCCTGGCTTTCGTATTTTGCCCCCGCGGAAAGGAAATCCGCCTCCAGGAGATCATCGTAATAGGCGTATGCGCAGGATAAGGTCAACAGGAGGGAAATCCCGAAAATAACCGCAATCGAAAAGGCGTGATCTTTTTTCCTACCAAGAAACAAGGGATAGCCCCGCTTTTCTGGAATCATTCCCATCCCCTGTTTCCTCCCCGTCGCCAGAAACCCGCCATATATATTTCAGCATTCTTGGCAACATGATCGGCTGAAGATGTCAATCGACAAACCGGTGCTATTTTGCCAGGCTTAAAAGCGGCTTCGTCTGAGCCTCCAGCTCATCCCAGAAGACGCCCGCCTGTTTCTCCTCCAGGTAGCGCGCCGTCAGGGCCATTTCGTTCATCCTCTTCCTCATGTCGGCATCGTCGGTGGCAGCTCTGACTGCGTCGCCGAGGACATTCAGCACTTCCCTCGGGGTGTCCGCCCGGACAACGATCCCGCGGGAAGCCCCGTACTGGACCTTGTATCCTTGAGCCTCAAAGGTTTTCACGCCCGGGAAGAACTTGTTCTCTTCTTTGTCGGTGATCCCCAGCATCCTGACGTTGCCGCTCTTCAGCTGGGGCAGGAAGGTGCTCGACGTAGTCACCACGGCATTCAGATGGCCTCCCAGCAGCGCGGTTATGGACGGCACGCCGCCGTCGAAATGGACGATGCCGAACTTCACGTCGGCGACCTTCTGCAGCATGAGCAGCACCATGTGGTCGGTACTTAGAAGCCCGCTGGTCCCCACCTTGATCTTCTCGGGATTGGCCCTGGCCGCCTCGACGAAGTCCTTGAGGCTCTTGTGCGGGCTGTCCGTCTTTACGGCGATGCCATTAGGGTCCCAGCTCTGGAGGGCCACAACTTTGAAATCCTTCCGGCTGTAGATTGCCTTCCGGCTCGGGTCCAGGTAAGCCAGCATGGCCCCGGGCAGAGTCAGGAGGCCCAGCGTGTGGCCATCCGGCTTGGCTTGCACCAGCTGGGTCATGCCTATTTGCGTGGATGCACCGGGCTTGTTCACCACTACGACGGGAACCCCCAGCTCTTTTTCCAGGACTGGAGCCTGAACGCGTGCGGCCACATCATTGGCCCCGCCAGGAGCGAAGGGGACGATAATGGTAATGGCCCTGCCTTTGATCGGATAATCCGCGGCCTC
>PMCE01000131.1 GCA_003154025.1 Syntrophaceae bacterium
TCTTGAAGCAGAGGCCGGACGGGTCGTCTCGGTGTCGCCCAACCCTGTCAATGATCTCAACGGCAAGACCCTCTGTGTCAAGGGACGCTACGGCAGCGATTATATTCACCATCCGGATCGCCTTCAAAGGCCGCTGATACGAAAAGATGGAGCGCTCCAGGAAGTCGCTTGGGACGAGGCCCTCGATTTTGTGGCGGAAGGCCTGAGGAACTGCCATGCCAAACACGGCCCTGAAGGGATGGCCTTCTTCGGCTCCTCCAAATGCACAAACGAAGAAAACTATCTGATGAACAANNTTTGGGACCAATAACATTGACAATGGGGCTCGTCTGTATTCAGGGCCCTCCCTCGAAACCCTTCCTTTCGGGGCGATGACCAATCCCCTTCAGGACCTCGAGCACTCCGATGTCATCCTTGTGGTTGGCTCCAACCCCTCGGCCTCGCATCCCGTGGCCGGGTACAGGATTAAGCGGGCCGCCCATCTGAACGGCGCCAAACTGATCGTGATCGACCCGAGGAAGATCGACCTCGTGTCCTTTGCCACCGCATGGTTTCCCATCAACGTTGGCATGGACGGGGTTCTTATCAATGGGATGCTTAGGGCACTCCTCGATTCTCAGACGCTGGATACGGATTTGGTCAAGGAACAGACCGAGGGCCTTGAAAAGCTAAGGGATTCTCTTGTGCCCTATAACCGGCAGGACATCGAAAAACGGACGGGGTGCCCCTCTTCTCTCTTCGATTCGATCCTTGACTGTTTACTGACTGCGAGGTCCCTGGCCATTGTTTACGGCCACGGGGTAACCCGCCAGACCGGAGCACGTGACACCATCCGCGCGCTCCTCAATCTGGCCCTGCTCAAGGGTAGCCTCGGGAAAAGAGGCGGAGGGATCTATCCTCTCGACAAGGAAAACAACGGACAGGGGGCCTGGGATATGGGAAGCATGCCGGACCGGCTTCCCGGATTTCAGGCCTTCGAAGATGGCGAGGGGATCCAGCGATTCGAACGGAACTGGCAGCGACCAATCCCCAAAAAGCCGGGGCTTAGGGCTACGGAGATGATCCTGGGGGCTGAAACCGGGACCCTTAAAGCCATGTATATCATGGGTGAAAACCCTGCGCGCACCTTCCCGGATTCCCCCAGGATCGAAAAGGCCCTTTCCAGCCTTGATTTTCTGGTGGTTCAGGACCTCATTTTGACCGAAACCGCAAATCTCGCCCACGCCGTCCTTCCTGCCTGCAGTTTTGCGGAGAAGGAGGGCACTATTACCAATATTGAGAGGAGGGTCCAGCGGATCCGGAAGGCCATCGATCCCTTCCAACAAAGCCGACCGGACTGGGAGATTCTCTGCCGCCTGTCGAAACACCTGGGATACCCCATGGAATATCGCTCGGTGGAAGCAATCATGGAAGAGATCTCATCGCTTGTGCCTTTTTATGGCGGAATTTCCGTGCCGAGCCTTGAACGAGGCGGCGTCTTCTGGCCATGTCCGGAAGGCAGATCGACAGGGGAGCCCCGACTTTCTGACGCCGACTGGGGACAAAAGGAGGCACGGCTCGCCCCGGCCCCGGTCCTTTCTCATCATACGGAGAAGGATGATGCCTTTCTGCTCCTCAGGGGATCGACGCTCTATCACTTCCTTGGGGGCACCCGATCAATGCGATCACCACGCCTCAGGATGGTCAAGACCGAAGGATCTGTTGAGATGAACCCCACCGATGCCCGGGAGCTTGGCCTGACGGAGGGCGATTCCATCAAGCTTTCCAGTAATAAGGCCGAGGTTTTTACGACCCTCAAACTCAGTGAGTCGCCACCCAAAGGCGTACTCTTTTCCGCAAATTTCGACCAGGGCTTATCCGCACTGTTTTCCCTTTTCCCCGAGCGTACCGGAGTCAATACCTGCCGGGTTCGAATAGCAAAGGAGAGCTAACATGGAGGGAATGGATTCTCAGATCAGAAGGGAAGACCTTGATGACATCCTCAAACAGTTCCAGGGCAAACCATCAGAGCTGATCCCTGCACTTCAGGCGGTTCAGGAAAAGTATGGATACATTCCTAAGGAATTCGTGAAGCCCCTTGCTGAAGCTCTTCACGTCTTTCCGAGCCAAGTCCAGGGGGTCATGACCTTTTATGCTCAGTTCGCAATGACGCCCAGGGGGCGAAATATCGTGAGGGTTTGTCGCGGAACGGCCTGTCATGTGCGGGGAGGCCGGGGCGTGCTCCGACTGGTGAGCAGGACCCTGGGGCTCGAGGATGGCGAGACCACCGAGGACCTCAACTTCACCCTGGAGACGGTGGCATGCCTGGGGGCGTGTGCCCTCTCACCGGTCATGGTGGTGAACAAGACCTACTATGGTCAGATGAATCCAAAGAGAATCGAGACGGTCCTTGATGCCCTTTGATTTGCACCAACGGGATCAAAGCAGCGAGGGTTTTGCCCAGTAAAGGGGGATGACGTGCTTTCCATAAATCGTTTCCGGTCGCTTGAAGACCTCGATTCGTATCGCGAGGAACTCCTTCAGGGAATTGACCCTAACAGGACAGTGGTGACGGTGTGCGGCGGCACCGGGTGCAGTGCCTGGGGCGGGGAGGCCGTGCGCCAAGCCTTTGTTGAGGAGATCGAGAAGAACGGTCTTGCCTCGAAAGTTGAGGTCAAGAAGACGGGCTGCCATGGGTTCTGTGAAAGAGGACCCATCACGGTGATCCTTCCTCAGGAAATCTTCTACCAGAAGCTGACTGTGGAAGACGTTCCGGAGGTGGTTCGCGAAACCCTCCTCCGATCCAACATCATCGGCCGTCTTCTGTACACCGATCCGGCGACTCAAAAGAGAAGCGTCTACGAACACGAAGTACCCTTTTACAGCAAACAGAAACGGATCGTCTTCGCCGATAACGGCAAAATCGATCCGACCGAAATCGATGACTACATCGCTCGGGGAGGCTACTCGGCCTTATCCAAGGTTCTCTCGGGCCCGGGACCGGATGAGGTCATTGACCAGGTGGAACGAGCCGGGTTGCGAGGCCGGGGGGGAGCCGGGTTTCCGACCGGTACCAAGTGGCGCTTTGCGAGAAAGGCCCCCGGTGACGAAAAATACATCATCTGCAATGCCGACGA
>PMCE01000157.1 GCA_003154025.1 Syntrophaceae bacterium
ACCAAGATGTCGATCGTCCCCCAGAGCGCCTTCATCTCCCGAACCAGCGCCCGCACTTCCTCCGGCTTGGCCACATCCCCTCTTCTCCCCGCGGCGCGAGCCCCACGGGGATCGATCTCCTTCGCAGCGGCGGTCGCGGCCTCGCAGTTGACGTCCATCAGCAGCACCCGGGCTCCCTCCCGGTAGATGGCTTTGGCGATCGCCAGGCCCATGCCCTGGGCTGCGCCGGTAACCATGGCATTCCGATCCTGAAGACGGTTCAAATTTCCTCCCTCCTTCATCTCGTCCCCAACTTCTTCATCATGGATAAAAAAGCATCCGCCACCGGGTCGATGAACTCCGGGTCGTTAATGTGGGCGTCGAGCTCCTCCATTGGAATCGAGGGATTTAAATGGGCCTTCAGGGATTCGATGAAGGCTTGATTTCCCTCGGGCTCCCAGTGGGGCAAGTTCTCCCGGTCGGGAAAGGAGAATCCCCTCAGGGGAATGAACACCCGGGTCGGTCCTTTGGCCCGGTTGATCTTCTCCGCGGTGATCTTTCCCACGCTGCGCAACTCCTCCGCACTCAGGCGCACCAGGGTCATGTTGGGATTGTGGATGATGTACTTCCGGGACTTCAATTCCTCGGACAGGCCGGCGAATGGGCCCCACACCGCATAATTGATGGACCCGGGAGCGATCACCTGGGGGATTCCCATTTCCCCTGCCGCTTCTAAGCGCTCTTTCTGGGAATCGCTGTGCAGGCCCCCGACGAAGCGGTCGCCGATCTCATGCAGGTTCAAGTCCAGAACCCCCCGGAAAGCGCCCTCGCGGATCATCTCTTCCATGGCGATCCCCCCGGTTCCGTTCTGGTGAAACGCGACCACCTCGTAGCCGCTCCCCTCCAGGGTTTCCTTCATCCTGAGAGCCCCTGGGGTTGTCGTCCCCAGCATGGACAGGGCCACCGGGACCCCGCGGGGCTTTGTTTCCGCCTCTTCCAGCGTTCCCACCATTCCGCAGATAGCCCCCACTGCATTCGCCAGAATCTGCCGGGTAACAAAATTCAGCCCCTGAAGGTCGACGATGGAGTGCATCATGGCAATATCTTTGGTGCCCACGTAGGGGCCGAAAGTTGCCTTACCCGAGGCGATCGTGGAAACCAGGAGTTTGGGCATTCCCCTCGGGGCGCTCCGCATAGCCGATGCGCAGATGTCCGTCCCCTGTCCCCCGCCCATCCCCAGGATCCCGTGAAACGCTTTGCGGCGGAGAAGTTCCTGAGTCTTGGCGGTAACCCCCTGGATCATAATCGCGATGCACTTTCCCTTGTTCCCCAGAGCCAGCAGGCTCTCCAAATCGGAGACTCCTGCTGCCCGGGCGACTTCCTGACGGGTAACGTTCGGAGGAGTTCGCGGGTCCTTCAGAATCCCCGCATCCAGGAGCAGGACTTTGAACCCCCGGCGGAGAATAAGCTCCCGGCAGAACAAGAGCTCTTCCTCTTTGGTGTCCATCGTCCCGATCAGGAGAATCGTTTTATCCATAAACCGATCCGCAGATTACGCAGATTTCGCAGATGGCATAGCAACCCAAAAACCGGAACTCTAAAAAACCCCCAGCCTTGACCGCAGGGCCTGGAATCCGCGGGATTCAATGGCCGAAGCCACCTTCTCCTGGAGGTCTCTTCCCGGGGTCAGGGCCAGCATGCACCCTCCGCCCCCCGAACCGGTGAGCTTGGCTCCCAGCGCCCCAGCTTTACGGCAAAGATCGACCAGGAGATCCAGCTCCGGGCAGGAGACCTCGGCCTCGTGCAGCAGCGATTGATTCCGGTCCATCAAGACCCCGATCCCCTTGAGGTCGAAGCTCTCGATGGAGGGCGTGGCTTCTTCGGCGATCTGCCGGGCTTCCTGGAGGATGCGCCCATATCGGTCGGGAGCGATCTTCTTTCTCTCTCCAAGGGCGGCCAGGAGGGTCTTAGTGTTGGCAATGATCCCCGTGTCCCCGACCACCACCTCGACCGCCTCCTTCCATTTCATCTTCCGCACTACATTCGGCTCGCCCCGGGTGAGATGAATGATCCCCCCGTAAGTGGAAACCATATTATCTACCCCGCTCGTGGTGGGGCCATGGTAGGCGATTTCCGCCTGGTAAGCGCCGGTGTTAACTTCGTCGTCGGATAACCTGAGGTTGAACTCCTCGGATAGGGCCCGGACGATGGCCACCGAACTCGCCCCTGTGGCTCCGATTCCGCTCATGGCCGGGAGCTCGCCGCTGACCCGGACCCGCAGGTGGTCCGGGCGGAAGCGCAGGTGGCGGAAGATTCTTTCCAGGGATTCCACCTGCATCCCCTTCTTTTCTTCCTTATAGCCTTTGGCCTCCCGGCGTTCATCCCGGATTTCCCAGCCTCCGGATGAGGTTGGAATCACTTCCGCGTCGGCGGTTATCGAAAGCGCGGACGCGATGACCGGGATTCCGAAGATGGCGAACATTTCGCCGAACAAAATCGTTTTGCCGTACCCGATTCCCTTCCCCAAAACTTGCCTCCTGACTGCGTGAAATTCGAAAACGCAAAGCGCATAGCGCATAGCGTTCTCGCCCCGATTCTTTCATTTCTTACGCCATGCTCTATGCCCTATGCGTTTTTTAAGGTCTCGTTGGGTTTTACCACCACCTTGACGGCATCCCCGATCCTCTCCCGGAAGGTTTTGAACCCTTCCGCTATTTTCTCCAAGGGGAAGGAATGAGTGACGAGCGGTTTCAGGTCCACCCGGCCCGAGGCGAGCAAAGAGACCGCCCTTCCCACGTTTCCCCACCCTTCGCCCCGAACCGTGTAGATGGACTTGTTGTCCCTGGCCAGAGACGCAAAATCCGCGGTCACCGGATCTTCCGGAAACCCGAGGAGCAANNGATTCAATGACCAGGTCCGCTCCGACGCCCCCGGAATCCTCCCGAATGATTCTGACAGGGTCCTCCCGGTTCGTGTCGATGAGCCGATCGGCTCCCAAAGACGCGCCCACCTGCAAACGGGAGGCCCGGGTGCCGATCAAATATACCTTCCCGGCGCACAGGGCTTTGGCCACTTCGACGGCAATCAATCCCAAAGGTCCCGGCCCAATCACCGCCACCCGGTCGCCGACCACATAGCCGCCGACTGTTTCGAAGCCGTACAAGACGCACCCCAGGTTGGTGATCAGGGAGGCCTCCTCGAAACCGACGGAATCCGGGATCGGGTAGACCGTATTCACGTGGTTGACCACGTATTGGGCATACCCGCCGTTGGTGGTGAATCCGTTCGCCCGGTGGCCCTTTTCCCGTCTCCCGTAGTTGAGGCAGGAGGTGTAATTTCCCCGCCGGCAATTACGGCATCTCCCGCAGCCGTAGTGGGCTTCCACCGAAACCCGGTCGCCCACCTGAAACTCTTCCACGGTTTCCCCTTTGGCCGCAATCACCCCGGCGTATTCATGGCCGGGGATGAACTCGCCATAGGGGGGCTGGCCGGGCCAGGGGTGCGCCATCAGGCTCAAATCGCTGCCGCAGATGGCGCAGGAAGCGACCCGGATCAGGACGTCGGCGGGGCCCGGTCGTGGCGTTTCCACTTCCCGGATTTCCAAGACATCGGGAGAGACCAGCACGGCGGCTTTCATCTTCCCGGGAATTTTCATCTCGTCTCCACAGCGCGGCGGAACGGCAGCCAAAAAAATTTATCGGGACACAGGTGAACACAGATAAACACAGATTATTTTGCCAGCAACGTAAAGACACAAGACCTAATGGGACGCGGATAAACACGGATAAAATCCAGGAATAAATCACTTCCCTCGTCGTGCCTCGGTCCCCCTCATCTCGTCCCTTGTACCTTGAGCCTTGTACCTTGTACCTGTTCGTTTCAAGCCCGGTTGTTGAACTCCCGGCTGGTTACCCGGATGGAGAATTTTTTCACTTCTTCCAGGAAGGCCGCCAGGTGGTCGGCGCTGCGTTCGAAGTATTTCAGACCCTTTTCCTTCGTCCCCCGGAAGGGGTTCCCGATGGTGGAAGTGGTGGAATACTCGTGGTGCTCCATGGGAACCCAGGCCTGCTCGGACTCCATGAATTCCACCATTCCCGAGCCATCCTTTTTGGAGAAGGCCTTCCCCATCCATTCCGGGGCATGGGTGCGATCTTTTACGGCTACGGACATGTCTACCAGCGATTCATCGTAGGCCAGGCAGGTCGCGGTTTCGATCTCTCCGGAATGCCAGCCGGGGGTCTCCTCCGGTGGGCCTTCGATGATCCCTTTCAGGACGTTATACTCTCTTTCGGTCGGGGTCTTGTACCAGCAAGTGAAGGCCCCGCTCTCATAGCGGATGCGGCGGAGCACTTCATCCACCACCTTGGAGTTGGACCCGTGGTGGGTGACGAAGACGACCTTGTTGAAGCCGTGGAAGATAAGGGACTTGCCGATGTCGTAGAGGACCCGGCGGTAGGTCTCTCCCGAAAGGGTGATCGTCCCGGTCCCGTTTCCCATCTCATGCATGTGGTGGGGCGAATATCCGTAGGGGATGATGGGAGTATAAATCACCGAAGCCTTCTTCGCCGCCCGGGTGGCCACTTCCCAGGTCGTCAGGGCATCGCAGCCCAGGGGAATGTGGGCCCCGTGTCTCTCCAGGCTTCCCATGGGGACCATAACGACGTCGCAGGTTTTCAGGTAGGCGGCAACCTCCGGATAACTCATGTCATGCAGATAAAGCGTTTTTCTCTTGCCCATAATTTCCTCCGGTTCTTTTTATTCTCTTGAAATGATCAAAAGTCTCAGCAAGGCGATCCTTATTTCTCTCCGAATCCCGAACCTGGCATAGCTAGACCCAAACTGAATATTGTAGGGGCGGCCCTAAGTGGCCGCCCACAAGATGGGCAACCACGCCGGGTTGCCCCTACAATTTATCGCCATTTTGCACACAATTTCATTTTCAACCTACTAAGGGTTTTTATCGAAGAGCCTCATCGAGAAGTTGCAGGGGATGAAGGACGGAGATCCGGTCCCCCTCGCCCAGGTTCCCCCCGATGGTCAGACGGCATCCCGGGCACCCCGTGACAATGACGCTGGCCCCCGTCTCCCGAATGTGCTGGATCTTCTTCTCGGTGATCCCCTTGCTCACATCGGGAAAATCGAACTGGAAAGCCCCGCCGCCTCCGCAGCAGACATTGGCCTCTTCCATTTCCACGTACTCGACCTGGGGCAGCGCCTTGAGAATCTTTCTCGGGGCGTCGCTCACGCCCTGGGCCCGAACCAGGTGGCAGGGGTCATGGTAGGTGACCCGCACCTTTTTCCCAGAACCTTTCTTGGACAGCGGCAGTTTCTCCATCCTTGCGGCGACGTACTCCATGACATCCAGGGTCTTCTTCTTCAGGGCCTCCGCACCGGCAGTGTCCATCCCCCGGCGCTTCAGCAGGGCGATATACTCTTTTTTGAAAGCGGCCCCGCAGGTGGCACAGTCCACCAGGACGGCATCCACTTCCGCCCGGCCCAGCAGGGAGATATTCTTCTCCACATTTTTCAGAGGCAGGTCTCCGTCCCCGGAGAGGATGGCGGCGATGCCGCAGCAATCCTGGCCCGAGGGGATTTCGACTTCCACGCGAAGCTTCTTCAGGATGTTGACGATCGCCTGTCCCACGTCCCCCGCAAAGTAATTCGTAAAACAGCCCGTGAAATAAAAAACCCGGCCATCCGCTTTCCCTTCGGGATGGATCACCCCCTCAAACTGGTCCCGGAAGGGCTTGGGGTTTACCCGCGGCAGCTTTCCCACCGGGATGTTTCCGATCCGCATCCCTTTGGCAAAGGTTTCCAGGAGCCAGTTCCGGCCAAGCTTGGCGAAGAACATGGAAGAGTGGAGGACCTTCTCGTTGGTGAGCAGGGTGTAAATCAGACGCTTCTTCCAGTCCAGCCCGTACTGCTTCACCAATTCCTCCCGGAAATCGGTAAAGAGCTGATCCTGGCGAACCCCGCTGGGGCAATTCACCACGCAGGATTCACAGAGAAGGCAGGTCAGGATGATCTCCTTCGCCCGCCTGGAGAGGGAGACGTTTCCCTCAAGATAATTCTTCACCAGCTGGACCCTGCCCCGCGGGCTCGCCGCCTCGGTCAAAACCTGCTGGTAAACGGGGCACGAGGGAATGCAGAGCCCGCATTTGTTGCAGCGATCGACCATGTCCTTGGTTTCTTGCTTATTCATAGGCGTCTACACGATCCGGACGACCTTATCCGGGTTTAAGATATTCAGCGGATCGAAGGCCATCTTGATATTCCTGGTGGCCTGCATTGCCGCTTCTCCCAATTCAAGGGGAAGGATCTCCCGTTTGGCGATCCCGATCCCGTGTTCCCCTGTCAACGTCCCACCTAATTCCACCGCCTTGATGGAGATCTCGTCGATGGCCTTCATCACCCGTTTCATCTCTTCCTGGTTCCGGTTATCGGTGAGGATCTGGGGATGCAGGTTTCCGTCGCCCGCATGGGCCACCACCGGGATGAGCAGTTTGTATTTCTCCGCGATCTTGGCCACCTCATGGAACATGGGAACCAGATTCCCGACGGGCACCGTGCAGTCTTCGGCAATGGCCGTGGGTCTCAACCTCGCCTCCGCACCGTAAGCGGAACGCCTGGCCCTCCAGATTTCATCGTTTTCGGCCACGGTCTTGGCAACTTTGACTTCATGGGCTCCCATCTCCCGGCACAATTGGGTGAGCCGCTCCGCCTGGGGCGCCACGGCCGTCTCCGGGCCGTCTACTTCGATGAGCAGCAAGGCCTCCGCCTCCCGGGGAAGTCCCAGGTGGGTGTAATCTTCAATGATGTTGATGAAAGTCTTATCCAGAATTTCCAGGGCCACGGGAAGGATCCCGATCTCAAAGACTTTGGAGACGGTCTTCCCGGCGTCGCTCAGGTTCTTGTAAGCCGCCTGCAGGGTCCTCTTCGTTTCCGGGAGAGGAATCAGCTTCACGGTGATCTCGGTGATCAACCCCAGGGTTCCCTCCGACCCGCAGAACAGTTGGGTCAGGTTGTATCCGGTCACGTTCTTGAGGGTCTTCCCTCCGGTGCGCATGACCTGACCGGAGGCAAGGACCACCTCCAGCCCGAGGAGATAGTCTTTGGTGACTCCATATTTGACCGCCCTCGGCCCTCCGGCGTTCTCGGCCACGTTTCCTCCCATGGTGGTGACCGCCATGGACCCGGGGTCCGGTGGGTAGTACAGCCCTTTCTTGGCGAGCTCTTTCTGAAATTCCATGTTGACCACCCCGGGCTGAACGACTGCGTTCCGGTTTTCCTTATCGATGCTGAGGATTCGGTTCATCTTGGTAAAACTCAGGCTGATCCCTCCCCGAGTGGGCACGGACCCTCCCGTGAGGTTGGTTCCCGCGCCGCGGGGCGTTACCGGAATCTTTTCCCGCGAGGCCACCTTCATGATCCTGGAGACCTCTTCCGTGCTCACCGGCAAAAGAACCGCTTCNNTCGTCTTTGACTGCCTGGCTTAACATCCTACCTGTTCCCCCTCTCTTCCGCTGATGAGGCCCTGGAGTTTGGCAGGAATAAGTAATCGTTCTTTTCCGACGCCTGAAAAGCTCGACCCTTAAGCACCAAATCCCAAGTACCAAACACCAAATAAATTCCAAAACCCAAAATACAAATTTCAAATTCTCAAGGGCCCAGACGTTTCGGTTATTTGAATTTGGTCATTGGAATTTGTTTGGAATTTGGGATTTGGTCATTGGGATTTACCCGCCTAGAGACATTGAAAGCATTGGCCATAAGAAGGCAGAAATTTCTCCCCAAGCGCCCTACGGAGCGTTCTTCCGGGTCACAAACCTCCCCCATCCGGGTTCTCCAGTGATCTTTCCCCCATCCATGACCATCTTTCCCCGCACCATGGTCATGACAACATCACCGGTCACTTCCCTGCCGTGATAGGGTGTCCAGCCGCATTTGGAAACGACTTGGGCATTATCGAACCTGACTTTTCTTTTAAGATCCACCAGAACGAGATCGGCATCGCAACCTACCCGCAGCGCCCCCTTCTGTCCGTTCAACCCGTAAATCATCGCCGGCCTTTCGCTCCGAAGATAAGCAACCTGCGGGAGCGTCAGGAGCCCCCGGGAAACCAAATCGAGGAGGATCGGGGTCACCGTCTCAACTCCGGGAATCCCGAAGGGAGCCTGCCAGATGTCCTTCAACCCCGCTTCTTTGGCGGCATAGGGATACGGGCAGTGATCCGAGTTCACCATGTCGATGAGCCCGTGGGCGGCGCACCACCACATCTTTTCCACCTCTTTCTTCTTTCTCGGCGGCGGAGTGAACTTGGCAAAAGGACCTTGTCTCCTCAAATCCTCTTCGGTCAGGTAGAGATACTGTGCACAGGTCTCCGTAAATATGCGGACCCCTTGCGCCCGGGCAGCGGCCTGTTCGAGCACCAGGGATGGAAGACTGGTGTGGGCCACGGCAACGCGCGCCCCCGTCTGCCTGGCGGCATTGATCAAAGCCCGGACGGCCAGCTCCTCCGCTTCCGGGGACCGCCACTCCGAAACGGCCATGGGGTCCTTGCGGCCCTGTTTCCGCAGCTGCGCTTCCTTCCTCTTCAGGAGCCAATCGTCTTCGCAGTGAAAGAGGGCGATCCCGTCGAACGGGCGGATTTCGTCGAGAATTTCCGTCACCTTGCCGCCGACCAGAGCATCCGCTTCGTGCAACTCGCAGGTAAACCCTTTGAACCCCAGAGCCCCGGCCTCCCACATCCCCCGGAGGGCCTTCAAATTCGCGAGACTCAATCCGCCCAGGAGGCCAAAGTCCACCACCGCCCGCTTCTCCAGGTAATCTTTTTTTTCAATGAGGTCCCTGGCCCCGAAAACTTGGGGAACGGTCCGGTGATGGTCGATCACCGTGGTGACGCCGCCCCTGGCAGCCGCGCGGGTTCCGCTGGTGAAATCCTCCCGGTCCGTATAGCCCGGGTCCATCATGTGGACATGCCCGTCGATGGCCCCGGGAAGGATGTGGAGGCCCCGGGCATCGATCACCTTTGAGGGGCTATCTTCCAGGGCACGGCTGATCCCCACGATTTTTTCCCCGCGGATGTATAGGACTCCCGGGTAGATGCCTTGGGAGTCGACCAGAAGTCCGTTGGTGATGGCCAGATCTGCTTTCATGGCATTCCCTCTTTTTTAAGAGCCGTAGGGGCATCCCGCGTTTCGCGGGACATCCTGCNNTCAGACCCCCAGATAACGCTCCTTCACCTCCCGGTTTTCCCAGAGCTCTCCCGGAGTTGAGGAGTAGACGATCTTTCCTTTGCTCATGACATGCGTGTAGTCCGCGAATTTTCTGGCAAAGGAAAGATTCTGTTCCACCACGAAGATGGACAGTCCCCCCTGTTTCAGCCGCAGGATCACGTCGCCCACTTCGCGGACCAATACCGGGGCCAATCCCTCCGTGGGTTCGTCCATGAGAATAAAGAGAGGGTTGGAGATGAGCGCCCTGGCAATGGCCAGCATCTGCTGTTCACCCCCGCTGAGGGTGTTGGCCCGCTGGTTGCGGCGCTCCTCCAGGCGAGGGAAAAGAGCATAGATCTTTCCAAAATCCCAGCCCCTCTCCTCCGAACCGCGGGCGGCGATGGAGAGGTTCTCTTTCACCGAAAGCGAGGGGAAGATTCGCCGGCCCTGGGGAACAAGGCCTATGCGCAGACGGATGATTTTATANNCCCACCCCGTTCCGCCCCAGAAGGGCCACGACCTGCTCTCGGGCGATTTCCAGGCTGAGCCCCTGGAGGACGTAGCTGTCGCCGTAGTACGTATGGATATCCGCAACCTTGAGCATAAGGTTATTCAACCCCCAGGTAAATCTCTTGCACGGTGGGATTGTTCCTGATTTCATCCTTCGCTCCCTCGGTCAGAAACTTCCCCTGGTAGAGAACGGTGATCTTCTCGGCGAATTCAAAGGCCACGTCCATGTCGTGCTCGATCAGCAGGATGGTGATCGCGGGGTCAAGCTTCTTGAGCAAGAGAGTCAGGGAATGGGTTTCGGCCGAGGAGAGTCCGGCGGCCGGCTCGTCGAGGAGGAGAAGGCGCGGCTTTTCCGCCAGGGCCATGGCCACCTCGATCTGTCTCTGGTCCCCATGGGAAAGGTTCTTAACCTGCGCGTTGCGTTTCTCCCACAAAACGAACTCTTTCAAGAGATCATCGCATCGTTCCATTAAGTGACGGTAGGAGGAGACCGGCCGGAACATGACGAATTTCGTGCGGGCCAGAGCCTGACAGGCCATCAGGACGTTTTCCGCCACGGTCAAATTGGGAAAGAGATTGGTGATCTGGTAGGTCCTGGCGATTCCCAGTTCCGCCCGCCGGTAGGTGGGCAATCCGGTGACGTCCTTTCCAAAAAAGAGGATTCGACCCCTGGTGGCCTGGTAGACTCCGCTGACGAGGTTGAAGAGGGTCGTTTTCCCGGCGCCATTCGGCCCCATCAGGACCCGCCTCTCCCCCGGCTCGATCGTCAGGCTGACGCCATCTATCGCCTTCAGACCCCCGAAATCTATGGACAGGTTATCCAACACCAGGCACGGACCCGAACTCCTGTTCTTCATCGTTTCCAAGGGCGCCAAGGAAGTCGCGCTTTCTCCTCCTCCCATATTTTTCTTTTCAGCTCCCCCCCGACGCTTCGGTTTCTTTCCGCCCCCGCTTCAAATAGTCCCTGATGAGGTTCATCAGCCCCTGGGGGGCATAGAGAATGGTCAGGATATAGATCGTCCCCAGAATGAGCAGCCAGCGCTGGGTGTAGGCGCTGATGAAGTTCTTTAAAAAGACGATGATCCCTGCGCCCAGAGCCGGGCCGATCAAGGTGCCCGGTCCCCCCAGGATGACCATCAGGATGATTTCGATGGAGGCGGTCAAGTCCATGTCGTAAGGGCTGGTGAAGCCGTTGAAATAAGCCCAGAGGGCGCCGGCGAAACCACCGAAGGCTGCCGAGCAGATGTAGCTCAAATATTTATGGAGCCAGGTGTGATACCCCAGGACCCGCATGCGCGATTCGCTCTCCCGGACTCCCTTCAGGCTGTGGCCGAAGGGGGAACGAACCAGAACGGCCATCAGGATCAGGCTGATGAGAAAGAAAGCCAGAATAACATAATAGAAGGTGAGCGGGTCTTTCAAAGAGAGAGGCAATCCCAGATCCGGTCGGGCGATCCCGGAGATCCCGTTATCTCCTCCGGTCATGGAGACCCAGCGGAAGGCCAGGCCCCAGAGGGTCATTCCCAGGGCCAGGGTGATGATCAGAAAGTACACCCCGGTGGCGTGGGCGACCAGAAGACCGAAGATCGCGCTGATCCCCGTGGTCAGGGCAATGCCACTCGCGAAGCAGACCAGGAAACCCATCTTGTACCGGGTGGAGAGAATGGCCACCACATAAGCCGCCGCTCCGAAAAACGCCGCATGGCCGAAGGACGACAACCCCGTGTATCCCAGGAGAATATCCAGGCTCATGGCCAGGATGGCAAAGATCAGCATCTGCGTGAAGAGCGTGATCCAGTAGGAGCTGTAAAACGGGGGCAGGACCGCCAGGAGAAGAAATGCCAGGAGGAGGCCGATCATTTTCGCTTTTGACACCCAGAGATCTTTCATCTTCCGTATCTATTCGCGATTTGAAAAATTCTTGCGAACCCTGAAGCACCAAATCCCAAGCACCAAGAACCAGACAATACCTAAAAACACAATGGCCAATAAATCCGAAATGTTTTCTAGTAATAGTTTAGGAATTGGATAATAGTCGGAATTTCGGATTTGGTCATTGGAATTTCACTCCTGAAACCGACCGGAAAGAAATTCTTATAAACAGGTAGATTATTAGCCATTCCCTACTCTTTCCCGAAGAGCCCGGTGGGCTTGATGGCCACCACGATCGCCATGGGGGCAAAGAGCGTGAAATAGGAGAGCTCCGGGACCAGCGCCTTTCCGAAGTTGTCCACCAACCCCACCAGGATACTCCCCACGGCCGACCCCTTCAGGCTTCCCCTCCCTCCCACGATCACGACGACGAAAGCCAAAGAGAGGAGCTCAAAATCCAGCCCGGGATACACTCCGAAGATNNGGGCCGCCCATGACCCCCCCGAAGGCGGCCAAAAAAGCTCCCAGGCCGAACATCAACCCTGAAATCAAGGGGACGTTGAGACCCACCCCCCCCGCCATCTCATGATCATCCACGGCCGCCCGCAATTTCGCCCCCACCAGAGTCCTATCGTTGAAGAGCCAGAGGGCAACAGCCACGCCGGCGGCTACGGCGATGACGAAAAGCCGGTAGACGGGGAATACGACCTTATAGATCTGCGTCGAACCTTTCAGGAATTCCGGACAGGGGAGGGTGTAAGGATCGCCCCCCCAGATCAGGAGAGCCAAGTCGCGGAAAACCAGGGCAAAGCCCAGGGTGATCATCATTTGCGGCAGGGGCTGCAGGGGAAACTTTCTCAAGAACCCCCGCTCCATCACCAGGCCAAGCGCTCCGACGGCCAAGCCTCCGGCCAGGGCTCCCAGGAAGAAACTCTTGGTCCGCAGGATGACCGAGAGCCCCACGTAGGCGCCCAGCATGAAATACGACCCGTGGGCGATGTTCACGATCTTCATCACCCCGTAGATGAGGGAAAGCCCGCTGGCCAGCAGGAAGAGAAGGGCTCCGAAAGAAACCCCGTTCAGCGTCTGCACCAAGAGAAATTCGCTCAAGATGACTCCTCCGGTTTCCCCTGCGGCCTCCATCGTGCCTGCCGAGATGATGGCGGGGACGATCCCCTGACGCCGAAAAGGGAGGCCGAATCCGTCGCCCGGGGATGGGCGGCCAAAACAGCGACCCGTTTCTTTTTTATTCCCAGCATCGTCGCGAATTGCGGATTTTTGTAGGGACGATTCATGAATCGCCCCTACAGCCGGTGCTGAGAATCAGGACCCTCGGTTTCTCGCCTTGCCGACTTAAGGTTTCACCGGAGGATATTCACGCGAATAAACCGGCTGCTTGAGAAAATCCTCCGGTTTGGACCTCCAGAACTGGGACACATCCGTATAGGTATGAATCACCGTGTTTTGGAGCTCTCCCCCCACTTTCTCCACCTTCCGCACATAGATGTTCTGAACCGGATTCCCGTAGCTGTCTAATTTCATGGGTCCCCGGGGAAGGTCCTTAAGCTCCACCTTTTTCAAAGCCTCCATGAGCTTCCCGCGATTCTCCACGTCCCCATTGATGGCTTTGATCGCCTCCACAATCCATCGGGCTCCCGTATAGGTCCCTTCGGAATAGTAAGAGGCAGCCTTTTTGGCCTTTTCCCGGTACCNNTCACCCATGGAGGGGAGGGCGTGCTCGTCCGTGGTCGTTCCTCCGCCGATCAATGGAACTTTCCCCTTCATGCCGAACTCCTGATACTGCTTGATGAACTGCATCGCCTGCCGGCCGGAAAAGACCGCGAAGACGGCATCGGCGTCCTTGGAAATCTGGGAGAGATAGGGGCTCATGTCCTGGGCGGTCAAAGGAACCCAGATCTTCTGAATGATGCGGCCCCCGGTATCCTCAAATGCCTTATGGAACCCCCCCACGCATTCCCAGCCGAAGGCGAAATCATAGGCGACTACGGCGATCTTCTTGAATTTGAGGACATTATATGCGTACTCGCCGAAAGGCTGATGGGGCTGGCTGCTCGACCACCCCGTCCTGACAATCCACTTGGGGATTTTTCTTTGGGTAAGATCATCCGCCGACATGATCGGGTAGGTCATGGGGAACTCTTTAGAGTCGATATAGGGCGCCAGGGCGTAGGCCGTCGAAGCCATGAGTCCCCCGGTCATGAGGTGAACCCCGTCCTTCTCCACCAGTTTTCGGGTCTTGGTCAGACCGGTCGCCGGGTTCGCCTCGTCGTCCTCCACGATGAGCTCAATCTTCCGGCCGGCGGCCTGGTATCCGATCTCTTCAAGATAGAGTTGAATCCCCGCCAGCATATCTTTTCCGTTGGCCGCCATCATGCCTGAAAGAGGCGAGATGTACCCGATCTTGATCGGGCCCTTGGCCTGCCCCCAAGAAAGCAAAGGAGTGCAAAGCAACAATCCGATCAATATGCCCATCATTGCCAGAATCGATCTCCTGCTCATCACCCTTACCCCCTTTTCCTTTTTGAGAGGACCCTCTCTGAGTCCTGCCCCCTCTCGTTGGAGGGTCCTTCGCGTTCGATTTCTGAAATCGTTCTTATCCCGAGCCCTTACCGATCTTCTTCAGCAATCCATGAAGCGACCTCGGCATTCGGCAATCCGAAAACAGAGCGGGAGCCGAAAGGGCGACTTCCACGGCCAGCTCCGCCCCCTTCCGGTATAAGTGACTGCAGGAATGCTCCCGGTCC
>PMCE01000488.1:0-19722 GCA_003154025.1 Syntrophaceae bacterium
GCGATCGAAGAGAAGGTGGCCTTCGTCCTCCTGTCGGGTGATCTCTACGACGGGGATTGGAGGGATTATCACACCGGGCTTTTCCTCATGCAGCAGCTATCGCGCCTCCGGGAGGCGGGGGTAAAGGTCTTCGTCATTTATGGAAACCATGATGCTGAGAGCAGAATTACCAAGTCCCTCCATCTGCCGGAGAACGTGAGGGTCCTGTCCACGAAATCCCCGGAGACGGTCATATTAGAGGATTTCGGAGTCGCGATTCACGGCCAGGGGTTCGCCAAGAGGGATGTGATGGAGAACCTCGCCGATCAGTACCCGGATGCCCGCAAGGGATTCTTTAACATCGGCATGCTCCACACAGCCCTCACCGGCGCCGAGGGACACGCGCCATACGCGCCCTGCACCCTGGGCACGCTGGAGTCGAAGGGATACGATGTTTGGGCCCTGGGGCACGTCCACGCGCGGAAGGTGCACAACGAGGAGCCCCTGATCCTGTATCCGGGGAATACCCAAGGCCGACACGCTCGGGAGACCGGGCCCAAGGGGTGTACCCTGGTCTCCGTAGAGGACCGCCGGGTAGCGTCGTTCGAACACAAGTATCTTCATGTCGTTCGGTGGGAGGTAATTCCCGTTGACGCCTCCGGCCATTCCGCGGCCGTGGATGTGATTGACGCTGCCGTCGCCGCCGTGAAGTCGGAATCGGGCAAGGGAAGCGGAGAGGGCCTTGCGGCGAGGCTTCTTATCCAAGGCGCCTGCCGTGCCCATCGCGAGCTGCTGGCCGATTCCGAAAAGTGGACGGCCGAGGTCCGGGGCGCCGTCGCCGCCGCGACCGGCGAAGGGGCCTGGGTCGAAAAGGTGCGTCTAATGACCGTCTCCGAGGCCGATCTTTCCATGCTAGGGTCAGGCTCGGACCCCCTATCGGACCTGGTCAGGTACATCAACGGGCTTTCGGCCTCGGAAGAATTCGGAGCCTTGCTTACCGAAGACGTCAGGACCCTGAAAGAAAAGCTCCCTCCGGAATTATTCCAGGGCGAGGGAGCAATCACCCCCGACTCTCCGGAGAGCTTGTCCGGGCTCCTGGAAGAAGTCAAGGGGATGCTCGTTCAGCGGATTTTCGCCTCGGGGGTTGGAAAATGAGGCTGCTATCCCTGGACCTGATCGCTTTCGGGAACTTCACCGACCGAAAGCTCGCCTTCCCGGAAGATAAAGGTCTCCATCTCATCTACGGCCCCAATGAGGCCGGAAAGAGTACCTGTATCAGGGCGCTTCGCGACCTTCTTTATGGGATTCCGGAGAATACGGGGGATGATTTTCTTCATGAGGGCAAACGCCTTCGTGTCGGGGGTATGCTTCTGCGTAAGGATGGGGAAAGGCTTTCCATGGTCAGGAGAAAGGGCCGGAAGGACACCCTCCTCGGGCCCGATGAAAAGCCAGTCCCGGAGGATGTTCTGCGGTCCTTCCTGGGCGGGGTCGACCGGGAGACTTTTATCCGCGTATTCGGAATGAGCCGGGAGGAGCTCCTCTCCGGCGGCCGGGCCATCATGGAAGGCAAAGGCAGCGTGGGCGAGAGCCTCTTCGCTGCCGGTCTAGGGGGAGCAAACCTTAAAGGTCTGCTTGCGGCCCTGGAATCCGAGGCCCAGGAGCTCTTCAAACCTGGGGGAAGCCAACCGCAGCTGAACTCAGATGCGAGGACCTACAAAGAGCTGAAAACCAAAATCCGCGAGCTTTCCCTGCTCCCCAAGGACTGGGAGGAACTTGAGGGCGAGGTTTCCTCCCTCGAAAATCGCTCCAATCAGATCAAGGAACAAATCGCCCGGATGTCGGCGGAGGTGGACCACATCAAGCGGCTCAGGGACGCCCTGCCGGTCTTTTCAGAGCTCAAGGATTACCGGAAGAAACGGGCAGATCTCGGCCGGGTAAAGGTCCTCCGGCAGGAGTTCTCCGCCGAACGTACCCGGACCCAGTCGGAGAACGCCCGGGCCATTTCAGACGGGAAGACCGCGCAGCATAGGATCGAGGAGATCGACGCCGAAATTGGAGCCCTGGTTCTCCCGGAGGATCTTTTGGCCCAGGAGAAGACAGTCCAGGGTCTGGGGGAAGAATTGGGCGGTGTTTTGAAGGCCCAAAAGGACCTGCCCCGTGTTCAAGGGCAGGTGCTCGAAGCAAACCAGGCCGCCAGAGGAATCCTCTCCGAGCTCCGCCCGGACCTCTCCCTGGAATCTGCCGGCGCCCTTCGCCTGACAGTGGACCGGGTGGAGAGAATCAGGCGCCTCACGGACGAGCATGGGAAGTTAACCGTCAGGAGGCAATCCGCCGCCGAGAGGGTTTCGGAGAACGCCCGGAAGCTTGCCGAAGCAGAGGGGACCCTCGCGGTCCTGCCGGAAGTGAGGGACATATCGGAACTGGAGCGTTCGGTAGCTATCGTGCGCAGGCGGGGCGATTTGGAAAAGGCCTATGCCGATGCCAAGCATGCGGCCAAATCCGCCGATGAGGATGTCCGGACGGCCCTGAGGGCATTGCCGCTTTGGTCCGGCCCCCTGGAAGCTCTGGAGGCCCTGCCGCTTCCCCCGGAGAAGACGATCGATGAATTCGAAGAAGCCTTCGACGCAGCCGACGTTGATCTGCGGAAGGCCAGGGAGGACTTCTCCGAAACAAAAGGGAAGGTCGAGGAAATCGACGGCAATTTGAGGACCCTGACGCTCTCCGGTGAGCCGCCCACGGAGGAGGACCTCACGTCCTCCAGGACCCGCCGGGAACGGGGTTGGTCTCTCGTTCGATCCGCGTGGCTGGACGGCAAACGGGATGAAGCTGCGGAGGCGGCCCTTGATCCTCCCCTTCCTCTTGATCAGGCTTACGAAAAAAGTGTCCTGAACGCTGACAATGTGGCCGACCGCATGCGCCGGGAGGCGGAAAGGGTAGCCCACAAAGCGGGACTCCTCGCTGAGCGCGGCCTACAGGAGCAGAGGGCCGAGAGCTTGTCCAGGGAGATCGGACTGCTTGAAGGTAAACGGAAGGACCTGGAAAAGGAGTGGGCGTCCAGGTGGGCTCCCGCGGGGATCGTACCTCTTTCTCCCCGGGAGATGCGCGCCTGGATGACCAACGTAAAAGAATTGACCCGCAGGGCTCCAGAAATCCGGAAATTGGAGGGCCAGGCCGGGAAGATCGCCGAAGCAATCGAGGAAGGCAGAAACGCCCTGCTGAAACGGCTGGCTGTCCTGAAAGAGAACCCCCCCCCGGAGAACTCTTCACTCGAAGCAATCCTTCTTATGGCTGAGGAGGTCGTCCGGTCAGAGAAGGACCTGAAAGCCAGACAAGAGAGTCTTTTGAAGGAAATCGAGGAAGCCACCAAGGGGAATGCCAAGGCGGCAGAAGAAAAAAGGAAGGTGGATGAAGCGTTTGCGCGGTGGGAAGAAGACTGGGCAGCGGTCCTCAAAGGGATAAGCGAAGGTCTCCCGGTTTCCGCGGCTGCTGTTTTTCTTGACCGGTGCTCTGCCTTATCGAAGAAGCTCGACGATACCGGGAAAGATAAAGGCCGCATAGAAGCCATGAAGAAAGACATTAGGGAGTTTGAGAAGAAGGCAGCGGGTTTTATATCCCGATATGCGGCCGACTTAACCGGCCTTTCCTTTGACCAAGCCGTGCGGGAAGTATCATCCAGGGTGTCCAAGGCCAAGGTCGATGCCGCCTCACGGGCAAAGCTTTCCAATGAGAAGGTCTCCAGGAAGAAGGATCTGGACAAAGCCGGGGAGACGATCCGGCTGACCTCCGAGCGCCTTGCCGTACTCCGGCGTGAGGCGGGATGTGAAACGGATGGGGAACTTCCCGAAGCAGAGGCCCGCTCGGAGTCGGCCCGCTCCTTTGACCAAAAAATAGATCAACTGAGCCGGCAGGTGCTGGTGCTTGCCGCCGGTCGGCAGCTGGAGGAATTCGCAGGAGAGGCGGAGCGGGAGGACCCGGACCAGATCCGGCAAAGACTCGCGAAGGTAGAAGCAGATCTGGCCGAGGCCCAGGATGAGTTCGGACGGGTCCGCCAAAGCTTGGGGGCTTCGAGCGAACGGCTCCGGGCCATGGACGGCCGGGGGCTTGCTGCCCAGGCCGCGCAGGATGCCCAGGAAACCCTATCTTCTCTCAGGGAGAACGCGGAGAGGTACCTCCGCATCAGACTGGGAGCGAAAATCCTTCAGGCCGAAATCGAACGGTACCGGGAGAAAAGCCAGGGCCCGGTACTCAGGCACGCCGCCGAATTGTTTGCCCTTGTAACCGAAGAGCGCTTCGTCGGCCTGGAGCCTGATTATGACGCCGGCGATGACCCGGTCTTGGTCGGGGTCCGGGAGAACGGAGAGAAGGTAGCCCTCGCCGGAATGAGCGACGGCACCCAANNGCCCTCGTCAACTTCGACGATGCCCGCGCCCGGGCAGCCCTGAAAGTCTTGGGAAATCTGGGGGGAAAGACCCAGGTGATCTTTTTCACCCACCACCAACATATGGTGCACTTGGCAACAGAGGCTGTAGACGGACAGATTCTTCACATCCAGGAACTCAACGCGACATGATAAAATGTCTTCGCAAAGGCAGCAGATCTATTACTTCCTGTACTCATCGGATGACAGATTTTAAGAGACGGTAAAGATTTCTCTCGCTAATCGCCGTATAGATATACTTTTCTTTTCTGGAATTTTTACCAGGTGCTGAGAGTAGCGCGATATGCGCGGTTTAAAGTTTTTCAAACCAATAATCCGATGCCGTCCGACCCGCAAGACCCTGCGGCTGGAGGCAAGAGTTACGCGGTTCCTATGATCCGTTGACCGAATGGGGCTCTTGGCATTTCCATTATGGCGAATGAACGACACCCCGCCACGCTGTTCTTCATTGACAACCTGAGGATCGCCCTCATCGTCCTGGTGATCGCTCACCATGCCGGCCAAGCCTATGGTCCGACGGGAGGCTCGTGGTATTTTGAGAACCCGGACCGGGCCTCCATTCNNCGTCCTACGATCGGAAAGGGACCAGAGAATTCCTCGGCGACCGTCTTCGTCGCCTGGGATGGCCCTTGCTTGTGTTTTTCTTCGCCGTGATCCCGGTCATGATGTACATCTATTACCTCAACTTCAGGACCTACGGTCATATTCCTTTTTTGGCGTACTATTCGCAGGTCCACTTCGGTGCGGGCGGGCGCCCTCCTGGCTGGATTGGTCCGACCTGGCCGGACATGAATTTCGGGCACCTGTGGTTCGTCGAGCATTTACTGCTTTTCGCAGTATGCTATGTAATTTGGCGCCTGATTCGTCCCCCTCTGGCCGGGATTGGCAGTAGGGAAGCGAGGCCTCCCCGGCATGTCGAGATCCTGGTTTTCGCCTTCGTACTCGCTGCGGTCACCTTCGTTGTTCGCATCTGGCACCCCATCGACAAGTGGGGTGCCTTTCTTGGGTTCATTCAAGTTGCCTTTGCAGATGTTCCTCGAGATCTCAGTTTTTTCGTCATCGGGGTCATTGCGTACCGCCGCAACTGGTTCCTCAATATGCCCAAGAAAACCGGAAAAGTGAGTGTGGCTGCTGGTCGGTTTGGCTGCCGCCGCAAGTTGCTACGGCCTTCGGCTGACCGGGCTTACCTATTTCAGCGGGGGCGGGTTCAATGCGCAATCGCTGGCATACGACCTCTGGGAGGCGTTCCTCTGCAGCGGATTATGTGTTGGCCTCCTGGTCCTATTTCGTGAGAAGCTCAATTTTCAGGGGCCACTGGCAAGGAATCTTGCGGCCAGTACCTATGCCGTGTACCTTTTCCATGTCCCGGTTATTGTCGCGCTGCAATATGCAATCTGGCACACCGATATGACTGCCATCGCCAAGTTTGCTATCGTGACTCTTGCGGCGGTTCCATTGACGTTTTTCACCAGCATTTACATCCGACGATTTGCACTTGTAAGGCGAGTCTTATGAAGCCTTGCATGTATAGGAGAAGGAAGGTTCATACTGAACGTGCTTTGAGCCGATGATTTGGCCCGCGCACGCTCAGCACGAACGTCCCGCCAAAACACATTACTTCCAAGGAGGATTCGATGTCCAAGACTGATCTGACGAAGGGCCAAGAGATGCGCCGCAAGCTGCTGGGTGACGCCTACGTCGACAACCTCGCAGCGACGACCTACAAAGACCCGCAGATGCAGAAGTTCTTCGATCTCACGAGCGAGACGGTCTTCGGGGCCTTGTGGACGCGGCCAGGGCTCGACCTGAAGACGCGCACGCTGATCACCGTGATCTCCGACGCGTCGACCGGTCGCGAGCCCGAGCTGGCGATCCACCTGCGCATGGCTCGTCGACAGGGCTGGACCGAGGACGAATTGACGGAGGCGATTCTCCACCTGCTCGGCTACGTGGGCGCGCCCCTGGTTCGCGACGCGATGCTGGTCGCGACGAAAGTGTTCGCGGATTTGCGTGCGGAGGCCTCGAAGGCCTGACCATGCACGCGCAGGCCGAACTCGATCGCNNGTGGGCCTGTCGAAAAAGGTATAAATCTTCGTTTTTAGTCCTTCCTTAATATTTCTTTCTTTTGCCTGATACTATTCTTCGTCCTGGTTCGTCCCGGGTCAAAAAATCTTCAATCCAAGTGCTGATTGTGGTTCAAGAACGATTGAATCTGAGATAAAAAGGACCGGCGATGAGTTGATTTTCAGCTATCCAGGACGGGAAAAAACTGTGGCCATGCCCAGCCCGAGTCCTCTTCCTCCGCCGATGACAACCGCCACCCGTCCCTTCACCGGAACAAAGACTCCAGATATTCTTTCATTAAACCCAACCCAGATTTATTTATTCAAAACTTCTTTCTTGGTAAAGTGAAATTGTTCATATCGATTTTTGGCCTGCCCGGCATGGCAGGAGATGCAGTTTTGCCCGGGGCCGGCTTTGACTTTGGCTAAATGCTCATCCCGCTTAATGAAAGCCTGGGGCGACCCAATCGACGCCATCTCCCATTTATTCAAAATGGGCCGGTCCAGGGGGTTCACCCCCATCTTCACCGGATCCGCGTGGCATTCTTCGCAGGTCTGATAAACGCTCTTTTGGATGCTGTGCCTGGACTGCATCATCCAAATGCCGCCATCCTCTTTCCCGTCCACGGGGATGACCCGCCGGGGGGTCGTGGTCACGATTTGAACCTTCCCTTCCAAACTTCTCCCGAAATAGATCAGAGGCTTCCCCGTATTTTTGTCCGTTTCAATGTATCTGGCTTTTCGATCCTGATGGCAGCCGGTGCAGGAACCATAAAATTGGGCGTGGCAGGTGCTGCAGTGCAGGTTCTGGTGTGCGCCGGCCACACCCACTTTTTTGGCGCTGGCAGCCACGGTTTGATTGAGATGGGCGGGAATTTTTCCGGTCTGAACATGGCAGCTTTCACAGCGCACCTGCAACGCCTTACTGATGTAAAGCTCCGGCTTCCCGCTGCCATGAACTTCATCCCGGCCATGGCAATCGACGCATTTGATCCCGGCCCGGGCATGGGCGCTGTATCCATAGGAATTATCCAGGCCAATCCCATAGAATTCCTTGCCGGGATTTTCATGGCACCGGTAGCAGATGTCATTGGCCCGAGAGGGTTCCAGTCTGGCCGGAACGATAAAGTCGTGGGATTCAATGTCGAACTTGACGGTTTCTATCGGCACGGTTCCCTGCCGCGCCATATTTCGGTACATGGGTCCGCCGGCCTTAGGATTTCGGTTCGGCCCCATGCTGAGAATCCTGGCCTCGCTGGTGATCCCTTTGGCAATGGGCACCTCGATGTTCCCGATCTTTTTCTGGGCATGGGAAACGACGAATTTCCAGTCGATGGCCTGTCCGTCCTTTCCGATCAGGTGGCAGCTGGAACAGCTGGCATGACAGCTACCGCAGGATTTGCTGTAGAAGTTGAAGGCGGAGGTTCCGAAAGCCTTCTCCATCCCCGGCGGGGGAAGATCTTTTAAGGAATAATAAACGGCCTTCTTGGTGGCATGCAACGATTGGGCAAAACGTTTGGTAATCTCCTCATGACACTTTCCGCAGGTCCCGCTCATGTCATTGGAGACCTTTTCTATGTCTCCCCCCCCGTCAAACCAATTTTCCGAAGGATTGGAAACGAACTTTTTCTGTTTGGATACATGACAGACCAGACAGGCTTCCTCTGCTCCTTTGATCCCCTGTTTTTCCATCGCTTGATAATGACGGGTTTTTGTAAATCGGGCTTTACTCACATAGCCGTAGCCCATTTCCGGGTTGTCATGACAGCTAAGGCACACCGTTTGATCCAAAAGNNAAAGGATCACTCCCACCAAAAGAAAAATCTTCCAGAGAAAAAAGAAAGAAACTTTATCCTCTGACATTAATGCCTCCAGGAGGCCGAAGTCTTCCTCTGCGAAACAAATTCTTTTCCCCGTGCAAAGATCTTTTTCAATCATGGTGGGTTCTCTGGATACTGTCAAGAAATTTGTGTGGAATTTCTATAGAAGGGAAGATTGGCGCGAACCTCCCCAACCGGATTTGATCGCCAATACAATTACATTTTAAACCAGCGAACCCCTAAACAATGGTAGGGGAGCACTTCCCGCATTCAATGCTTTTCCTTTCCAAATGCTTTTCCTTTCCATTGGTTGAAACAAATTAATTTATATCCTTGTCCCTTTTGCAGACAGGGACTGAAAAAGATTTTTGCTTTTTCTGGAAATTTTTTGATAAGCCCTTGACAATATATTTAAAAAATGATAAATAGCCTTTATATTTTATAATTATAAATATAATTTTAGAAATACATTAATGATATTAAATCTTTATATTAAAAGTTCCCTTTCGGAAAAGATTTTTCTGGTCTTGCGTGATCGGATTGTCTACATGGATTATCCTCCTGGGAAGCTCCTGCTTGAAAAGGATATCTGTGAGGAATTCAAAGTAAGCCGCACTCCCCTTCGCGAAGCCATTCAGAAGCTAAAAGAAATGAAGCTGGTTACCGTTATTCCCCGCTTCGGAACCTACGTTTCCTCGGTGGACATCGATGAAATCCGATTGGCTTTTGAGGTCAAAATCAAGCTCGAAGGGCTGGCTGGCGAAGTGGCCGCAAAACGCATAACTCAGGACAAACTAGAGGAATTGAAGTCTTTAATTGAAAAGGCGGATGGCCTGTTAAAGGAAAGCGGCCATCGCCATCTCATCGAAACCGATTCCCAATTTCATGAAATCATGTATCAGGCAACCCAGAATCCCATTCTCATAGAAATGCTTGAAAACCTCCACGCACGCTGTGCACGTCTTTGGAATTCTGCTTTGGGTGAAATCATCCCGCTTGCTACAATCGTCAGTCAGTTGAAGGAAATTTATTCCTCCCTGGAAAAGAGGGATTCGGCAAACGCGGGCCAGCTTATGGAAAATCATGTGCGCTATTTCATCGACCAGATAAAGAATCAGCTCTTGTAAACAAATCTATTCTCCCACTATCCCCCCAGGGGGGTGCGAGTAGTGAAACTTTTAAGAAAGGATAAAAGCCATGATTATAATGAACGTCAACGACAAAAAAGACCAGAAGATCGAAACCTACCCTTACAAAGGAAAGCCCATCCCCGTGAGGGATGTCTGGATCCGCTGGCTTTCCCAAGCGGGGCCGAGGGACTCGGTTGAATACGGCCTGAGGTTTTTTACCATCGGCCCAAGCGGGGAGATCCCGATCCATAATCACCTTTATTACCAGACCATGTACATTCTTACCGGCCACGTTCGTTGCTTCCAGCATGATCCCAAGACGGATCAGATTGTCGGTGAAAAAGTCCTGGGGCCGAACGACTTTATCTTTATTCCTACCATGGAAGTACACAGCATGAAAAATGAAAGCGACAAAGAGACGGTGACCTTCCTCTGCTGCATCGCTAACGTGTATGAGGAAGATAGCATTTAAAGACAGTGTCAGGGCCAGTGCCAGTGCCAGTGAGAATGAAATCTATATCTAACCCGGGACGTTTAAGGGTTTGAACACAGGAGCGGAAAATGCAGGTTGCGAAAAGATTGGATCTGTTCAAAGGATATCTCGGCACCGAGATGAACATGAAGTTGACGAAGATGCGGGAAGAGGGGCGCGATGTGATTAATCTGGGTCTCGGCGATCCGGATGTGGTCCCTCCGCAGCACCTCCTGGATGAGATGTGCAAAGCTGTTTCCAACCCCAATCATCACCATTACCCGAGTTTCTACTCTAACCGGCCGCTCAAGGAGGCGATTGCCGGCTGGTACAAACGGCGATTCGACGTAGATCTCGATCCGAATACGGAAGTCATCCCTCTCTTAGGCTCAAGTGAGGGGCTGTTTATCATCCACTTGTGCCTCTTGGATGTGGGCGATATCGCACTTGTCCCCGATCCTTCTTATCCTTCTTATGAAGCAGGGGTGAAATTGGCAGGGGGGAAGGTCGAAGGGGTGCCACTTTTGAGGGAAAACGGGTTTTTGCCCGATCTGGAATCCATCCCAGCAGAGACAGCGAAAAGAGCCAAGATGATCTGGGTGAATTATCCCAACAATCCGACGGGGGCCAGCGCAACCCTTGATTTTTATAGGAAGCTGGCGGAATGGGCGAAAGCCTACGATGTGGTGGTGATCTCGGACAATCCGTATTCGGAGATCTGCTTCGACTGCGAACCGCCGAGTTTTTTGCAGGTTCCCGGGGCCAAAGACGTGGGTGTGGAATTTCATTCCCTCTCTAAATCCTACAACTGCTGCGGGTGGAGGACAGGGATGCTGGTCGGGAACAAAGAAGTAATTGCCGGCATGGCCAAAATCAAATCCCACTCGGACCGGGGAATGTACTATCCCCTGCAGGTGGCAGCCACGACGGCCCTGAACGGCCCGATCGACTTCATGGAATCCCGGAATCAGATGTTCAAGGAAAGAAGAAACGTGGTGGTTCAGGGTTTGAAGGATATCGGCCTGGAAGTGGAAAGCCCCCTGGCGACATTTTATGTTTGGTCTACGATTCCCAAAGGCTATTCTTCCCGGGATTTCTGCTTCAAGGTACTCGATGAAGCCAATGTCTGGATGATTCCGGGCTCCATGTATGGAAAGCATGGCGAAGGCTATCTGCGGATCGCCCTGACCCATCCTGTCGAACGCCTGAAGGAAGCGATGCAACGGCTCAAAGAATACAAGCGGTGACGGAGGCATTTCTTTTGCTAGAAACAAAAAACCTTACCAAGGCCTTTGGCGGGGTCGTCGCAGTTAACAAAGTAAATCTGAAATTTAAAAAAGGGGAACTCTGCTCAATCATCGGCCCGAATGGAGCCGGGAAAACCACCTTCTTTAACCTTTTGACGGCCAGCTTTCCGCCCACTTCCGGCCGAATTCTTTTCAAGGGAGAAGAGATCACTTTTCTTTCGCCTCCCGATATTTTTCGCCGTCGCATTGTTCGTACCTTTCAAATATCGAGTATTTTTAAGGAATTGAGCGTTTTGAAACATGTCGAAATTGCCGCCCAAGGACGGTATCGCTGCTCCAATTCCCCATGGGGCAGACTGAACCTAACCCGGGAAGAAATTCGAGAAAAATCTATTCGAACTTTAGAATTGACGGGATTGCAGGAACTCTCTTGGCAGCAAGCCGGGCTGCTCGCTTATGGGGACAAACGTCGGCTCGAAATCGCCATGGGTTTGGTCAGCGATCCAGAGCTCCTTCTTCTCGATGAGCCGACTGCGGGGATGTCCCCTGAAGAAACGTATCGAACGGCAAGCTTGCTTCAATCGCTTGCTCAAACCATTACTCTGATTCTCGTCGAACATGATATGAATGTAATCATGAGCATTTCAGATCGAGTCATCGTTTTAAACCGGGGCGAAATCATTGCGGAAGGGATTCCTCGGGAAATTCAGTCTAATGGTCGGGTGCGGGAAATTTATTTGGGGAAAGCAAAGTTCCATGCTTCTTGAAGTAAGAGATCTGCACACCTATTACGGACAGAGCCATATTCTTCAGGGAATTTCCCTTGGTGTTAACGAAGGAGAAATTGTAGCCCTCCTCGGTCCGAATGGCATGGGAAAGACCACCACGCTTCGCTCCATCATGGGCTTAACTCCTGCCAAATCCGGCCAGGTTCTTTTTAAAGGCGAAGACATTACGCGCCTTCATCCTTTTGAAATCGCCCGCAAGGGAATCGGCTATGTTCCGGAGGATCGGGGGATCTTCAAATCATTGACGGTTCTTCAGAATCTGCACATCCCCCATTTGAATAAGGGGCATCGGGAGAACTGGGAAAGAGACCTCGAAAAGGTTTATGCACTTTTCCCGATTCTGAAAGAACGGAGCCACCAAATGGCGGGAAGTTTGAGCGGAGGGGAGCAGCAAATGCTCACAACGGCCCGAGGGATGATTGCCGACGATCATTTGATTCTTCTTGACGAACCGACCGAAGGCTTAGCTCCTAACATCGTCCAGGATTTAATTGACTCCCTACAGACGATTAAGAAGCAAAATTTTACCATTCTGCTTGTGGAGCAGAGCGTAAACACGGCCTTTGAGATTGCCGACCGCTGTTATATTCTGGAAAAAGGCCGTATCAAAGCTCAAGGAAGGATTGAGGAGATCAAGAAAAACCCGGAGATCCTTCACCAGTATCTGGGGGTCCCAGATGAGAAATGACCCTGTTCCGCTTCGCCGAAAATACCTCTAAAAACCATTGGTTCGGAAACTCTTATGACTTTTGAATTTCTTTTCATGCAGATGTTGAATGGCCTTACGATTGGTTCGATCTTTATTCTCCTTTCTTCCGGTCTGACCATCGTTTTTGGGTTGCAGGGCATCACGAACTGCGCCCACGGTGTTTTCTACATGCTCGGAGCCTATCTGGCCATCAAGGTGATCATGCCTTTGGCCGGAAATTATTGGTTGGCTCTTGTGATTGCCTTCCTTTTCAATTTCGGGCTGGGTTGCCTGATGGAATATACCGGAATTCGCTTTCTGGTACAAAACAAGAGAGAAGGAACCCATGCTCTGGTGCTGACGCTGGGTCTCGCCATTCTGATCCGGGAGCTGGTAAAAATCACCTGGGGCGCGGTTCCCCAGCTTGCGGAGGTTCCGGCAGTTTTGCAGGGAACCCTCACCGTCGGTTCGGTGATCTATCCCATCTACTGGCTTTTCGTCATCGTCTTTACAGCAGCCATCATGGCTGCGTTGGGTTTTTTATTCATGCGCACCGGTTTAGGCATTTTGGTCCAGTCCATCACCATGAACAGCGAAGTCACCCAGGCATTGGGGACAAACGCGCCCCTGATTAATACGGCCGTCTTTGGCCTCGGCACGGGGATTGCCGGGATTGCCGGAGTCCTTTCCGCCCCTATTTTGGGCGTCGAACCCAATATGGTCTTTGATCTTTTGATCGTTCTTTTTGTGGTGATCATTTTCGGGGGTTTGGGAAGCCTGTTGGGGGTCGTTGTGAGCGGCATAATCGTTGGGATGATTATTTCATTCGGTACAGCCCTGATGACAGGGATCATTGCCAAGATTCTCGTCTTTGTGGTCATGATTGCAATCTTGTTGGTACGCCCGCTCGGGCTGTTCGGAAAAACCGGTATTATGGATTAAGATGAAAACGAACTCTTTTCCATTTCTGCTGAGATCTAGATTGGGATGGATCGGGGGCGTCCTGCTTTGTTTGGGGGGTGCGCTTTTGCCTTTGCTTTTTGAGCTCAGTTCGCAGGCAAGTTATTTGCAGTATACCGCCGTGCGGATGATGATCCTGGGCCTTTATGCCATGAGCTTTGACCTGCTCTTTGGCTTTACCGGCATCTTTTCCTTCGGCCACGCTGCCGCTTTTGGCGCCAGCGCTTATGCCTCCGCCATCTTCTTTACGCGGTTTCAGATGACCGAGCCGATGGTCGTTATCCTCGGCGGGTTGGTCTTTGCCGTTATTGTCTCCGTTTTTGTCGGTTACCTCTCCTCCCGGGTGGGCAACGTCGCCGTCTTTTTGGTCACTTTTGCCAGTACGGAAGTGATGCAGTTGATCGCCTTCTCCAATCCAGCAGGGTTGACAAACGGCGAAAACGGAATTTCCGGCATTAAGCGGACAGCCGTCTTAGGCCTGTTTTCCATCAAACCAGAATTGAATTTTTACTATTTCACCCTCATCATTCTTGTTGCTTCCTATTTCATCTTGCGGAAAACGGTCAACTCTCCGCTGGGCGACGTCTTTCAAGGAATCCGCGGAAATGCGGAGAGAGTTCGTTTCCTGGGATACAATGTCGAGCAATATAAGATTGTCTCCTTTGCCATTTCCGGATTGTTTGCCGGAGCCGCCGGGAGTCTAAACGCGCTGCACGAAGGGACGGTCGCTCCTGAAGTGTTGAGCTGGTTCCTTTCAGGGGATGCGGTATTGTTTACCGTGCTGGGGGGGCCGGGTACCCTGATCGGCCCGATCCTGGGCGCTTCCATAATCGTTTTGGTGCAGGAGGTCTTGAGCGACTTTCTGAGAGAATGGCTGGTTTTCGTGGGAATGAGCTATGTGGTCCTTATTCTCTTTTTGCCGAAAGGGCTATTTCCGATGTTTTCAAGAATATTTCAAAACCGGGGAAATCGCCTTTCCAGTCTATCGAAAAACACTAAATAAAACCGTGGGGAAAAGGAGGAAGAAGATGGCCGGGGAAAAGGTGCGCAATGGGTTTTCGCGAAGATCGTTCATTAAATTAGCCTCGGGTGGGGTCATCGCCGTCAGTGCCAACTGGTTTTTGCCAAGATTTTCCTGGGGCGCCGGGGATGAAATTCGGATTGGGGGTGTCTTCGAGTTAAGCGGCGGGCTTTCCACGATCGGGGTCGAGCAGGCCAAGGGAGCGGAATTGGCGGTCAAGCAGATCAATGAAAGCGGTGGGATCGTCAGTAATAAACCGGGAGTCCTGGGAAGACCCGTTAAACTGATTCTCGAAGATACCGAAAGCAAGGTGGCTACCGGGTTGGCAAAAGCTAAGAAACTCGTAGAAAGGGACAAAGTGCATATCCTGAATGGGATCATCATGTCTTCCGTTTCCATGGCCATTCAGGGGTACATAACGGAGAAAAAGATTCCTTTCGTAAATTCCGGATCAGGGAATGAAGAAATCGTTCATCCTCCGAACTGCGGGCGGTATTTTTTCAAGGGAACCTATGGCAATCCCCAGGTCGTCCTCGCCGTGCAGTACGGCGCCAAAAAACATGGAGGGCGCTGGTATTTTATCGCGGACAATTACAGCTGGGGTTATAACTGCACGAAATTCTTTAAGCAGGCCATTGAACGGGTGGCCAAATTGGAAGTTGCGGGAGAAGACTATCCCCCCTTTAATTCCGACAACTATGCCCCTTACATCACCAAGATCATGGCTGCAAACCCCAATGGGGTGGCAATCGGCGTTTGCGGTGGAGGATATGCCCGTTTTATTAAACAGGCAAGACAGATGGGTCTGAAAACCTTTATGCATCACAATTTTTACTCCCGCCCCGACATGAAGGCCGCCGGCGACGCGTCTCTCGGCATGACCGCGGGAACCAACTTCTTAATTGAAAATCCCAAGGTGCCTCGATCAAAAAAGTTCGCCGAGGAATTCAAAGCGTTCACGGGCGATTACCCGGGAGGATCCGGGGCGGATGGGTTCAATAGCATTGAGGTGATCTGCAAAGCCATCCATGAAGCGGGCTCTACGGACCCAGAGAGAATTGTTGATGCCCTGGAAAATACTTCCTTCAAGGACGGCATCATAACGCCCGTGTACCAGTTCCGCAAATGCGACCATATGGCAACTTTTGCCGTGTACACGACGGAAGTAGTCAAGCATCCCAAATATCAATATGACTCCAAGTTGATAGAGGAGGCTAAGGACCCCGACCAACTCATGACCCCCTGCGGGAAAACGGGGTGCGAAGACTCAATGAAAAAGGGCTGATTCGAATTGCAGATTTCCACCGGATATTCCTGAGGACCCCCTCCTTCCGGGGAGGGGTCCCCCGCACCGACCTTCCAAGAGAACGGATCTCCGGAGTCCAAAATGGTCAACAAACATGAGAAGGCAGAGAAAGAGGAAGCTCGCCGCCAAGTGCTTTCTATCGTCAAACGGATGGCCCTCCTCCACTATTCCTTTGCAAAAACCCTGGTGGACACGCTGGGTGAAAAAAGAGGGAGAAAAATCACACGCCAGGCTGCCGATTTCTATGGGGAACTGGTAGGCAGGAAAGTTTTGGAAAAAACACTTGCCCAAGGGCTTCAGCCTCTTCGGGAGAATTACCAGGAAGATCTGCCATCCCTTGGATGGAACATCGAGGGTGTGGTGGTCGAGGGGGAGCCGCGCGCCCGTGTTCATGACTGTAATTTGGCACAAACCTGGAAGGAGCTAGGCGAGCCGGCTCTGGGCCGCCTTTATTGTTATATGGATCAGGCAAAGTATACGGCGTACAACCCCGATTTGGAATGCGTTCATGTAAAAAATATCCTCGATGGAGACCCTTACTGCGAGCTGGCTGTCCGAAAACGGAAAAGCAGAATGCCAAAGAGTACACAGAGGTCACCGAGAACAAGAAAAGCCCCTGCAAAAAGATAAGGCCCAGGGCGGACAACCGGTAGTTGCCCGCCGTTTGGGCATGCGCGGGGTGATCGAGCCCGCTGAGAGCCCCCGGGCCGAACGAGTCGCCGAAGGCCGCGAAACCCTACAGATGAATAGCTCCGGCTATGGCGAATTAAGGTTTGAAATTTATTTTATGCCTCTGTGGCCCCTGCGATCTCTGTGGCAAGAAGGCTTTTTATTTTTCTTGTAAAAGGAGATGTTTGAATGGGAGCGGATTTGACGCAAATTGGCATTTTGGCCCGGAGAGAAATCGAAGCCCGGATTCTGGCCCCGGTGGTCAAGGAGTTTATAAAGGAACTGGGCCGCGAGCGAACTCTTCAGATCGTTGAACCCATAATTCTGTCGCTGGCCCGCGAAGCGGGGTCTCAACTAGCCCGAATAGTGGGAGGGGACTCCCTTGAACATTTTATGAAGGGGTTCCCGATGTGGACCCGCGAGGATGCCCTACAGGTGCAAATTCTGGAGCAGACCCCGAAGAGGGTTTCCTTTAATGTTACCCGGTGCCGATATGCAGAGATGTACAGGGAACTCGGCACCGTGGATTTAGGCTTTTTATTGTCCTGCAACCGGGACGGAGCCTTGATCGATGGTTTTAATTCCAAAATCAAATTCACCCGCACCCAGACCATTATGCAGGGCGCACCTTTTTGTGACTTTCGATACGAAATGAAAGATTAAAGAGGTAAAGCGCGAAGGGGGCAAGGATCAAAGAATAGAATTCTAACCGTTTATCACTCCATGCTCTATGCCCTATGCGTTATACCTGGAGGATTAATGCCATGGCGGACAAAAGCATACAGACAGATGTACTGGTAATCGGTGGGGGCGGAGCCGGCTTTCGGGCTGCTATCGGGGCCCGGGAAGCCGGGGCCAAGGCGCTTATGCTGAGCAAAGGGCCTTTTGCCCGTTGCGGCGCAACTCCCATGGCGGGAGCGGATTTTACCCTGGATGGCCATAGCCTGAACAAACTTGGGTTTCCCGGCGCTCCGGATGACACCAAGGAGAAGTTCTTCAACGATATTGTAACCCAAGGGTACTATCTGAATAACCAGAGGCTTGTGGAACAGTATATCCGCAACGCCCCGGAAAGGCTCAAGGAGCTTTTGGATTGGGGGATCAAGGTTCTCTTTTCCGAAGAACGGGCTATTTTTACTTCAGGCCTCGGCCTGATGGATGCCCTGCTGAGACAAGCCAGAACCGTGGGCGTGGATCTGCTCGAAGATACGATGTTGCTTGATCTTGTAGCGCATGACGGGAAAATTGCTGGTGGCCTGGGTTTCGACATCCGTACCGGAGAATTTATCCATATCCATGCCAAGGCGGTGGTTATGGCCACAGGCGGATGGCACAAGGCTTTCTGGCCGAATACAGGAATGAGGGACCTCTCGGGTGAAGGCATTGCCATGGCTCACAGGGCTGGGGCCGCCATTGGCAATATGGAGTTTATTACTTTCTGCTGCAACGTGATTTTGCATCCACCCGTCTGGCGTGGCAGCATCGCCACCTATATCACCAGTCTCCTCTGCGGTGGTGAATTGATCAACAGCCAGGGCGAGAAGTTTCTGGGCCAATACGATCCCTATGTCGTCGAGAAAGGCACGACGATGGAGTGGAACAAGGGATTTATCTCCTATGCCACGGCCAAAGAAGTGCGCGAAGGCAAAGGCTCCCCTCACGGCGGCATTTTTTACGGGCTGGGAACAGTCCCCTGGGAATCCTTCGAGCGAAACGCCGCCCCTATTTTTCCCAACTGGAAATATAAGGCCATGGACCTTGGGGAGATGGCCGAAACCCTTAGGAAGGGCGGGACCGTCGAAGTGGGACCGGCCGTGGAATATTTCGATGGAGGAATCGTTGTAAATGAGAAGTTTGAGACATCCGTACCGGGTCTTTACGCCGCCGGGGAGTGCGCCTTGGGTCCCTTCGGCGCAAACCGGGTTTGCTCGGCAATCACCGAGATGCTAGTCCATGGGGCGGATGCCGGGCAGAATGCTGGAGCCTACGCGAAAAAGAACGGGATATTCGCCCCTCTTCCAGAAGCGTTCAAATCTCTAGCGGAAAAAGAACTGCGTCCTCTCCAAAAAAAGGAAGGGCTTCGGGTAACCGAGGTCAGAAGGCGGGTTCAGGAAATGGCCCACAAGCGGTTGGGTCCGATCCGTAATGAAAAGGAGTTGACTGAATTCATCGCTTTTCTGGAAAATGTCCAGACAAATGAACTGCCGAACCTGGCCACGACCTCAAAAAGCCGGGTCTACAACAAGGAGTGGATCGATGCCATCGAATTGAAGAATATCGTTCACCTTCTGAGGGCCGCCGCATTGAGCGCTCTCAACCGGACCGAGAGCCGGGGTGTCCATTACCGGGAGGACTACCCATTCAGCGATAATGACAACCGGCTTCAGGAAAGCAGGGTGAAGTGGGATGACGGTTCTTTAAAGGTCGGCCAAAGCCCCGCCACCATTACGTCCATGACCCCACCCAAGGGCAAATTTCCGTTTCTGGAAATGATGAAAACGATGATGCAATCGCGATCGGATATCGGCGGGCACCACTAATCGAAAGACGCATAGCGCATGGCGCAAAGCGGAAAAACCAAAGCCCTTTTTAAACACTATGCGCTCCGTGCTATGACAATTGGAGGAATTATCCATGGCCGAGAAGTCTATTAAAGTAACGGTGTTTAGGTTCGATCCCTCCCGGGAAAAAGAACCGCATTACGAGACATACCAGGTCCCCTATGAAAAGGGCATCAGCGCCATGAGTGCCCTGGACTACATTTACCAGAATCTGGATAGCACCATCGCCTACTACGATCACGCAGGCTGTGATTTGGGGATCTGTGCCCGTTGCACGGGTATTATTAATGGGAAACCAGGCCTGTTTTGTCAGACCGTTCTAGAGGACAATGCCACGCTCGAACCTGTTTCCAAATCCAGAGTGCTGAAGGACCTGGTCATTGAAAAAGGAGAAGGGCAAAAATGACATCTTTTCCTTCAGGCCTATTTCGCAGTCGTTAAGTATAAAATGGAAGATTTTACACGGGGTTTGAATGTGGGCAAGCAGTGGGCCAAATGGGGGCTGGATCATTTCAGGGAGGCTCGGCAAGATCTTCATCTTTATTTGTGAGATTGTTAAGAAAAATCGCTTTATAATGTT
>PMCE01000488.1:19753-21274 GCA_003154025.1 Syntrophaceae bacterium
TCTTATCTTTGCCCTGAAGCGCAGTTGTACCTTGACTAAAATAACTTGCCCGCGTGGATTTAACTTACCTATGCCATATTTGCCAAATCTCCAGATAGGGACCGAGGTAAATCAACAAATCTCCCCGTGGAAAATCCATTCGCTGGTAGGTTGGTTCATCCTAGCGCACATATATATTGTGGTTCTGGCTTTTGAGCAATAAGATGCGTAAGCTGCTATCTCCTTCTGTTTCCCGATCATCGGAAACATTTCGATATCGATATCATTTATTGAATCGGGCTGCGTCACTTCCTCCCGGAATGAGCAATCCATAGAGAAGCCCTTGGCTGAATGGTAGTAGGTGCATCCTGCAGAGGTGATAGCATCTTGGAGATCTATACCTTTTGATGCGCAATTTGCATTAGCAAGCTGGAATGATTAGCCTGGATCGGGTAAAGATTTTTTGCTGAAATCCCGGTTTTCTGCTGGAAACCTGTGATAAATTCCAGGAAGGGGGGAAAAGGGGCCCTTCGCCGGAATGAGCGACGGCACCCAANNCCCTTCGCCTAGCCTCCATGGAGAAGTTCAGCGCCGACGGCGAGCCCCTTCCCCTCCTCATAGACGACGCCCTCGCGCACAGCCCTAAGAGTCTTGGCAAACCTAGGGGGGCAAGACCCAGGTGATCTTTTCCACTCACAACCAACATATGGTCCATCTGGCAACAGAGGCTGTAGATGGGCATATTCTTCACATTCAGGAACTCAACGCCACATGAAGAAAAGCCTTCGCAAAGATAGCAGACCTATTACTTTCTGAAATCCACGAGGAACCAATTTGGCAAAGCATCCTCGGTTTCAATCAGTAATCGATTGCCGCTCCTTACTCCCTGATTAAGCCTTTGATATGTTTTCCATATCGCACCCTTTGGGCAGGTGCGTACAGTGGCAAGGTAGGGTCATTCTTTGGATGGATACCACCCGCGATATAACCGGTTCTGAGGCATCCCAACACCCTTTCCCCTCTATCCACACACCCCAAGAGGGGGATATCCCAATATGGATTAAAAGACTATCCTTGTTATTGAAATGACTTAACAGATGTTAAGTAAATATTTTAGTATTTAATGTCCAAATGTATTTGACACTCGAGAAAAATGTAATATAATGGTATTAATTCATCTAATCTGCGGAGGGGGTAGTGATGGATTTTGCAGAAGTTGCCGCTTTGGCGGACGAGATTGTTTTGCTTGGTAGAATCGCNNCGTGATAGGATTCCAATGTCTTTGATTTTTCGAGTTTTACCAGCTCTCGAGGCGAGCGTCAGCCGAACAATCGGCTCGTTAGAATCCAAAGGATATATCAAGAAGATTTATGCCAGAGATAAAGGAGAAAAGAAGGGAAGGATTTATCTCTGTTTAACGGCCAAAGGGGAAAAAACTTCTGATTTAGTTTCGAGATATTTTATAACCAAAATCGTCGAGATGCTGAAAGAGGTCTTGGAACCAAGACTCCCTAAAAAAGGCGTTAATAAATCCACGCTTTC
>PMCE01000499.1:0-2684 GCA_003154025.1 Syntrophaceae bacterium
TAACTGTCAGCCATTATGTCTAGGAATGCTTCGATCAATTCCTAGCTTCCCGCTCCCGCCTTTCACTGGGACAAGCTTCGCGGGAATGACATCTTAGCCGTTCTGCGGTTCAGGGGGATGGATTTTCCCCGCCCAGGCAGGGTTCGCGGGGAGTGAGGATGGCATGGGGAATTCGCGGCGAGGGTCTGTTACGAAAATTTGTAGGAAGGTCCTCAAGGGTTAGATATTCTTGTTCACACAGGGCCCTCCAGACCCCCATTTTCGTTTCCTGGGATGAATAGAGTGAGCCAAGGAAGAAAGGGAAATTACCTTGATTTCAAATCTCTTATCCTGCGGGAAGGCCCGGATTCTTCCCATAGGTGGCCTCCAAGTTTGTCAGCCTCTCTTCGATCGTGGTCAAGGAAGTCGCTACCTGTTCCGATGAAGTTTGGGCCTTGAAAGCCGGATTGTTCACCCACCAATCCATGCCCATCTCCTTGGCTTTATCCACCGAACAAATCACCAGCCGGATCTGGATGGAGAGCAGTTCCACTTCCACCAGTTTGACTTTGATGTCTCCTGCAATGACGATACCCTTGTCTAAAATCCGTTCCAGCAGGTCCGCCAGGTTTGTGCTCTCGATGGAATGCTGCGTCCCGCGCTGAATAGCCATCCTTGCCTCCCTCCTTACAGGAGCTTCCCGAGGGGGCCGAGGTCGAGATTCAGGTCCTCCTCTTCCAGGCAAAACTCCTTCCGCAACCTTTCGATCTCTCCGGCCTGCTTCATCAGGGTCACTCCGAGCCTTTCAATTTCCTCCCTGCTGAGGGAGCCGGAATCGATCCGACGGATAGCCTGGCGCTCCAGCAATTCGTGCAGAAGTTTCACCAGGGTCAGAACCAGTTGTCCGAGCCCATTCTTTACGTCATCGGGGTTGAGGTTCAACCTCCCGACCTGGGCAGGCACAGACGCTGACGGCTGATTCTCCCGGCCAAAACCGTTTGGACCCGCCAGTTCTTTTTCGATGGTAAACATCTTCAACTCCAATCACTCTAGAAAGTGTCCCGTCCTGCCTTGTTCTCCTCTTTTTCATCTTAGGCCTTTTGATCAGCCGCCCCCGCATTTCCCCCGCCCTTATCTTTTCCGGCCGAAGAGAATGGGCCGACCCGGTTCGGCAATATTCCCCGAGCGGTTTCGACGGAAGCAAGAATGACCTGTAGCCCCAGATAGAGCAAGTCAACATCGGCCACCGAAATGGTTAGCTCCCCCACCACGACCGCCCCCTTATTGAGGACACGGTCGAGGGCCTCACAGAGCGAGAGATGTTCATATTCACCGATGGAAAGATCAGACATGAGTGTTTCCTCAGCCATAGAGTGGCGTAAGCCTACGTTGCACCCTTTTTCCCCGATGTCCGTCCGACATCCATTCCTTCCCCATGGGCCGATACAAAGCCTGCCCCAACTCTCCAAGTCGTTGCAAACCACGGGGCTCAACCTGTCGATAGACCAAGAATTGATCCGTTCCGGAAAAGGTCCGCTGAAACTGGTCCCTGACTTGCGATTCCCTTCGGTGCAGGACAGAACACAAAGGACACTCCGTCTCCGGTGTGGCCAGATTGAGAAACAGCGTTGGCACGCTCACTCCGATCCGACCGCAGGCGGCCATTAGGTCTTCCGTCTCTTGGAAAGCCATCTCGGTAAGAATGCTAACGGCAAACAATGCAGATCGGTTTGGGTCGCTCAACAGGGTTCGCAGGCGCTTGAGATCTTTAGACATCTGCACCAGGCGCCGAGAGATTTGGGGGAGTCGAAAGACTCGTTTATATTTCAGAAATATTTCAAAAAAGACCTTAAGCCACGGGTCAATAAGCCCTGGAAGCTCCAACAGTCGGATCAAATGTCCAGTAGGCGCCGCGTCGAGGATAAAGACATCGTATCTGCCTTGCGTAAGAAACTCCATAACCCGGTTGAGGGCCATGACTTCATCAAGGCCGGGCGGGGAAAGATCCAAAATTCTTTCCATGACCTCGCGGTCGAAGGTCAAATCAATATTGGGCAAAAAGGATTGCAGAAATTGCTCCAGTTCTTCCTGGTACTCCATCTTCAAAGAATCGAACTCTGCTTGGGCGTCCATCTCCATGGCTGCCAGTCTCGGGAGCAGGCGGGTAGGCTGGGGGCCGATGGGCACATCCAGGCAGGCCGACAGGGAGTGGGCAGGGTCTGTGGAAAAAAGAAGAATTTGTCGTCCTTGTAAGTCGCGAGCCAGGCGAACAGCCGTAGCACAAGCCAGGGTAGTCTTTCCTACACCCCCTTTGCCCGCAAAAAGAAGGAGGGTGGTCCCGGGCGAAGGGTAAACTGCAGCCTCCGGTACCCGGGGAGTTAACGGCATCAGGGCTTCGGGGGCAACTGGCGTCGCTTGGGTGATCCTTTGCACGCTCCCCCAGAACTTATGAAGGCCCTCTTCGCCGCGGACTTCCAACGGATAAACGGGAATCCCCCAGAGCGAATACCCCGACAAACCGTGATGGCCAAAGAGATTCCTCATCTCTCTGCGNNCGGCACCTTTAAGCGTTCGAGTTCCTCCACCAGCCGGTCCGTCTCACGAATGCTCAAGGCCTCGGCAAGCATCACCGGCACAAAAAGGCAGGAGGCCGGATCCCGCAGCAGGATGTCCATCTTTTCCACCGAGTCCGATAGCTTCTCGAG
>PMCE01000499.1:2702-2888 GCA_003154025.1 Syntrophaceae bacterium
TTCCGCCATAGAAAGGAGCCTTAGGGTATGTCCGGTGGGAGCGGTATCTACGATAATGCAGTCGTAACTCCCATTCTCCACCCAACGCGAGATTTCTAGAAAAGCCAGGAGCTCATCCATGCCGGGCAGGGAAAGGTCTAAAAACCTGTTGATATCTTCTTCATCCAGGAAGGTTCCGCGCGCAGC
>PMCE01000110.1 GCA_003154025.1 Syntrophaceae bacterium
AAAAAAATACTCCTTGGGAATCTTTGGAAGAAATGAACAGGAGGGTTACATGAAAGGAAATGAAAAGATGAAAGACCCGGGGAAATGGGTGGAGAGCATCATTAAGAATTTCATCAATCAGTCGCCGGAAAACACGGTGAAGAACCCGGCTAATGACAAAGCCTGGGATGACCCGCTGGTTGGCTTTTGCCGGGGGGATGACCCCATCTACCAGGCCTATAAAGAGCACGTGGGCCCCTTTCACTGGACGCCGCTGGAATTGTTCAAAATGGCTTTTCCCCAGCTGAAAGTCGGCGCGGATGAATTGACGATCATAAGCTATATCCTTCCCCAGATGGATAAGGCCAAATCCGACATGCGGAAGGAATGGGTGTTTCCTTCCGAAAGCTGGACCCGGTCCAGGATCTTCGGCGAAGAGGTGAATGAAAAGCTGCGAAAACATATCGTGGAATCCATTCAGGCGACGGGCGCGGAGGCGGTGGCCCCGGTGCTCTTTTCCGAATGGGGGAGGAGGCTTTCCGACCGCTTCGGTTTTGCCTCCACCTGGTCCGAGAGGCATGCCGCCCACGCCGCCGGCCTGGGAACCTTCGGCCTCTGCGACGGGCTGATCACGCCGCGGGGAAAGGCCATGCGGTGCGGGTCGGTGGTGGCCAGAATCCAGATTCCTCCCACGCCCCGGCCCTACAAGAATCATCGGGCCTACTGCCTCTTCTTCTCCCACGGAACTTGCGGGAAGTGTATCGGCAGGTGCCCGGTGGGGGCCATCACCAAGTCAGGCCATGACAAAATCAAATGCATGAGTTTCCTGGGTATGACCCGGAACTATGTCCTGTCCCACCATAACTTTGAAGGGTATGGCTGCGGTTTCTGCCAGGTGGGAATTCCTTGCGAGTCTAAAATACCCTTGCCGGAAGAAGGCAAATGATCGATGGGCAATGGTCAATGATTTTACGGTGAACTCTCAACCTAAGGAAGGNNGAAATTGGATGTGGAATTGCTGGGCGTCGCTTCCGTCGAGAAGTCAGGGTCCAAGGAGTTGAAGGAGAGGGCTACGGCCTTGTTACCCGGAGCGAAATCCGTAGTGGTCTTCGGCAAGGAAATATTCAAAGAAGTGGTGGCCGTATTGGGACCCTCGAAAGAAGTCGGGGAAGGAGAGCCCGGAGAATTCTTCGGCCCCCACACCGATTACCTCAACGGCCGGTTGACCAAAGCCATGTATGACTTGGCCGCCCTCCTGCGGAAAGAAGGGCACCGCTGTTTCCCCTTGCCGGGTGCGGGCGGCCCGGTCGACCAAAGACATCTGGTAGCCCTCTTCTCTTTCAAACATGCGGCTGAATTGGCAGGGCTGGGAACGATGGGGCGGCACACCATTCTGATCAACCCGGAGTATGGGCCCAGAGTAAGGCTGGCCTGCCTGCTGACCGATGCGGAGATGGAGTCTTCGCCCATTTCCAGGAAAGATCCCTGCATCAATTGTGATGCCTGCATCCGGGCCTGCCCGTCCAAGGCTCTTCAGGTTCCGGAGAAGGGGAAAGCCTACTCCATAAACGCCTTCGCCTGCCGGGCCTACCGGGGAACCGGGCTGACCTGCACGGTATGCATGAAAGCGTGTGTAGACGTCTTGGGATAAAGTTTTGATGGGACGCGGATGAACACGGGTAGAGCATAAAAAATGCCTAAAATGCCTAAAAATTAAAAGCTTAATTATTTCTTATCCGTGTCCAATTGATAAAAAGGAAAAATAAATGTTTCGGACCAAGATTACGGAAATGCTCGGAATCAAGTACCCCATCGTCGTGGGAACGATGATGTACCTGGCCCGGGCGGAAATGGTGGCCGCGGCCAGCAACGCGGGGGCCCTCGGAATTCTAGGATCGGCGATCTTCCGGAGCAAGGAAGAGTTTCGTGAAGAGCTCAAAAAGCTGAAGGGAATGACGGACAGGCCTTTCGCGGTGAATCTCAACCTGTTCCCGATGCGACGACCCGTCGACAACCGGGAATACATCGGAATCCTGGTCGATGAAGGGGTAAAGATCGTAGAGACATCGGGGCATCGGGCTCCGGAAGATCTGGCCAGAGACCTGAAGGCCCATGGCGTGACCCTGATCCATAAATGCGTAGGGGTTCGCTACGCCCTGAAAGCCCAGGCGATCGGAGCGGATGCGGTAACGGTGGTAGGGTACGAGAACGGCGGGGCCACGGGAACCCTGGATGTAACCACGCTCTGCCTGGTGCCGAGGGTTGTCGACGAGCTGAAAATCCCGGTGATCGGCGGCGGAGGGGTTGCCGACGGCCGGGGGTTTTTGGCCCTGCTTTCCCTGGGAGCCCAGGGAGTGATCATCGGTACGGCGACTCTGGTAGCTGAAGAGTGCCCGATCCATCCCCGCTTGAAGCAGGCGCTCATCGACGCCACCGAACTGGATACGATGGTGGTCATGCGGAGCATCCAGAATTCCCACCGCGCCTGGGCCAACGAGACGGCGAGAAGAGTGGCGGAGCTGGAGAGTCAACACGCCGGGCTGGAGGCCATTGTAAATGCGGCGGGGGGAGATAAGGCCAAAAAGATGTACCAGGAAGGGGACCTTAACGCTGGAGTCATCTCCTGCGGTCAGGGAGTCGGTTTGGTGAAAAAGGTCAGGCCCATGAAGGACATCATCGAAGGGATCGTGCAGCAGGCGGATGAGCTAAGGAAGAAACTAGCAAAAATCTGATGGGACACAGATAAACGTAGCGCGGCAGAGCCGCAACCAAAAGTGCCTAGAGTGCGCTAAAGTGCCTAGAGTTTGAAGGCTCGTTTATTGCTTCCCATGAACAGGAAATCAAGGGAGGGGAATATGGAACTGGCGGAAGCGATCAAGGGAAGGAGAAGCATCCGGAAGTTCAAAGCCCAGGGGGTTCCCCGGGAAAAACTGGAAAAGATTTTGGACCTGGCCCTGTGGGCGCCCTCCGGGATGAACCGGCAGGAATGGTATTTCCTGGTCGTGCAGGGGCAGAAGAAAGACGAACTGCTGAAAATATGCGGTTCCGCTTTTGAAATATTCCGGCCCCGGCTGGAAAAAGTCTTTGCCGACAAGCCGAAGATCGTGGAGGGGATGAAGCAGTTCTTTCAAACCTACGGAGGGGCGCCGGTCTTTATCCTGGCTTATGCGGGAAAAGGACCCTCCGACCAGTGGGACACCAACAGCACGGCTGTGGCCATCCAGAACCTCATGCTGGCCGCCCATGCAGAGGGGTTGGGAATGGTTTGGACAGATGGAATNNAATTGCGGAATGCGGAATAAAAGACGACGGTCGAAATGCTCGGTTGTGAATTCCCTAAAAAATATTTTTGGGAGAGCAAATAAATGATCAAAGGAAAATCGATCTTTACCCGAGCGGTTCATGCCGGCGAACGCGGGCCTAAACCGGATTTCCAGCCGGTCTCCACGCCCATCTACAGCACGGTGGGTTATATGTACGAAAGCATGGAGGACCTGGACCGGATCTTCGGGAATGAGCGGGAGGGTTACGTTTACGCCCGGTATGGGAGCCCGACGAACGCGGCGCTGGAAGGGGCTTTGGCCGACATGGAAGAAGGGGAGGCAGCCTTGACTTTCGGTTCCGGCATGGCGGCGGTCTACGCCAGCCTCCTGGCCGCCGGGGTCAAGAACGGTGCCTCCTTGGTGGCTGCCTATGATCTCTACGGAGCCACCTATGCAATCTGCGCCCGGCTGCTGCCGGACATGGGGGCCAAAGCCAGGTTCGTCGATGTGACCAACCTGGAAGAGCTGGGCAAGATCCTGTCGGAGGCCAGGCCGGTTGCGGTCATCCTGGAAACGATCTCCAATCCTCTGATGAAGGTAGCGGATATCCCCACGATATGTCGGATGGCCCATCGGGTGGGAGCCAAGGTCATTGTGGACAGTACCTTTACCACTCCGGTCCTGATGCAGCCCTTGAAGCACGGGGCGGATTTTTCCGTTCATTCCACCACCAAATACATCGGCGGCCACGGGGATGTGCTGGGAGGGGCGATCATCTCTTCCAAGGAAAACCGGGCGAAACTCTACGAGATCATCAAGATGACCGGAGGGAACCTGGGTCCTTTCGAAGCCTGGCTTACCCATCGGGGCATGAAGACCCTTCCCCTGCGGATGCGCCAGCACTGCTCCAATGCCCTCGAGGTGGGGCGATGGCTGGAAGCCCATCCCCGCATCGCCCGGGTGAATTACCCCGGGCTGACTTCCCATCCCCAGCATGAATTGGCCAAGAGNNCAGATCTTTCGCTTTATGGAAGCCCTGGAGATGATCATCCCGGCGACGACTCTCGGCGATGTGTACAGCCTGGTTCTCTATCCGCCCATCTCTTCCCACCGGGCCCTGACAGCGGAAGAGAGGGCCAAGGTCGGGATCAGCGACCGCCTGGTCCGCCTATCCGTGGGGATCGAGGAGGCTTCGGAAATCATCGGAGACCTGGAGAGAGCGCTGGAAAGAAGTGCCGGGGTCAGTGGTTAGGGTCGGAAAGAGAGGTTTTATACTCGGCCTCATCCGGGATTGCGCATTTTCGTAGGGGCGATTCATGAATCGCCCCTACAACCAGTGCTGGATGTTGGGAGCTCAGCATAAAAAAAGCCGGTCCGCCCGAGGGCAGACCGGCTTTTTTGTCGGTGGAGATAGATTATTTCATCAGGTCCTGCGGCCTCAGGGCCATAAGGCGGGCCACCCGCTCCTCAATGGGCGGATGAGTGCTGAAGAGCCGCATGAGGCTTTGGCCGGAAAGGGGATTGACGATGTACATCTGCGCCTGGGCCGGGTTTACCTGCATGGGAATCTGCTTATTGGACTCTTCCAGTTTGAGGAGGGCATTGGCCAGGGGCCGTCCCGCATGGACGAATCTGGCCCCCGTTGCATCGGCCGCAAACTCCCGGCTTCGGGAGATGGCCATTTGGATGAGCATGGCAGCCATGGGCGCCACGATGGCCAGAACCAGGGTCCCGATCATGTTCCCGCCGCCCCCTCCCTCGTCATCGTCCCTTCGGCCCATCCCGAACATGGCTCCCCACTGAGCCATGGTGGCCAGGTAGCTGATCGCCCCGGCGAAGACTGCGGCCACGCTGCTGATGAGAATGTCCCGATTTTTGATGTGGGCCAGCTCGTGGGCCAGGACTCCTTCCAATTCCTCCGGCTTCAGGATCCGCAGAATTCCCTCGGTCACGGCTACGGCGGCATGCTCCGGATTCCGGCCGGTAGCGAAGGCGTTGGGGGTATCCTGGGGAATGATGTAAACCCGGGGCTTGGGCAAGCCGGCCTGGACGGAGAGCTTCTCCACCATCTGGTGAAGGTCGGGGGCCTGGTCCACCGAGATTTCCTTGGCCCCGCTCATGGCCAGGGCGATCTTGTCGCTGAACCAGTAGCCCACAAAGTTCATGACCAAGGCCATGAAGAAGGCGAAGTAGAGCCCTTGCCGGCCCGCCAGGGCCTGCCCGATGAGCAGCAGTAAGACCGTAAGGCCGGCCAGAAGAATAAAGGTCTTAACGGTGTTGTTCATTTTTCCCTCCGTTTCCCGGCCACCTACAAGGGTGGCATATCATGCAAGATCGTAACTAGAACTGAGCATAGAGCAGTCGCCCTCTGCAGGGCCTCGGTAGCCACGGTCCGGATGGCGCGTTGATCCAAAGCCGAAACAGAGGTGCCGATTCCTTCGATGGAGGCCTGAAGCCTTTCCAAGTCCAGGGCGACCTGCTCGATGGCCTCCGCGGGAGAGCCGTTTTTCCTGTCCCGGCTCGTTTCCAGGGCCTGACGGATCTCCAGAAGGGAAAACTTCCTGGCCTGGAGCTGTTTGATCAGGGAGACGCGCCGCCGGTCTTCTTCGGTGTAATGCCGGTACCCATGGCCCCTTCCAGGTTGTTCCGGGTGGAGCAGCCCCTGGCGGGTATAGAAATCAACCGTCCGGGGGCTCACCCCCAGAAGCTTGGAGAATTCTCCGATGGTATAATTCCCTGGTTCCATTTCCCCCGCAGAAATGAACTTCAACCCCTTGACCCGGCAGCTAGATTTGTAACTTGAAATAAATATACATTCGCACTGTATGTTTGTCAAGGGCATTGGTCTCGCTAGTCTCGCTAAAATAGACGCGGAAAGGGGAAACGTGGCGATGGGGGGAGCAAAAAAACCTGGTGCAGGCCAATTCTCCGGCCGGCATGGAGTGCAGGAGGGTCGAATGAAAGTCCCAAAGGGGGCGAAAATTTGACAATGGCCTGGCCAGCCCCTATAATACGGGAAATCTGGAACGTCATGCGATCTTTAGGAAGGAGCGATGATGGAATCAAGGGCGGACCTGGAGAAAAGAGCATCCGAACTCATGGGCACCGGGTTGAATTGAGCGGAGTCGGTCATCACGATCCTCGGTGAGGATCTGGGCTATGACCTATCCCAAGCGATGAAGATGGCCACCCCCTTCGGGGGGGGGATTTCCCGCTGGGGGGCGGTTTGCGGAGCCGTCGTCGGAGGGTCCATGGCCCTGGGGTTCTGCTACGGGCGGACCAGGGCGGAGGAGAAGGAAGCGCGGGATAAGACCTATGGCAAGGTTCAGGAAATGCTCCAGCAGTTTGAGGAGGAGTTCGGAACGGTTCAGTGCCGCGGACTCATTAACCTGAATCTCATGGACCCGGCGGACCGGAAGAAATTCGACGAATTGGGCCTGCGCAAGAAATGCGCCGGCTTCGTCGCCCGAACCGCGGAGAATGTCCGCAAGATCCGTAAGGGAAAATAAAGCGAAATACCCAATTTCGGATTTGGAGCTTGGGGGCGAATGAAATTCATCGCCGATCTTCATCTCCATTCCAAGTACAGCCGGGCCACCAGTCCAGACATGGAAGTGAAGGCCCTTGCCCTGTGGGCCAAGCGCAAGGGGATCAAGCTTCTGGGGACCGGAGATTTTACCCACCCCCTCTATTTCCTCGACCTGAAATCCAAGTTGGACCCCCTGGGAAACGGGCTCTTCGTCCTGAAGGAAGAGCCCGGGGGGACCCATTTCCTGCTCACCGCGGAAGTGAGCAATATGTACCCCCAGGGAGGAAAGTCCAGGCGGATTCACACCCTGATTTTCGCTCCTTCCTTTGAAGTCGTCGAACGGGTCAACACCCGCCTGTCCAAATACGGCAAGACCGGCTCCGACGGCCGGCCGATCTTCGGTTTTTCGGCCAAGGACTTGCTGAAGATGATCCTGGATATTTCGTCCGAGTGTCTCATCATCCCGGCCCATGCCTGGACGCCCTGGTTTTCCATCTTCGGCGCCAATTCGGGGTTTAACTCGATCCAGGAATGTTACGAGGAGGAATCCAAGCACATCCACGCCATCGAAACCGGGCTCTCTTCAGACCCGGAGATGAACTGGCGGCTTTCGGCCCTGGACGATATCACTCTGATCTCCAATTCCGACGCCCATTCCCCGGGCAAGATCGGCCGGGAGGCCAATGTCTTCAGCTGCGAGTTGAGCTATGCGGACATCACTGCGGCCATCCGCAAGAAAGACCCCCGCCGGATTCTCTATACGATTGAATTCTTCCCCGAAGAGGGCAAGTATCATTATGACGGCCACCGGAACTGCAAGGTACTCTTCTCTCCGCCGGAGACCCGCAAGCACAAAGGCCTCTGCCCGGTCTGCGGTAAGCGCCTCACGGTGGGAGTCATGAACCGGGTGGAGGAACTGGCGGACCGGCCCGAGGGAACGGTTTCGCCGAAGGCCATCCCGGCCCTCCGTACGGTTCCGCTCGACGAGATCATCGCGGATGTCCTGGGAGTGGGGGCCAACGCCTCTTCGGTGGAAAAGGAATACCTGCGGATGGTGGAAAAGGGAGGCTCGGAATTCGATATTCTCCTGGAACTATCCCCGGAAGAACTCTCGGCCTTTACTCCTCCCCATCTCCTGGAAGGAATATTGCGGGTCCGGGAAGGACGCCTGAAAATCACTCCGGGGTATGACGGGGTCTTCGGGAAGGTCGAAATCTTTTCCCCTGCCGAAAGGGGAAAGGAGATCCCCGATGGGGGACCCAAGCAGATGGGTCTTTTCTGATCCCCCCATAAAAACAATTGCGCATTGCGAATTGGGGATTGGGCATTGAAAAAACAGTGGAAGTGAAAGCGTGAGTGAAATCTTCAAGGAAACAAAGCATCCTTCTCGTAAATCCCTGGATCCATGACTTTTCCGCCTACGACCTCTGGATGAAACCCCTGGGGTTGCTTTACCTCGGCGGTATTCTTCGGTCCAAGGGTTTCCGGATTGCCCTCCTCGATTGCCTGGAATTCACCCTCTTTCCCGAAGAG
>PMCE01000095.1 GCA_003154025.1 Syntrophaceae bacterium
GTCCTTTAGCAGGTTGCTGAAAAACTATCTTGAGGGTCATTGCGAGCGGAGCGCAGCAATCCCAGTCATAATAAAATCAAACATTTTGAGATTCCCGCGGCGCTTACCCTCCTCGCAATAACTGCCAGAATTGAGTTTTTCCGCAAAATGTTAGGCCTTTCACTGCCCCTTGCTTTTTGCCCCCAGGTTTGATAAACCATTTCCATTGTTTGAAGAGGTGAAACCCCATGGAAATCATAAAGACGGATGTATTGATCATCGGCGGAGGAGGGGCCGGAATGCGGGCGGCCCTGGCGGCCCAAGAGAGGGGAGCCGAAGTCGTGATCGTTTCCAAAACCCCGATGGGGAAATCGACCTGTACCTATCTCTCTGCGGGGGCCTTCGCTCTGGCCATGGAGGGATTTTCCAAGGAAACGCACTTTAAACTAACCGTCCAGGACGGGAAAGAGATTAATGACCTGGAGTTGGTGAAGATCCTGGTGGAAGAGGCCCCGGCACGGATTCGCGAGCTGGAAGAATTCGGGCTCCGGGGAGAGTGGAGAAATGGCCTCTTCAGCTGTCTGGGGAAGGCTCCCAGCTGGGGAGCTCCGTTAACCGAAGTGCTATCCGATGTGGTGAGGGAACGGAAAATTTCAGAGAAACCGTGGATCGCCATTTTCGATCTCCTGATGGAGGAAGGGAAGGTCATCGGAGCCCTGGGGTTCGAATTCCGCAAAGGGGTCCCCGTCGCTTTTCTGAGCCGGGCAACCCTTCTGGCCAACGGCGGGGGAGGGGCCCTGTACCCCCGGAATGACAACCCCGTGCGCGCTACGGGAGACGGTTACGCCCTGGCTTTTCAGGCAGGGTGCCGGCTGAGAGACATGGAGTTCGTCCAGTTTATTCCCCTCACCCTGGCCGAGCCCGGCAGTCCTGCTTTCTTGCTGGCCCCGTCTCTGGCCGATGCAGGAAAGTTGGTGAATTCTTCCGGAGAGGATATTCTGGCCAAATATCAAATCCTGGATAAACCCGTAGCGGTCCGATGCCGGGATTCTTTCTCCCAAGCCATTCTGAAAGAAGANNGAAGGGGGAGAGAGTGTCTTCCTCGACCTGAGATCTGTGGGCGAAAAAAATTGGCCGAAAAACAACATGGCGATGAGTCAGAAACAAATGCTGCGGGACCGTTTCTCCTGTTTCCAAAAGCCCCTGCGGATATCCCCCTCAGCCCATTTCTTCGCCGGCGGAATCTCGGCGGACCCCGATGGGAAGACAGAGATTCCCGGTCTCTACGCGGCCGGTGAGGTGGTGGGCGGCCTGCACGGGGCCAACCGCATGGGTGGCAATGCCTTGAGCGAGATCATCGTCTTCGGATACCGGGCCGGGGTGGCGTGCGCCGAATGGGCATTGGCCGGCAAGAAGCCGGGTGAATCGAAAGCTTTGATCCCATCCCGATGGGAGGCTTTCCAGAAAAAATGGAAAAGCAACGGGAAAGGAATCACCCCGAAGGCTCTCCGAAAACGCGTGGGGGAGATCCTCTGGAATCAAGGGGGGGTTCTGCGGGAAGAGGAAGGATTGAAGACCGGGTTGGAGGAGATAAGCCAGATGAAGTCCGAGGACCTCCCCTGGGCCTCATCGGAGAATCCCAAGGAAATGCTGGAAAAGATCGAGGTGGATCATGCCCTGTGGGTCTCCGAGATGATCCTCCGGAGCGCGCTCTTGCGGCAAGAAAGCCGAGGAGCCCACTTCCGAAAAGACCATCCCTTTATGGACGACCGGAAATGGAAGGGGAATATCTTCCTGAAAAAGTCACGGGAAAGGATGGCCCTTTCCTTCCACCCGCTTCCGGGAAAAACTTCTTGAAACCCCTCGGCTTCATGCTAAGATAGATCGCCCAGCGGGAACCGGTTGCTCGTAACTCGTTACTGGTCTAGGGGAGTGGTTCTGCTCGTTGACTCGACGGTACCGACAGGAACGAGCAACCAGAAACGAGCAACCAGCAACGTTTTTGAACTTTAGGCATCTCTTTTGCCCCCGTAGCTCAGGTGGATAGAGCAAGGGATTCCTAATCCCTGCGCCCCGTGTTCGAGTCACGGCGGGGGCACCAAATAAAGCCAGTCGGTTATGAAAAAGAGGCGAAGGGCCTCTTTTTCATTTTAGTCAATCTCCTCCTTTTCGGCCCCACAATGGCCCCACAATTTTCGGTAAATCAAAGTGCCGGGAAGATATTGGAAAATGGGAACCGCATCCCCATGCTCAATCGTCCCCAAAATAAATACCTTGGCCAACCTGAAGGTGATGTCCGCCCCCCCCAAGTGACGATCCAGAAAGATGGCAGGGCAAAAATTTATCCCCGGGGAAATCGGTTCCCGCAGCTTTTTCCCCCGGCTCCGGACCACCGTCATCGCCGGTATCTTGAGCTCCTGTCCTATGGCTGAATTGCGTCCTATACGCGATTTAGGTTTCGATAGGGTAAATTTTTCGGTCTCCAACGGGGGAAAGGATCGAAAGAATCGGGAATTCTTGGTTTGGGAGGGGGGGCGGTAGGTTAAGTGTAACGGGGGCGTTGATGCCGTCTTGTGGAAAAACTCGGATTTCTGCCAGTAGCCCAAATAACGCTATGAGGATTTACTGGAACTGGGAGAATCGTAGCTTCCTCTGGTTGCGGATTCGGAGATCAAAAGCTGGCGTTTTCTGGTCAGGTCGCGGATGGTTTCATTTATGGTTTTTGCTCGCCTATCCAGTTCATCGAGTTTTGTGTCCTTATTCCGAATTTCTGAATCTCCCCGGCAGGGTTGGAGGCGGAGGATCGCTTGATCCTTCTTTACCTCGGCCAGTTCTTTTTGCAGATCTCGGATCTGTTTTTCGAGTTGTTTGATCATTTCCCCTCAGGTTTGGCCATCCCCCCAGGCGGAAGGTGTGGTCTGGAAATCTTTCTGCTTTCGAATGAATAATGATTATTTTATGACATCTTCCAGAGCTAAGCAAGATCAAAATTCTCTTGCCGCCGACTCAAACTTCGGGTTCGGTCGAGGAAAGCTGAATCCTGGACAGATTGCCATCATCAGACCTATGGGAGCAGAAGGTCGGTCTTTATGCATCTAACAGAGCTGGCTCCGGTTTGGTGAAAACATTTCCATTCGTACCCTTGGTAAGATCCGACCACTCTCCAAGCTTCTATGAAATGGGTATGAGAGCGGAGGGATTGATCATCATAGACATCTCTTGGGTCTTATCAGAATCTGCTTCTTGCACGATCTTATTTTCGCCGTCCCCAAGACCATCCCTCCCATCTTCTGAAGCCGGTAACCCTCTTGCGCGGATAACCCTTCAAGTTGCTGCGCAAGAGTACAATCTTCCACCTTCCACCACTCGGCTGCTGCCCTCGGTTCCTGGCCCATTAGCATCGCGGATGTAAATTCTCCATTCATTGGAAGGTCGCAGGAAGGGACATTCGAACCGATGGCCTGGTTGCTCGAAAGAAATTGACATCCAAGGCTTCCTTTGCTAATTTCTATCGGCAAAGGAAAGGTTTTTTGTATGGGAAGGAACCAAATTGAAAGAGGAGAAATGATGAGAAAGTTTATTTTTGGAGGAGGAATTCTGATTTTAGGTCTGCTATTTCTTGCCCCACCGATAGCTTCTGCCATGGGGGTCGAGGCAGCCGTGGGAGTATGGCGGCAGGATCCATCCGGCGATATCGGTTTTAAAGGGGATCCGTTGAGTGTGGAGAACGATCTGAAGTACGATGCCAAGTCCAGGGGTTTTGGCCGGGTCAAGATCGATATGCCGCTGCTGATACCCAATATCTACCTCATGGCGACTCCGGTTAAATTTGAAGGGGATGGAAGCAAAAATATCGGCTTTACCTTCGGCGACAAAACATTCGCCGCCAATGTTCCCTTTTCTTCGAGTGTAAAGATGGATCACTATGACGTTGCCCTGTATTATGGGATTCCTTTTCTGAAGACCGCTACCCTCGGGAAGTTCAACGCCGAGGCTGGCCTGAATGCGAGGATCTTCAATTTGAAGGCTGAAATGAACCAGCCGACCACAGGAACCAGTGAATCGAAGAGCCTCACTCTGCCTGTCCCCATGTTTTATCTTGGCGCGCAACTGAAACCCGTAAAATACTTGAGCCTCGAGGCCGAGGCTCGGGGGATTTCTTACAGTTCCAATCATTATTATGATCTGATCGGGCGGCTCAAGGTTCAGCCCTTTGGTCCGTTCTTCATTGCCGGCGGCTATCGATACGAGGGAGTAAAGGTTGATCAGAGTGATGTGAAGGCCAATTTCACCCTCAAGGGGCCGTTTTTGGAATTGGGATTGGTGTTCTGAATCTTATCCGAAAAGTAAGATGGCCCCATGGGGGGAACGATCGTTCGGTTTCGGCATAGCTCTCACTGCAACCCAGCCGCCCCAGGGGGGTACGGAGAGAAGGCAGATAGGTATATCCCTTTGACGGCAGACCGAAGGATCTCCTCCGGTCGCGGCAAAGGGGAGAGTAAGGGGAAAGGGAACAAATATCCCTGGTACCGGACTTGAAGGGAGTTCTGAGTCGGGAAAAATGGTTTCTCCGGGAAGGGGTATTTTCGGAAGGAACCATCAGCGAAACCCTATTTCCACTCCACCGCCCCCCAAAGAATCCAATCTTTCCGGGATCTCTGCTCATTTAAAGTAGTCGAGAACGCGTAAACCCTCCGGGAGGGCAAATCCATGCCTGGGTATCAAGATCTAATCCGATTCGTTCGCAGCCCCGTACCAGATGAGCCCCTGCCGGCCATTTGGGATTTTTTCCCCTGCCATGCGGGGGCCGTGGGGGGGGTGGCCAATTTTATAAATTACTACTTTGACGTGGACCTGAAGCTCCACCTGCAACTTAAGCTGAAACAACTGCTCCCCGAGGCCCTGATCCTGCCCGGTGTCTTCCCCGACCTCGGGGTGATTGTGGAGGCATCGGCATTCGGGGGGCAGATGATTTGGTTTGAAAACGGGGCCCCTTATATTTACCCGGTCCTGAAGAATCTCCAGGCGATCGATTCCCTGAAAATGCCGCCCGTAGGCCTGGCGGGGTTGATGCCTCTGGTTCTCACCCAGAGAGGGGTGATGCGCCGGAAATTGAGGGAGAAGGGAATAGAGATGGAGCGGTGGGCCTCCTCCATGGGCCCCGCGGAGGTATGCGGGCTGCTGCTGGGCTACGACAAGTATTACCTGGCCTTGTATGATGACCCCGGGCGGCTTTCCAAACTGATGGAGATCGTCACCGAAATGATTATTTCATGGCTCCGGAAGCAGGAAGCGGAGTATGGAGGGATTGAAGTCCTATGCATAGGGGATCATGTCCCCCATCAAGTCCAATCGGCCCACCTGAAGGAATTCATTCTCCCCCACATGAGGGCCATTTTTTCCTCCTTCCCGGGGGCGGTCAGAATTTACCACAACGAAGGGTTTCACTCGGATGAACACATCGGCGCCGTCTTAGACTTCGGGGCGGAAGTGTGGCATTTCGGGAGCGATGTCCATCTTCTGGGGGATTTGTATGCAAAGGTGAAAGCCCGGATCATTCCCTTCGGAGGGGTGAACCCTCACGGCGCCATGCGACACGGAACTCCGGAGGAAGTTCGAGCGGAGACCCGTGAAGCCCTGCGGGCATCCAAGGGGTGGAAGTTGCTTCTATCGACGGGGACGGGAACCACGCCGGAAACCTCCCTCGAAAATCAGCGGGCCATGGTGGTCTCCATGCTGACGAATGACACGTTCATAAGAAGCAAGGACAAATCCGGATAACGGGTGAGCGGGCTGCCCTTTTCAGGAAAGGGGTTGAGCCCGAGAGGGGAACCGGGCGGGCGGGCTCAGGACTGCAAAGAGGACGGCCGCTATTCCCAATATGATGGCGAAAGTCAGGAGCACCAGGCTGTAGCTTTCCGTCCGGTCGAAAACCCACCCGGCATAAACGGGCGAAATAAAAGTGGCGGTCCCATAGCCGACTCCCATAATCCCACGAAGAGTGGCATAGTTCCCCCTTCCGAAAAAATCCCCGATCAAGGCCCAGTTGAGGGGCGCAGTCCCCATGAGAAGGGCGAAAGCGATGGGGAAAAAATAAATAAAAATCCTTTCCCGCCAGAGAAACATTCCGATCATCACCAGGATCATGGGTAAGATGCAGAGGCTGGCCAACCGGGACTTGTTCCAGCGATCTCCCAGCCAGCCAAGGCCGAGGGTCATGGGGATCGTAATCAGGGCAAAAAGGCTTACCATATAGGCGCTGGCGGATTCACTGATTCCATTCCAGACCAGAATCGGCACGAAATGGGTGTTCAGGGCCATGGTGACCAGAATCCGGAGGGAGATGGCCCCCGTGAGCATCCAGAAATGCAGGGTCCTCAGAGCCTCCCGGACGGTAAAGTTCGCCTCTTCCCCCGCTTGAAGAACAAGGTTCGGCTCTCCCGTTGTTTTTCCGCGAAGGGCCTGGCCATCCGGGCGAAGACCCATGGATTCGGGGGAACGCCGAATGGGAACAGCCGCCGGGACCGCTATGGCGAGAATCATGGCACCGGCGAGGAGGGCCCCGGTCCGCCACCCGCTGGCCAGAATGACATAGGAGAGGAGGGGGGCCATAATCATCCCGCCGATATTGCCCGATGCGGTGATGATCGAGAAACCCAATCCCCGGCGGCGGATGAACCATTTGTTTACCGCCGTGGATACGGGGTGGAAAAAGCCGGCATTCTGGCCCACCGAGACGATAAAGACATAGATGAGGAAGAAGGAAAAAAAGCTTTGCACCGTGCAAAGAAGGATCAAGCCCGTTCCCGCCAGGCAAGATCCGATGATGATCATCTTGCGGGAACCGAACCGGTCGATCAAATATCCGTACAGCACTCCATCGATTCCCCCCTCGAGACGGGCTGCACCGAAGAGGAGGGAGATAGCGGCGCTGCTCACCGCCAGATCGCGCTTCAGGGGGAGAAAAAAGACCGTGAAACTGTGGTAGATGACTCCTACCCCGATTCCAGTTATGAGCGAGCCCAGCGCCAGAACCCACCACCCATAGAAAATTCGGCTCTCAGGGGTTTGAAAGGAACTTTTGAAGTGGGGGGGAGAAACAGGATATTCTTTCATGCAGGGTATGTTACGAATTTGCGGTCGGGATTTCAATCTTTTTGTCTTCGGCGAGGATGCGGGCGTATATTTCATTGATTCGGCGATGAGTCCTCGCCTATACTCAGGCGGGAAATAGGTACCGTAGGATGGTGGTTAATGGGTGCCGATGGGAGAAAGATAAATGGGGACCCCCATGATGGATGTTGGATGACGCCTGGCGGCGATGAATCATGAGCCATGGGGGCCGGACATCAGGAAGGCTCTGGAGAGCTTAGTCCATGGAATTCGAGGCAGGTTCGGCGCTCTTATGGCGGTGAACCCCTTGGCCAGAAGAGAAAGGAGAAAAGATGAGGTTCCCGGAATTCATTGAAGGACTCCCCCAGGCTGATATTCCTGTCCCGGGAGTGGAAGGCTTCGTGCTGCAGGCAGCCAGGCATCAGGTCGCTTTTCTGCGATCGGACGAGGATATGACCATGCCCGAGCACTCCCATGCCGCTCAATGGGAGATTCCCCTGGAAGGGACTGCCGAAATGAACATCGGCGGGGAGGTGGGGATCTTCGGGCCGGGCCAGCCCATCTATGTTCCGGCCGGCGTTCCTCATTCAGGCAAGGTCAAAGGACCCTATACGGCGGTCATCTTCTTCGACGCCCCAGACAGGTATAAGGTCAAAAAGGCTAATCCCGCAGGCTAAGAGAGAAGCATCGAGAGAGATTATAAGAAGATGGGAGCATGGATTCATCCGGCAGGTTCCCAGGTTTGAAATTCCTCCTCCGTAATGGAGAAAAAGCGGACTTGGTCTCCGGGCTGGAAAAGGGCGGGAGGATTGCGGGTGGGATCGAAGAGACGGAGCGGCGTGCGTCCGATCAGCTGCCATCCCCCGGGAGATTCGATGGCGTAAATACCGGTTTGTTTCCCGGCGATGGCAACCGACCCGGCGGGCACTCGGGCCCGCGGGGTGGGCAGCCTTGGCGTTTCGATCCGGGGAAGAACGGTTCCCATGGCGGCGAGGCCGGGGAATCCGCCGATGGCATAGACCCGGTAGGCGGGACGGGTGTGAAGCTGGATCACCTGTTCCACCCGCAGACGGCTGTGTTCGGCCACGCGTGAAAGATCCGGTCCGTACAACCCGCCATAGAGGATCGGCACGGTTTTTCCCAAGGGGTCTGCGGGGGAATCCTGGGGAAGGGATTCCAGGAAGCCTTGCGCCCATTCAACCGCTTCTCCTTGGGAAAAAAGGAAGGGATCAAATTGAATCAGGATGGAAGAATAAGAAGGAAGCAGGTCGGCTATCCCTGGAAGCCGCCGAGAAGACGCCTTTCGGCAAAAGGCCAGCACCCGGGAATGGACCTCCGGGCTGATCTCCTCACCCATGACCACTAAACAGGCCTGATCGCCGAAAGGGCGGACTTGAGGGTATCTTCCCATCTGCTTATTGAGTGGCAGTCTCCTTCTTTTCGAATTTCAGACATTGCATCCCCGAGGCCTGAAAAACCATGGAAGAAGGCATCTCCCGTGATTTAAAACCCAGGGCATGGCATCCGCGGGGAAAGCTCTTGTCCCAGGTGACGAAGTAGTGCCGGCATTTAAAACAGTCGATTTTCTCCGGTTTCATGGCCGTAAAGAATCTCCCGGCGCAAGGAGGATAGAAGCAGCGGGGAAAATGAACCCATCGCTAAGCGATGATTTTCATGAAAAAGATCCCGATCATAATAACGGCAAGAATCACCCTTCCCACGGCCCCCACAAGAAACCCGACGAGGCCGCCGAACCCGCTCTTCAGGGATTTTTGGGGGTCTTGGGTTTTGACCAGTTCAAGAAGGAAAGCCCCGAGGAAAGGTCCCACCAAGACACCCCCGAGGCCCCCGGCAAAAAGCCCGATGATTCCCCCCAGAAAAGCTCCCGTCATTCCCCAACGACTGCCTCCCAATTTTTTCACCCCCAGGACAGAGGCTAGGAATTCCAGGGAGAAACTCAGCAGGGCCAGAATCAATAACCAAAGGAGGACGGACCAGGTAACGACTGTAAATCCGGTATACCAGGCGTAAAGCAAGGCGCCCAGCAGAATCAAAGGGGCTCCCGGAAGCCCCGGGAGAACCGAGCCCAGGAGCCCGAGAAACATCAGGATGAAAGTCAGAACGAGGATCAGGATGGGTCCCGCCATATTCGCTTAGGGTCGCGCATTTATTTCAAGTCCGTTCCATCACTTCCCGAATCTTCTGGGACAACTCCTTGATGCCGAAGGGTTTCTGGATGAACCCGCTACACCCCCGCGCCAGGATTTGGGATGCCTCTCCATCGATGCTGTACCCGGAGGATAGAATCACTTTCACCGCGGGGTGGATCGCCCGCAGAGAGTCGAAGACTTTCCCCCCTCCCATCCCCGGCATGATCATGTCGAGGATGACCACGTCAATCCGGTCATGATTTTTCTTGAAAACCTCGATCGCCTCCTCTCCCCCCCGAGCCACCAGAACCTTGTACCCCGTCAGGAGGAGCGCCTTTTCCATCACTTCGACGATGGTCTGCTCATCGTCCACCAGGAGAACCGTTTCGTTTCCTTCGGGAATACCGCTGACGGGTTTCTTATCGGCCTCCATCTCTTTCTTGGAGGCGGGAAGGTAAATGTGGAAGGCCGTCCCGTGGCCCACCTCGCTGTAAACGGTGATGAACCCCCCATGGCTTTTGACGATCCCGTAGACGGAGGCCAGCCCCAATCCCGCCCCCCGGCCCATCTCCCTGGTGGTAAAGAAGGGCTCGAAGACCCGTTCCGCGGTCTTCTTATCCATTCCGACTCCCGTATCCCTTACCGCAATGCGAACATACTTTCCCGGTGGCACGGCAAAGGGCTTGAGGTAGTCCGGCCCGATGGTGGTGTTTCGGGTTTCCAGGAAGAGGCTTCCCCCCTCGGGCATGGCCTGCCACGCGTTTACGAAAAGGTTGAGGAGGACTTGTTCCATTTGTTCCCGGTCCACCTCCACGGTCCAGACCCTCTCCTGGTATTGACGGGTGATCTTAATCTCCTTCTTCGTGCGTTCGAACATGCTGGAGGTGCGCTGGAGGATTTTGTTCATGTCCGATGGCTTGATTTCGTACTTCCCCCGACGGGCAAAAGCCAGGAGCTGGGAGGCCAGGTTGGCTCCGCTTTTGACTTGTTCTTCAATCTTCTTCAGGCTTTCATAATGGGGGTGGGTGGGATCCAGGGAGAACAACAGGAGGGAGACGTATCCCTGAATTCCCATGAGCAGATTGTTGAATTCGTGGGCGATTCCCCCAGCCAACGTTCCGATGGCCTCCATTTTCTGGGCCACCTGAAACTGGGCCTCCAGTTTTTTCTCTTGCGTAATGTCCCGGATAAAATTCAGGGTAGCCGGGCGATCCTCCCAGGTGATCGGAACGGAATTCACTTGGACCCACAAGCCCTCCCCCGACTGATTGAGGAGACGGTAGGTCTGGATGCCGGGAATCTGCTCCCCCTGAATCCTTTGCCGGTATCGGCCCAATACCGCTTCCCGGTCGTCAGGATGAACGAGCGCGCCGACGGGGATTTGGAATAATTCTTCGGCGGAATAGCCTGATTGAGCAATGGCCAGGGGATTGGCAAATTTGGTTTTCTCATCCTGGATGATAATAATACCTTCGGTGGCGTTCTCCACCAGAGTGCGGTATTTTTCTTCCGAAATCCGCAATGCTTCTTCCGCCCGTCGGATTCGGGAGAAGAGCTGGGCATTGGCGATGGCCCCGGCAATCTGATTGCCGATCCCTTCGGCCATTTTGGCATGGACGGTATCATAAATGTTGGCTTGTTGGGACCCGAAGTTGAGAACCCCGATCCCCTTTTCTTTAGAAACCAGGGGGACCAGAATCATGGAACGAAAGCCGGATTGAATCATGGGATGCAGGCCCGGAAACCTGTTTCCGGCTTCTTCGAGGTTTTCTTCACGGATCAGCATCGTGGACTGCAAGCGCAGGACCTCTTCGGCCGCGCTCCCCGCAAGGGGAATGATCATGCCCTTTCCGCGGCCGGGAGCGCCAATGCCGGAGACGTAGGAATGAGTGAACGTCCCCTCTTCAGGGTTGAGAATATTGATCGAGATCCGGTCTGAGGGGATCAGCTTCTGCACTTCCTGGGCGAACCGTTCATAAACGTCATCGATTTCCAAAGTGGAACTGAAAATTCTGCCGATCTCCGTCAGAATGGCATTTTCATGAGCGAGCCGGCTCACCTCTTTCTGGGCCTGCTTGAGCGGGGTGAGGTCCAAAAAAGAAACGACCGTCCTCCGCGTCCCGGGAATCATGCGCCCGATGATCAGGATATCGATCGTCCTTCCCCCTTTGTTTACGATCCGGCTTTCGTAACTGCTGGGGACCTTGTCCGGATCGATCCGGCGCAAACGGTGGTACTCCTTCATCCTCTCCAGGTATTCAGGCGATATGAGTTCGGTCCACTTTTTTTTCCCCTCGACCTCTTCCCGGGAGTACCCGGCGAGTCTCTCGAATTCCGCATTGACCGCGGAGACGATCCAGTCGTCTTCGATAATCAAAGTACCGACCCCATGAGTTTCAAATATCGTGCGGTATCCCTCGTCGGACTCCCGCAAAGCTCTTGGCGTTCCCTCATTTTTCCCGGCGGCCTTCCCCAATTCTTCCAGATGGGTCCGAAACCCGTCAACTTCCTTCAGGAGTTCTTCCCGGCTTTTTTCTACATCCCTCATTCTGGCCTCTCAAGGGGAGTCGGGTCTTGATTTCCTTCCAGGGATTTCCCCGCCCCCTTAAAGGGGAAATTTCTTTCCCCCCAAGTTTTACCCCTCTTATTCTACTCTATTTTTGGCATGATTTAAATTCAGAAGCGAAGCGGCTCGCCCCGTATTTCGTCGAGATCCTGCAAGCAATATCGGCAATGATGTTCGTTTGCAGTATGAGTTTTCTTGCCCCCTCGGGAGCGATGGAGGGCGAAAAAAATGAATTGACAAGGGAAAAGCAAATCGGGCTAAATGGAATAAGCAGCTTTTTTCCGGGATTTTGTATTTATCACCGGGGAGGAATGGGGAAATGGAAGAAAAGAAGCTCCGCGTGAACGGGCAGCGTCTGAGGGCCACGATAGAAGACTTGGCCCGCATCGGCGGGACCCGCGGGGGAGGCATGCAGCGGCTGGCCCTCACCGATGAAGATCGGCGGGCCAGGGATCTGTTCGTACAGTGGTTGCGGGAGATGAATCTCGAAATCACGATCGACGACATGGGAAACATCTTCGGGCAGAGGGGGGGAAAGAGCCCCCATTTGCCCATGGTCCTGAGCGGTTCTCACCTCGATACCCAGCCCATGGGAGGACGTTTTGACGGGATCCTGGGGGTTACCGGGGCACTGGAAGTCATGCGCACCCTCCGGGAGAATGGGGTTGAAACCCGGAGGCCGGTGGGCATCGTCAACTGGACCGATGAGGAGGGCACGCGTTTCTCCCCGGCGATGCTCGGCTCCGGAGTCTGGGCTGGCCAATTCCATCGGGATTGGGCGCACGGCCGGAAGGATGTTCAAGGGAAAAAATTCGGGGAAGAGTTGGAAAGGATCGGATACCGGGGAACTGTGCCGGCGCGGCAATGGCCGGTGCATGCCTATTTTGAGTACCACATCGAACAGGGGCCCATTCTGGAGAAGGTGGGAAAGCGAATCGGGGCTCCCCGGGGAATCCTGGGAATTACCTGGGCCGACTTCGAGGTGGAGGGAAAAGCCAACCAGGCAGGCCCAACGCCCATGGATGCCCGCAACGATGCCCTAGTGACGGCGGCGGAGATGATCATGAAGGTCCACGAGCTTCCCGGGAAAATGGGGGGGAGTATGGTTGCCACCGTGGGGGAGATCTACAACTCTCCCAATTCCCGGAATATCATCCCCGACCGGGTGCGGTTCACCGTGGATATCCGCTCCTGGGATGACGAGCTCAAAAAGGATGCTTGGGAGGAGATCCAGAAAGAGTTTTTGCGGATTTCCAAGAATAACGGATGCCCGGTGAAGATGGATTTGATCTGGGACATTGCCCATACGGTTTTTGAACCCCGCCTGGTTGAGAGGGTGGAAAAGGTTGCCTCCCAATTCGACTACGGCGCTCACTCCATGGTCAGCGGCGCCGGGCATGATGCCGCGTATGTCAGCCGGATCGCCCCCACGGCCATGATCTTTGTCCCGAGCATCGCCGGCCGCAGCCATGTGGAAGTGGAAAACACCCGTTGGGAAGATTGCGAAGCCGGGGCTAACGTCCTGCTCCATTGTCTTCTGGAATCAGCCAACGAATAGGGAATTCCGAGGGAGGAAATCCTTCAAGCATCACTGACCGTTATCCGGCGGCAACAATGCTTTTTTTCATTCGCGTCTTGCATCGGACGAAATAAGGAGAGCAAAAAGAAAAGCGGTGGGCGATTAGGACTACAAGCAAGTATCGACTATAGCTCCCTTTTGGGAGGACGAGGTAAGTTTTCCCCGCCCATCGTAAAGGGCAGTTCCTAACCCCCCATCTTCTTCCCGGGAATCGGTGTAGGCCTCCACCGATACCTCTATCCCCGGGGAGACGGGAAAATACTTTTCCACCGGAGAGGGATGGTAATAAGCCATCTCTTCCTCCCCTCCAAATGGAAAATATGCCGCTATGGCGTTGACCATCTTTCCCGCCTCGGATTGTCGCTTGTATATATTTCTTAGATGGGAAGTAACAAGTTAAGGATCCACACCAAAACCACCTTAATCTAATAAATTTGCCAAAAAAAATCAACGGAAATCGGCAAGTAATCAGGAAATTACCGTTCGTTTAGTAACTTTTTGAATTTATTAAGTAATTATTATCGGGAAATTAAAAAAAAGGGGAGGAACCCAGCAAAGCGATATTCAGGAAAATATCTTGGGGCCTCATTCGCATGGTGCAAAAGCGGGTAGGAAAAAATATTTTCAGGGATTAGGGGTAGGATTTTCCTGCGGGGTTTTCCCCATGGTCAAATGAAACATGGATTGCGACTTTCCCAATTCTTCCTGGAGGATCTGTTCCACCGAAGTTAGGTCGGAGGAGTCCCAGGTAGCGGGATAATCCATTCCATCACGGCTGAACGCTTCCAGGAGTTGGGAGAAGTTCAGAATCTTGTTGGTGTACTGGTCGGAGTAATGAAGGATTCTCCCCAGGGTCGGGTTCATCTTCCATTCCCGGTCGTGGTGGTGGCCGATGGCGTCGACCAGGCTGGGCGGGAAAGCCCAGCGTTCGGCGATCTTCCCGCCAATCTCGGCATGGGTCAATTCCAGGACCTCTTTTTCCGCCTGGAGCCATTCCACTCCCAGCTCCTTTTTCTTCTCGATTTCCCGGTATTGGTCGGAAAAGTACTGCTGGATGACCAGCTTGCCTAAATCGTGGGTCAAGCCGGAGAGGTAAGCTTCATCCAGAGAATCATACCGGTACATCCAGGCCAGGCGCTTGGCGATCAGGGCGCATTCCAGAGAATGCCGCCAGAGAGGCTGCAGGGCCAAAACATCCTGAGCGTCGTGAAAGGTATGGAAGAAAGAAGTGGTCAGGATGATTTCCTTGACCGCCTCGAACCCGACCAGCATGATGGCATGATGGATACTGCTGATATTTCTCCCTCGGCCCCCATAATAGGCGGAATTGGCCACTTTGAGGACCTTGGCTGCCAGAGACAGGTCCATGGCTTTGGACAACTCGATGGCGCTGACGCGGGGCGATTCAGCCATCGCCAGGACCCGCATGACCACTTGGGGCAGGGTAGGCAGGTGTTCGATCTGCTGAATGACTTGATCGATGGCGCTTGTTTTCTTGCCTGAGGGCATGGATTTTTCCGAAGCAGTAATTCCCATGCTCCTTCCTGCGGGGCTTGAAGGCCGTTCCAAACGCATATCTCCTCCAGATTGATCCCTTTGTCTATATTCATTCTTCGGCAGATTCCGGAAAAAGTTAAAATTCGGCGAAAACAAAATCATAAAGAATTTCATCCGCCAAATAGGGCAAAGGAGAAAAAAGGCCGGGGGAACGGAAAAGCCCATAGAATTGACAGGGGGTGGGAGAGGTGATAGAAAGAAACAAGACCTATGTTTCCCAAAAAATTCTTCATCCAGACTTTCGGCTGCCAGATGAACGTCTATGATTCCGAGCGCATCGCCCAGTTGTTGACCGCGCGGAATTACCAGCAAGTCGATGACCCCGCGCGGGCGGATTTGATCCTGGTCAACACGTGCAGTGTGCGGGAGAAGCCAGAGCAGAAAGTCTACAGCGCCCTGGGACGGTTTCAGGACCTGAAGAGAAGAAAGCCCGGCCTGCTTATCGGGGTGGCGGGATGCGTGGCTCAACAGGAAAGGGAAAAATTGCTGGAGCGGGTCCCCTATCTAGATTTTGTCCTGGGGACCAAGGAGCTTCGAAGGATTACCGAATTCCTCGACCTGCGGGAGACCTCCGGCCATCGCCCGTGCGCCACGGCCCTGGGCGGAAGGGTCGATCCTTACCAGGACCTTCCGCTCTTTCCTCCTCCCGGCAGGACAACCGCCTTTGTCTCCATCATGCAGGGCTGCGACAATTTCTGTTCTTTCTGCATCGTACCCTTTGTCCGCGGACGGGAGGTGAGCCGCGCGAGCCGGGATATCCTGGAAGAAATTCGGTCCCTTTCCGCAGCGGGAGTGAAAGAAGTCACCCTCCTGGGCCAAAACGTTAATTCATATGGAAACCGCTCTCCCGGGGAGATTAGCTTTACCGACCTCCTGGAGGCCGTGCAGCGGGTCCCGGGGGTCGAGAGAATCCGCTTCACCACTTCCCATCCCAAGGATCTCTCTCCCCGGCTGATTCAAAGCTTTGGCCGGTTGTCCAAACTCTGCGAGCACATCCATCTCCCTCTGCAATCGGGATCGAACCGCATCCTCGATCGCATGAGCCGGGGATACTCGCGGGAAGAGTATTGGGAGAAGGTGCTTAGTCTGCGCCGGACCTATCCGGAGATCAGCATCACCACCGACATGATCGTGGGGTTTCCAGGAGAAGAAGAGAGGGATTTCGAGGAGTCCCTGGAGATGATCGAGCGGGTTCAGTTCGATGATCTCTTCTCCTTCCGGTATTCGGACCGTCCTCACACCCGGGCCTCTGATTTGACGGAGAAAATTCCGGAGGAGCTGAAACAACGGCGCCTCATCGACCTTCAGTCGCTCCAGCGAAAAATCACCTCTGGGAAAAGCCGGGCATGGGAGGGAAGGGTAGCGGAAGTTTTAGCGGAAGGGCCCAGCAAAGCCGGGGCGGAGGAAAAAACGGGGAGGACACGCACCAACCGGATTGTCAATTTCCCCGGAGCTTCGATTTCGGCGGGATCTCTCTTGAAGGTAAGAATTGAAAAGGCTTTGGCCCACAGCCTGAGGGGGGAACTCATTCCTGAGTAGTTTTCTACTGACACTTACACTGAGACTTGCACTGTTTTTGGGCACTCGGATGGGGAGGCCTTCATGATCGACCTGCATACGCACACACTCTTCAGCGATGGGGAACTATTGCCTTCGGAATTGGTGCGCCGGGCGGAGATGACCGGGTACGAGGCCGTGGCCCTCACGGATCACGCCGATTCTTCCAACCTGGAATGGATCGTTCCCCGGCTGGTCCAGGTCTGTAAGGATCTGAATGCCCACTGGAAGATCAGGGCCATCCCGGGAATCGAACTGACCCATGTCCCACCGGCAATGATCGGGCCGCTGGCCCAAAAAGCCCGCGCCTTGGGCGCCCTGGTCGTCGTGGTGCACGGGGAGACTCTGGTCGAGCCGGTCCCCCCGATGACCAACCGGATGGCCATCGAAGCCGGGGTGGACATCCTGGCCCATCCCGGCTTGATTACCGCCGAGGAGGTGATCCTGGCGCGGGAAAGAAATGTGGCCCTGGAGATTTCCGCGCGAAAAGGGCACAGCCTTTCCAACGGGCACGTAGCCCGTCTGGCGGAAAAACATGGAACGAAGTTGGTGTTGAATACGGACTGCCATTCTCCCGACGATTTAATCTCCCGGGAAAAGGCCTTACATGTGGCCCTGGGGGCCGGCATGGGACCGGATGACTTTGAGAGAATGCTGCAGAATTCCCACGGCTTTCTCGCTCGGCTTTCCTGAGGGCCCCTCAAACGTCTCCGAAGGGTCTGCGGGGTTCCTCAGTAGCGGGGCGACCGGGTATCAGGCATGAGCCGCAAGTTGTTGAGGTCCTGGCTCTCCTTCTTTTCGCCCACCTCTTCCATCTTGATCCGGAGGCGCAGGTCGTTGGCGCTGTCGGCAAAGCCGATGGCGGTATCGAAGTCGATGGTCCCTTGCCGGTAGAGATCGAAGAGAGACTGGTCGAAAGTCTGCATCCCTTCCACCACTCCCTGGGCCATGGTCTCTTTGATCAAGTCTACCTGCCCCTTGTGGATGAGGTCTCTCACCCGGGGGGTATCCATGAGCAGTTCTACGGCCGCCACCCGCGTCCCGTCGGCGGTGGGGACCAGCCGCTGGGAAATGATGGCCTTGAGGTTCAAGGAAAGCTGGAGGTAAATCTGCCGGTGTCTTTCCGATGGGAAGAAGTTCATGATCCGTTCGATGGCCTGGTTGGCGTTGTTGGCGTGGATGGTGGAGACACAGAGATGGCCGGTTTCGGCATAGTCGATGGCCGCCTCCATCGTTTCCACGTCGCGGATTTCTCCGATGAGGATCACGTCCGGGGCCTGGCGCAGGGTGTGCTTCAGGGCGCTGCCGTATCCATGGGTGTCGATGCCCACCTCTCGCTGGGTGATGATGGACATCTTGTGGTTGTGGACGAACTCGATGGGGTCCTCGACGGTCACGATGTGCCCGCTGGCGTTGGCATTGCGGTAATCGATGAGGGCCGCCAGGGTGGTGGATTTTCCCGACCCCGTGCGTCCGGCGACCAGGACCAGTCCGCGCTTGACCATGGACAGCTCTTTGAATGTCTGGGGAAGCCCCAGGTCATCGATGGTCCGGATGTGGATTTTGATATGGCGGAAGACCAGGCCGAAATACCCCCGCTGCCGGAAGATATTGACCCGGAAGCGGCCCAGGTTGGGGTAGGAGATGGAAAGGTTCATCTCCCATCTGCGGTTAAAGTAACGCTTCTGGGTCTCGCTCATCAGGGACATGGCCATGGTTTCGGTCTCTTCGGGGGGGTATCGGTTTTCCCCCATGGGAAGAGTGACTCCCTCGACCCGGTACATGGGGGGGCTGTCTACCGTGAGGTAGAGGTCGGAGGCATCCTGCCGGACCATCTCTTCCAGAAGCTCACGCAGATTGGTGCTCATACCCTATCTCCTCAGGAGTTGAAGACATTGGGATTGGTAGCCAGGTAGAGGCACTGCTCCTTGTCGACGACATTCCGGGTGACCAGGTCTTTCAGCGACTGATCGAGGCTGATCATCCCGAACTTCTGCCCGGTCTGGATGGCCGAGGGAAGCTGGGCCACCTTGCTTTCCCGGATCAGGTTGCGCACCGCGGGGGTTCCGATCATGATTTCCAGGGCCGGTACCAGCCCCCGGCCGTCCCGCCTCTTCAATAGGACCTGGGAGATGATGGCCTGGACGGATTCGGCGAACTGAGCGCGGATTTGCTCCTGCTGTTCGGCGGGGAAGACGTCGATGACCCGGTCCACGGTTTTCGGCGCCCCGCTGGTATGCAGGGTGGAGAAGACCAAGTGACCGGTTTCGGCGGCGGTCAGGGCCAGGGAGATGGTGTCCAGGTCCCGCATCTCGCCCACCAGGATGATGTCCGGGTCCTCGCGGAGGGCGCTACGCAGGGCGTTGGCAAAGCTCAAGGTATGCGCCCCCAATTCCCGCTGGTTGATCAGACAGTTCTTCGACTCGTGGACGAATTCGATGGGGTCCTCGATGGTGATGATGTGTCCCTTCAAGGAATGATTGATCACGTCGATCATGGAAGCCAGGGTGGTGGATTTTCCGCTTCCCGTGGGACCGGTGACCAGCACCAGGCCTCTTTCAGTCTTGCAGACTTCGCGGAGAACCTTGGGAAGCCCCAGTTCCTCCAGGCTCAGGATCTTGGATGGAATGACCCGGAAGACGACCGCTTCTCCCCGGGACTGCCGGAACGTATTGACCCGAAAACGGGCAATGTTCTTCAGCTCGATGGAGAAGTCGAGTTCGTGTTGCTCTTCGAATTTCTTGCGCTGCTGGTCGTTGAGGATGTCGTAGAGCATGACATGGACGTCTTCCTTGTTGAGGGGAGGCACTTCAATCCGGCGCATCTCGCCGTAGATGCGGGCCATGGGCTGCTCGCCGGCGCTGACGTGAAGGTCGGAGGCGCCTTCCTTATGCACGAATAGCAAGAGTTCGGAAATGTCCATTCTTCAACTCCTTATCGGCGGGAAAGACAGAATTATTTAATTAGAAAAAGGAAACCTTGTCAAGCAGTTTCCGGGAAAGGGGGAAGGCAAAGCCCCTAAAGGTCTATCGGAAGAAGCGATGGAGACCTGAAAGGGTGACGCCAGGACGCAAAGAGGGGAAGACGCGGGGAAAAAGGAAACGCTGCTCTCCTCGTCTTCGCGTCATTGCGTCTCCGCGTCAGTCTTTTCGTTAGAACTGGCGGGGAGAAAGAAATTGAAAAAAGAAACCAATGTGTTAGAATGAAATGCGAAATATGGACCGGAGCCTGATGGAAGAAAATCTGGAACGCTGGACCGATCAATTTTTGCACCATCTGGCCGTGGAAAAAGGCCTAAGCCCCAACACCTTGGAGGCCTATGCGCGGGACCTGCGGGGATATGGCCTACTGTTGAGAGGGAAAGGAATCCTGGAGGTGGAGAAGATCTCCCCCGAAGAACCCTTGAATTACCTGAAAAACCTGCGCGCTCGGGGAATTTCCGCCCGCAGCCAGGCTCGAATCCTTTCCACCCTGAGAGGATTCCACAAATTTCTCTTGCAGGAGCAGGCGACCCAAGAAAACCCGGTGCGCCGACTGCGGTCCCCGCGAGTGGTTCCCCGGCTCCCTTCGATCCTGACCCCGACCGAAATGGAAGACCTGCTGCAGCAGCCCGATTCCAACCAACCCCTGGGGATGCGCGACCGGGCTATGCTGGAGCTCTTGTATGCCGCCGGACTCCGGGTTTCCGAACTGGTCTGCCTGTCGGTAAACGACGTGAACCTGGAAGTTGGCTATGTCCGCACGCGGGGCAAGGGATCGAAGGAGAGGATCGTACCCCTGGGCAACGCCGCCTGCCGGGCCCTGAAGGAGTATCTGGACGGCCCCCGGCGTCTCCATCCGCTGCGGTCCTCCAGCCCCACGCTATTCGTTGGCCGAAGCGGGCGGGGCCTCACCCGCCAGGGTTTCTGGAAGATCCTTAAGGGGTACGCCCGGGCGGCGGGGGTCCAGAAGCGGATCACTCCCCACATGGTGCGCCACTCCTTCGCCACTCACCTCTTGGAACGGGGGGCGGACCTGAGGTCTGTCCAGTCGATGCTCGGACACGTGGACATTGCCACCACCCAGATCTACACCCATGTCTCCCGGGAGCACCTGAAACGGGTGCACCAGAAGCTTCACCCCCGGGGTTGATCCATGGAAGTCATTACCACCCACATCAACGCCGATTTTGATTCTCTGGCTTCCATGCTGGCGGCGAAGAAGCTTTACCCCCAGGCGGTCCTGGTCTTTCCCGGCTCCACGGAAAAGAACCTGCGCGATTTTTTCATCCAGTCCTCCTTTTACGTCTTCCAGACCGAGCGGATCAAAAACATCGACCTGAAGGCCGTCAAGCGGTTGATNNATCCACATTTTCGACCATCACCCCCCGTCGGGGGAAGACCTCCATGGGACCGTGGAGGAGGTGCGGGAGGTAGGGGCCACGGTAACCCTCCTGGCCCGGGTTCTCAAGGAGAGGGGGATCGCCCTGACCCCCGAAGAGGCCACGATCATGGCCGTGGGGTTGTACGAAGATACCGGTTCTTTCACCTTCTCCTCCACCACTCCGGAGGACTTGCAGGCGGCAGCGTTTTTCCTGTCCCGCGGGGCCAACCTGAATATCGTCTCCAGCCTGATCACCCGGGAGCTGACCGCGGACCAGATTTCGCTCCTCAACGAGCTGGTCCAAAGCGCCACCCGGCACCTGATCCGGGGGGTCGAGGTGGTGGTGGCCAAGGCTTCCGCGGAGAAGTACGTCGGAGATTTCGCTCTGCTGGTCCACAAGCTGAAGGATATGGAGAACATCAACGTCCTCTTCGCCCTGGCCCGGATGGAAGACCGCGTGTACCTGGTCGCCCGAAGCCGCATCGAAGAGGTCAACGTGGGAGAGATCGCGGCGGCCTTCGGCGGGGGCGGACACGCCACGGCCGCGGCGGCAACCCTTCGGGACACGGATCTTCCGGAAGCGGAAAAAAAACTCCTCGACTTCCTGGAAAAACGGATTCACCCCATCCGGCTGGCCCGGGAGCTCATGTCCTTCCCGGTAAAAACGGTAAAGACCCTGGAGACGATCGGCCATGCCGGAGAACTCCTCACTCGCTACAACATCAATGTCCTGCCGGTTATGGAGGATGGGCGGCCGGCCGGCCTGATCACCCGGCAGGTGGTGGAGAAGGCCGCTTTCCACGGGTTCAAGGATTCCCCCGTGCGGGACTATATGACCACGGAATTTGCCACGGTCGGCCCGCAGACGCCGCTTTCTCGAGTGCAGGACCTGGTGGTGGGGGGGAACCAGCGGTTCCTCCCGGTGATGGACAAGGGGCGTCTGTTGGGGGGAATCACTCGGACGGACCTGTTGCGCTGGCTCTACACTCGGAGCAACCAGCTTTCCCCTTCCCCGCTGGCCGAACCGGACTTCCCGTCCATGGAACCGAGAAAACGGGCCATTCCGAAGATCATGGAGGAAAGGCTTCCGGCCGGGGTTTTAGACCTACTGAAGAATATCGGGCAGAAGGCCAGCGAACTGGGGCTGCAGGCCTACGCCGTGGGCGGCTTCGTCCGCGACCTGCTCCTGAGGAATGAAAATTTCGACATCGACCTGGTGGTGGAGGGGGATGGAATCCGGCTGGCCCGGGCCCTGGCTGAGGAGGGTCGGGGAGAGCTGCGGGTCCACAAGAGGTTCGGTACCGCGACCCTCCAGTTGTCCGATGGCCACCGGCTGGACCTGGCGACGGCCAGGTTGGAATACTACGAGCACCCCGCGGCGCTGCCCCGGGTAGAACACAGCTCCATCAAATTGGACTTGTACCGGAGGGATTTCACGGTCAATGCCCTGGCCATCCATCTGAACCCCGAACACTTCGGCGAACTCCTCGATTTTTTCGGCGGGCAGAAGGACCTGAAGGAACGCGTCATCCGCGTACTGCACAACCTGAGCTTCGTGGAGGACCCCACGCGGGTCTTCCGGGCGCTGCGTTTCGAACAGCGCATCGGGTTCCAGCTTGCCCGGCAGACCCACATGCTCATGGAGAATGCGGCGCGCATGGGACTCTTCGGACGGCTTTCGGGCCGGCGGCTTTCCCGGGAGCTCGTGCTCTGCCTGTCGGAGGAGAAGCCCCTGGCCGTCCTGAAGCGTCTGGGGGACTACGGCCTGCTGAAGTTCTTCTTCTCCGGCCTGAAGATGGACCGCCCCATGGAGACCCGCTTGCAGCGCCTGGAAGGGGTGATTTCGTGGTACCGGCTGCTCTTCACGGGCGAAAAGTTCGAACCTTGGATCGTGACCTTGCTGGGGCTCGTGGAAGGCATGACCGAGAAAGACCTGGATGGGTTCCTCCTCCGTTTTTCCCTTCCCGAGAAATTCCGGACTTCTTTTCTCCAGCGGAGACGCATGGCCGTTCAGGTGGCCCACCGGCTCTCTTCCAGCCCCTCTCCTGGGCGGAGCGAAATCTATTTTCTCTTACACCCCTTGCCCACCGAATTCCTTCTCTATGGCATGGGGAGGGCCGAGGAGGAGAGGGTGAAGAAGGCCATTTCGCTGTATTTCACCGAGCTGAAGCGGATGAAGGTATCGGTGGCCGGGAAGGACTTGAAGAAGATGGGTTTTATCCCCGGGCCCGTTTACACGGAGATTCTCCAGGACCTATTGCGGCGGAGATTGGAGGGAAAGATTTCCAGTCGGCAGGAGGAAGTTGACTTTGTTCTGAAGAAGTATAACCCCCGCCAGTCGGCCTCGAGCGGACACCCGAATCGTCCCCCGCCGACCCGGCGCGGAAAGGAAGGAATGGGGGATCGGCCCGTCCCGAGATAGACGGCGCCATGTGGAATGCGGGGGACGGGCAACCAACCCAAGGACCCCGGAAAGCCCCCCGAAATCAAGGAGAAGGGAGAAGATTACCTTTCATGCCCAAGCAAAGAGTATTGAGCGGAATGCGTCCCACCGGGAAGCTTCACCTGGGAAATCTGGTGGGAGCGCTGGACAACTGGAAACAATTGCAGGAAGAGTATGAATGTTTTTTCTTTGCCGCCGACTGGCACGCCCTGACCACGGAATACGCCAGTACCGGGATCATTCAGGAATCCATCCGGGACATGTTCGTCGACTGGCTGAGCGTGGGGCTTTCTCCGGAGAAGAGTGTCCTCTTCATCCAGTCCCGGGTCAAGGAGCACGCCGAGCTCCATCTTTTGCTTTCCATGATTACCCCCCTCCCGTGGCTGGAGCGGGTTCCGACCTACAAAGAACAGCAGCAGGAACTGGCCAGCCGTGACCTCTCCACCTACGGGTTCCTGGGGTATCCTCTGCTGCAGGCGGCGGATATTATCATTTATAAAGCCCACAAGGTCCCGGTAGGGATCGACCAGGTCCCCCACGTGGAACTCACCCGCGAGGTGGCCCGGCGTTTCAATTCCTTCTACGGACCGGTCTTTCCGGTCCCCGACCCGCTCCTCACCGAAGTTCCCAAGCTGCTGGGGATTGATGGCCGGAAGATGAGCAAGAGCTACGACAATGCCATCTTCATCTCCGACCCGCCCGCGGAGGTGCGACGAAAGGTGAGCCTCATGTTTACCGATCCTAACCGCATCAAACGGAGCGACCCCGGGAACCCCGATATCTGCAATGTCTTCTCCTTCCACAAGGTCTACAGCTCCCCTGAGACCGTGGACCGGGTGAACCGGGAATGCCGGCGGGCGGAGATCGGGTGCGTGCAGGACAAGAGACAGTTTGCCGAAACTCTGGTATCCTACCTGGCTCCGACCCAGGAAAGGAGGGCCCGGTACCTTCAGAATCCAGGACTGATGGAGGAGATTTTGGAGGATGGCTGTCTGCGCGCTCGCCGGGTGGCCGCTAAGACCATGGAAGAAGTGCGGGCGGCGATGAAGATTTGAATTCACCGGGTTNNGGGCAAACAGAATGACGGAAGGCGCATTTAAAATGGATTCTCCTCTTTTTCACCACGAACCGGAACAGATGGAGCTGCCCTTGAAGGTGAAGCTGGGGACCTTCGAAGGGCCCATGGACCTGCTTCTGTATTTGATCAAGAAGAATGAGATCGATATATATGACATCCCCATTTTGGTCATCACCCAACAGTACCTGGAATACCTGGAGATGATGAAAAACCTGAACCTGGACATTGCCGGAGAGTTTCTCCTCATGGCCGCCACCCTGCTCCATATCAAATCCAAAATGCTCCTGCCGCCTTCGGAGCAGGAAGAAGGGGAGGGGGAGAAGGAAGAGGAGGACCCCCGGGCCGAGCTGGTCCGCAGGCTTCTGGAGTACCAGCGCTTCAAGGAGGCCGCTCTGCAGCTGACCAAGGGGCCTCTTCTGGACCGCGAGGTTTTCGTCCGCAGCTTCTTCGGCGAAACTCTCCCGGAGAAGGAAGGGGAAGACGAAATCTCCGGCGAAGCGAGCCTCTTCGGCCTCCTGGAGGCGATGAAAAAAGTTCTGGAAGGGCTTCCGGCGGAGGAGTTCCAGGAAATCTCGGTCGAGCAGCTCAACATCAAGGATAAGATCCTGCATATCATGGAGCGGCTATGGGAGGCGGAGAGCGTGGCCTTTACCGAACTCTACACTCCCTTCACCCCCCGGAGGGAGATCGTCGTCACATTCCTGGCCCTGCTGGAGCTTTTGCGGCTGAGAATGATCCGCGTTTTTCAAGGGGAAACTTTCGGAACCATTCGGATCTTCTCACCCGTCGGCCCGGAAGAGGGGCGTAAGACCATCGAAGAAAGGATTCTGTGACGTGGAAGATATTCAATCGAAAGCGATCCTCGAGGCCCTGATCTTTGTCTCCGAGTCTCCATTGAACCTGGACCGGATGAAAGAGGTCCTGGGCGGAGTGAATAAACGTGAGCTGCAGCGCCTGCTCGCCGAGATGATGGAGGACTACCGAAAGAGCGAGCGGGGCATCACCCTGGTGGAAGTGGCCGAAGGCTTTCAGTTCCGCACCCGTCCGGAGTTCGGGGAGTGGATCCGGAGGCTGAAAAAGGTCAAGACCGCTGCCCTGAGCCAGCCTTCCCTGGAGACTCTGGCCATCATCGCCTACCGCCAGCCCGTGGTCCGCATGGACATCGAGAAGATCCGGGGAGTGGACTCCGGCGGAGTCCTCCGCACGCTCTTGGAAAAAAAATTGATCAAGATCATCGGCAAGAAGGATGTCCCCGGAAAGCCGATCGTCTACGGAACTTCCAAAAGGTTCCTGGAGGTCTTTGGCCTGAAAGATTTATCCGATCTACCCACGTTGAAAGACCTGGACTCCTTGGGCCCCCCTTCGATGGAAGGCGTTCTGCCCCTGGAGGAAGAGAAAGGGGAAGGAGAGGCGATTCCGGAAGAAGAATCCAAGGTGCCGGAGAACCAGGAGGCTCAGGTTAATGAATCCTCTTCCGAGGCTTCAGAAGATCCTCTCTGAGATGGGGGTGGCCTCGCGCCGGCAGGCGGAGGACCTGATTCGGGAAGGTCGGGTCACGGTGAACGGCCGGGCCGCCCGGATCGGAGACAAAGCCGACCCCCTCAGGGACCATATCAAGGTGGATGGCCGGCTGGTCACTTCCCATGGAGCGAAGGTTTACCTCATGCTCCACAAGCCCAAGAATGTGGTGACCACCGCGGAAGACCCGGAGGGGAGAACCACGGTCATGGACCTGGTGAAAGGGAAGTTGCCCCGCCTCTTTCCCGTGGGCCGCCTGGATTACGATGCCGAGGGCATCCTCCTGTTGACCAACGACGGAGAATTGGCCCATCGTCTGTCACACCCCTCTTTCCATATCGCCCGAACCTACTCGGTAAAGGTGAAGGGGAAGCCCACCCCGGAGGAAATCCAAAGGATGAGCCGGGGAATGACCCTGGACGATGGCCCCACGGCCCCCTGCCGGGTGGTTCTCCGGAGGGAAACCCGGGAGAACGCCTGGGTGGAGATGACCCTGCATGAAGGGCGGAACCGGCAGGTGAAAAGAATGTGGGAAAGGATGGGGTACCTGGTTTTGAAATTGATAAGAGTGTCTTTCGCCGGCCTTTCCCTGAGAGATTTGAAGGCGGGAGAACACCGCCATCTCCGTCCCGGAGAAGTGGAAAAATTAAAGAGGCTGACTACAGAGCGGCACGCCTCGATGAGCATCACGTCTCCGGCGTGATTAGAGGAGCGCCCGCCCGAGGCGGGCTGGAGGAGCGGGGCTTCGCCCCTTGAGGCAAAAGCTAGAATTCGCGACGGATTTTTGCTTCGAGGCCCGAATGGCCGGTCCTCGAGTCGTGCCGAGGGCGCGACGGTCCTCAAGCCCCGCCGGGGGCGCTCCTCAAGCGCAGCGATTTTTTTTTAGGGGGTTCCATGACCATGAAATTCTCCAAGAAAGGGGACCAGGGCTTCACCAGTCTGATGGGCGGGCAAAGGGTCCCGAAATCCGGTCCCCGCCCGGAGGCCTACGGCACTCTGGATGAGGCCAGCTCAGCCCTGGGAATGGCCCGGGCCTCGGCTCAGAGACCCAGGACGGGAGTCATCATCCTGGGCATCCAGAAAGATCTCCTTCTGCTGGGAGCTGAATTGGCCACCGAGCCTGAGGACTCCTCGAAATTCGGGCACCAGATCGCCGCCCATCATGTGGACGGTTTGGAGCGGATGATCGATGAACTGCAGAGCGAGGTTGTTTTGAAACCCGAATTCATCTATCCTGGGGGCACTTTCGCCGGGGCAGCCATCGACCTTGGCCGGACCATCATCCGGAGAGGGGAGCGGAAAGCCGTGGAAATGCTCCATCAGAAGCTGATCTCCAACCCCGAGGTATTACGATACCTCAACCGGCTGGCGGATCTTCTCTTTGTCCTGGCGCGGTATGAGGAGAACCCGGGTTCCCCATGAATCCTCTGGTTCTGGCCGTCCGGAAGACCATTCAGAAGTACGATATGCTCCAGCCTGGAGACCGGGTCGTGGTGGGGGTTTCCGGGGGTGCGGACTCCGCGGCCCTCCTCCATGCGCTTTGGGAATTGCGGGGAGATTTTCACCTCTCCCTGATGGCGGCCCACCTCGACCATGGCCTGCGCCCGGAGGGGGGAAAAGAGGCCAATTTCGTCCGGAAGCTGGCGGGAAAGCTGGGAGTCCCATGCCATTGCAAGAAAGCCGATGTGCGTTCCTACCAGAAGGAAAGTGGGCTGGCCGTTCAAGAAGCGGCGCGCGAAGTCCGGTATGCGTTTTTGTCGGAGGTCGCCATAAAGAATCGGGCGTCCAAAATCGCCCTGGGACATACCGCCGATGACCAGGCGGAATCCATGGTCATGCGTGTTCTGCGGGGTTCAGGAACGCGGGGTCTCTCCGGGATTCCTCCGGTGCGGGACGGGTTCTACATCCGGCCCCTCATCGAGGTCTGGCGGGAAGAGATCGAATCTTTCCTCAAAGGAAAGCGGATTCTCTACCTGACGGACCCTTCCAACAAGTCCCTGCACTATCTGCGGAACCGAGTGCGGCATGAACTGCTGCCCCTGCTCCAGCAGTACAACCCGCGGGTCCGCCAGGTTCTGGTGCATATGGCCGATCTTTTCCGGGCCGAAGAAGAATTTTGGCAGAAGTACCTGATGGAGAAATTCCCCCGGGTCGTTCGCAGTCGGAGGAAAGAGCATCTGGTTCTGGATGTTCCTTCTCTGGTCGCCCAACCCCTTCCCATTCGTCTCCGTTGCCTCCGCCACGCCATCGAAAAAGTCCAGGGACACCTGCGGCGGGTCAGTCTGTCCCACATCTGGGCCATCCATAGCCTGCTGGGAGGGCCGGACCCCAACAAGACCCTAATGCTTCCCCAGGGGCTCACCGTGACTCGTGTCTACCAGGGTCTCCATTTCTCCCGGTTCCAAGAGGACTCTCCTCCATTCGAGCACTTCGTCCTTGGCCCGGGATATGTGGAGATTCCCGAGATCGGCCGGGCCCTACGTTTCGAAACCCAGACCCGGAAGCGGCGGGTGGTCTACGAAAACTCACCCAACGTGGCCCTCCTGGATTTTGATGACCTAGAATTCCCTTTGACGCTGCGCTCTTTCCGGCCGGGGGACCGCCTCCAGCCGCTGGGGATGGAGGGGGAGAAGAAGGTGAAGGACCTGTTTATCGACTGCAAGATTCCGGTCCTCCAGAGGAAACGGGTTCCTCTTCTCTTCCGGGGGGATCGGCTCCTGTGGGCAGCGGGGGTCCGCATCGATCACCGAGCCAGGCTCAAGCCCCAAACCCAGCGGATATTGCGGGCCGAACTCTTTTAAATGCGGAATGCGGGATGGGGAACTGGGGAAAGAGGGACGCCGAGACCCAAGGACCCGAAGACACGGAGAAAGGCGACATCTGCTTCCTCGCGTCCTTCTCTCTTTCCGTCATCGCGTCATCTTGAGATAAGAATTCCGCATTCAAATCGGCTCTATCTTTTTTACGGAATCCGTGTTATATAGACTGTTGGTGCAACGTTTTCTAAGCATTCAAAATTCCATCAAATAAAATTCCTGGAGAGCGAACTATGGGAGGGGGGAAATTGAGCCCCTTTTATAAGAATTTAGCCTTGTGGCTGGTCATCAGCCTGATGATGATCCTTCTCTTTCAACTCTTCAATCAGCCCCGAGCCTCGCAAGACAAAATCATCTTCAGCGATTTTCTGACCTCGCTGGAGAGTGGGGAAATTCGGGAGGTCACCATCCAGGGGCACAGTATCTACGGCCGGTACAATAACCTCAAGGAGTTTCGGACCTTCGTCCCTTCCTACCCGGATTTGATCAAGGCTCTGAAGGAAAAGAATGTGAAGATCACGGCCAAGCCCGAGGACGATTCCCCCTGGTACATGACCATATTGATCTCCTGGTTTCCCATGCTCCTCCTGATTGGCTTCTGGATTTTCTTCATGCGCCAGATGCAGGCCGGGGGGACCAAGGCCATGTCTTTCGGCAAGGCCAAGGTCAAACTCCTTTCCGACAAGCAGACCAAGGTGACCTTCCAGGACGTGGCCGGGATCGAAGAATCCAAGGAAGAACTGCAGGAGATCATCGAGTTTCTCCGAGACCCCAAAAAATTCACCCGGCTGGGCGGAAGGATCCCCAAGGGCGTCCTCCTGGTGGGCCCTCCGGGGACGGGGAAGACCCTCCTGGCCCGGGCGATCGCGGGGGAAGCCAACGTTCCCTTCTTTTCCATCAGCGGGTCTGATTTCGTGGAGATGTTCGTGGGGGTGGGTGCGTCCCGGGTGCGGGATCTCTTCATCCAGGGAAAGAAGCACGCCCCTTGCATTATTTTCATAGATGAAATCGACGCCGTAGGACGCCACCGGGGAGCCGGCCTGGGCGGGGGGCATGACGAACGGGAGCAGACGCTCAACCAGCTCCTNNGACCCGGCGCTCCTGCGGCCGGGCCGGTTTGACCGGCAAGTGGTCGTTCCGCGGCCGGACGTGAAGGGGCGGGAAGCCATCCTGAAAGTTCATACGCGCAAGACACCCCTGTCCGAGGATGTAAACCTCCAGATTCTCTCCCGCGGAACCCCCGGCTTCACCGGAGCGGATCTGGAAAACCTGGTCAACGAGGCTGCGCTCCTGGCCGCCCGCCGTAACAAGGCCAAAGTGGAGATGAACGACTTCGAATCCTCCAAAGACAAGGTTCTCATGGGGGTGGAACGCCGGACCATGATCATCAGCGAGGAGGAGAAGCGCCTCACCGCCTTCCATGAGGCTGGCCACACGCTGGTGGCCAAGTACCTCCCCGTGACCGACCCCATCCACAAAGTCTCCATCATTCCCCGGGGAACGGCGCTGGGGGTCACCCAGCAGCTTCCGGCCGAAGACAAGCATACCCTTTCCAAGGAATACATCCTCAATAAGATCGCCATTTTCCTGGGCGGCCGGGCGGCGGAGGAACTGGTCCTCCACACCCAGACCACCGGGGCCGGAAACGATCTGGAGATGGCCACCGAGTGGGCCCGAAAGATGGTCTGCGACTTCGGGATGAGCGAAAAGCTGGGCCCCTTGACCTTCGGCAAGAAGGAAGAGCACATCTTCCTCGGAAGGGAGATCGCTCAGCCCAAGGATTACAGCGAAAACACCGCGGAGGACATCGACAGCGAGATCAAGCGGATCGTTCTGGAAAACTATGACCGAGCCAAGGATATCATCACCCGGCACATAGACAACCTCCATAACTTGGCCGCGGCCCTGCTGGAGAAAGAAGTGATGGCCGGGGAGGAGATCGATCTGGTTTTGGGCCTGAAGACCGCCCCCCCCGCTAACCCGCCCCGGGATCTAGTTCCAGAGGCAAGAGCTTCATAGAGAAGGGTCAAAGGTTTAGGATCAAGGGGAGGGATTTCTCCGGCCTTGGTTCGGGTCCTGCGGCCCTTATTTTATATGCGACCCTGGATGCTCCGTTTCCGCCGAAAAGAATACGACCTATCCCGGCGCACCCTCGTCATGGGCGTGCTGAACATCACCCCCGACTCCTTCTCCGACGGAGGCCGATTCTTCGAAGGGGGCCGGGCTGTCGAGCAGGGGCGGCGGCTGGCGGAGGAAGGAGCCGATATCCTGGATGTGGGCGGCGAGTCCACCCGGCCCGGGTCCCAACCACTTCCCATAGAAGAAGAACTCCGCCGGGTGATCCCGGTCATCGAAGAGCTCAACGCCGGGATATCCATCCCCATCTCCATCGACACCCGCAAAGCGACCGTTGCGCAAAGGGCCCTTCAAGCGGGGGCCGAGATGGTGAACGACATCAGCGCATTGCGTTACGATGAGGATATGGCCGAGGTCCTGTCCCGATGGAAAGTTCCCCTGACCCTCATGCACATGCGGGGACAGCCGGAAACCATGCAGGCCGACCCGCATTACGATGACCTGATCGGGGAGATCCGCCGATTCTTTGAGGAACGGTTGGCCTATGCGACCTCCCGCGGAATCCCCCGCGAACAGATCATCCTGGACCCGGGGATCGGGTTCGGCAAATCTCTGGAGGAGGGGCATAACCTCATCCTGCTGAAGCATCTCCGGAGCTTTCAGGACCTGGGGCAGCCCTTGCTAATCGGGACCTCCCGCAAGGCCTTCCTCGGCCGGATTCTCAGCCTGCCCCCGGAGGAGCGGGAGGAGGGAACCCTGGCCAGCGTGGCTGTGGCCATTCAGAACGGGGCGAACATCGTCCGGGTGCACGAGGTCAAGCGAACGCGACGGGTGGTGCAGGTGGCGGATGCCATCCTGCGGAGCACTCCGCAGAAATAGTCAGGAGCGTAATTGATGAGAAGACTATTCGGAACCGACGGAATCCGGGGGGTGGCTAACATCCATCCCATGACCACGGAGATGGCCATGCAGGTCGGCCGTGGGACCGCCTTTATTTTCAAGAGCGAGAAGAGGCGCCATCGCATCGTCATCGGCAAAGATACCCGTCTCTCCGGGTACATGCTGGAGAATGCCCTGGTTGCCGGGATTTGCTCCATGGGCGTGGACGTTCTCCTGGTGGGACCCCTTCCGACCCCGGGAATCGCCTTCATCACCGCCTCCATGCGCGCCGATGCGGGGATCGTCATATCCGCCTCGCACAACCCCTTCCAGGACAACGGCATCAAGATCTTTTCGGGGGACGGGTTCAAGCTCCCCGACCAGTTGGAAGACCGGATCGAAGAGCTGATCTCTTCCGACCGGATAGCCTCCCTGCGCCCGACCGCCCAGGAAGTAGGAAAGGCCTTTCGGATCGACGACGCCGTGGGAAGATACGTGGTATCCCTGAAGACCTTCTTCCCCAAGGAATACACTCTGGAGGGCATGAAGATCGTCCTGGACTGCGCCAACGGCGCCGCCTACCGGGTGGCCCCGGCGGTCTTCGAAGAGCTCGGGGCCCAAGTCACCGCCTTAGGCGTGGACCCGAACGGGGAGAACATCAATTCTTATTGCGGCTCGCTCTATCCCCAGGTCATGACCCAGACCGTGAAGGAACAGGGTGCTGACATCGGGATTTCCCTCGACGGGGATGCGGACCGGGCAATCTTTTCCGACGAACGGGGGAACGTGGTCGATGGGGACCAGATCATGGCCCTCTGCGCCAGGGACCTGCGTAAAGGAAACCGGCTGCAGAAGAATACCGTCGTGGCTACGGTCATGAGCAATCTCGGACTGGACCTGACCATGAAGAGTCTGGGAATTAAAGTCGTTCGAACCCAGGTGGGAGACCGCTATGTGGTGGAAGAGATGGCCAAACACGGCTACAACTTTGGGGGAGAACAGTCGGGGCACCTCATCTTCCTCGATTACAACACCACCGGGGATGGGGTACTATCGGCCCTCCAGGTGCTGGCGGTGATGAAAAGGGAGGGGAAGAAACTTTCCGATCTGGCCTCCATCCTGACCCCCTTTCCCCAGGTCCTGCTGAATGTGCCTGTGGCCCATAAGAGGGACCCGCACGAGGTTCCGGAGGTGGCGTCCCTGATCAAGAAAGTTCAGAAGAAATTGGGCGAGAAGGGCCGAGTCCTGGTTCGTCCTTCGGGGACCGAGAGTCTGATCCGGGTCATGCTGGAGGGGGAAAAAGACGAGGAAATCAAGACGTACGCCGAAGAGATCGCCGGGTGCGTGCGGAAGAATATGGAGAAATAATGCAGGATCCAGGAAACAGGATTCAGGCTTTGGCTTCTTGGTTTTAGCCTGAATCCTGTTTCCTGACGCCTGGATCCTAGATTCTATTGGAGGGGAAAGTGCCCAAACTTTCAGTGAACGTCGACCACGTGGCCACGGTGCGCCAGGCGAGGGGAGGAAAGAACCCGGACCCGGTGACCGCCGCCCTCCTTGCCGAATTCGCCGGAGCCGATGGGATCATCATCCATTTGCGGGAAGATCGGCGTCACATCCAGGACCGGGATCTGGAGATTCTGCGGAAGGTGGTCAAAACGAAGCTGAACCTGGAGATGGCCAACACGGAAGAGATCGTCGGGATCGCCCTGCGGGTAAAGCCCGACATGGTCACCCTGGTTCCGGAGCGGAGACAGGAATTGACCACCGAAGGAGGGCTTGATGTCCGGGCTCAGCAGAAGTCTCTGAAACCTAACATCGCTCGGCTGAAGAAAGCGGGAATCCAGGTGAGTCTGTTCATCGACGCCGACGCCGGTCAGGTCAAAGCCAGCCGGGCAGTGGGAGCGAACCTGGTGGAGATCCACACGGGGAAATACAGCGACTCCCCCGATGAAGAGTCCCAAAAGAAAGAGTTCCAGCGGATCGCCAAGGCCATCACCCAGGCACGGAAGTTGGGTTTGCGGGTCAACGTCGGCCACGGCCTGGATTACCAGAATGTGGCCCCCTTTACCTCGATTCCGGAAATCGAAGACTACAGCATCGGACACAGCATCATCGCCCGGGCAATCCTCGTCGGCCTGGACCGGGCGGTAAGGGAAATGAAGGAACTGATCCAACCGAAGAAATAATTAAGAATGCAGGATTCTGCTTTTCTATGATCTACGGCATCGGACTTGACCTGGTCAGAGTGAGTCGGATTGCAGAGGCTCTGGAGCGCTGGGGAGAACGGTTTCAAAATAAAGTGTTTACCCCGGGAGAAATCCGCTACTGCCTCCAGAAGAGAAACGCCGCCCCCCATTTCGCCGCCCGCTTCGGCGCCAAAGAAGCCTTGGTGAAGGCCCTGGGGATCGGCATCCGCCGGGGAGTCCACTGGCGAGATGTAGAGGTGCGGCGGGGTCCCTTGGGAAGGCCGGTTTTGAAAGTCCACGGCCGGGCGTTGGAGATCTGCCAAAAAGAAGGAATCGAAGCGCTGTTCCTCAGCCTCACCCACGACGGGGACTACAGCGGAGCGATGGTGGTCCTTGAAAGGCAGGATCCAGGATTCAGGAATCAGGGAAAACAGGAATCCTGAAACCTGAATCCTCAATCCTCAATCCTGCCTTTCATAGAGGAGGGATTCCTATGAAGGTTGCCACCGCGGAGATCATGCGGAAACTGGACCGGAAAGCCGTCGAGGAGTTCGGCATCCCCGGCCTAGTCCTGATGGAGAATGCCGCCCGGGGCACGGTGGGGGCCATGTTTTGTCATTTCCCCGACCTCATGAAACGGCGGGTGGGGATCCTGGCCGGGCGGGGCAACAACGGGGGGGACGCCTTGGCGGTGGCCCGTTACCTGCGAAATCGAGGGGTGTCTTGTGAGGTCTATCTTCTCGCCGCACGGGAAGAGGTTAAAGGGGATGCGGCCGCCAACCTGGAGATCCTGACCCGAGTGGGCGGGGTTGTCCTCGAGATTTTGAACCTGGAAGAGTGGGAATCGCGCAAAGGGCGCCTGGCCGATAACGATATTCTGGTGGACGGCATTCTGGGAACCGGGCTGAAGGGAGAGGTCAAAGGTTTCTTCCGGGAAATCATCTCTTTCGTGAACTCCTTGGGAATACCCGTTGTGGCTGTGGACATTCCTTCGGGGCTGGACTCCGACAGCGGTCTGGTTCTGGGGGCCTGCATCCAGGCCCGCTTGACCGTGACCTTCGGCCTGTTGAAACGGGGGCTTCTGGTTCTGCCGGGAGCCCAATACTGCGGGAAGATCGTCCTAGTCGATATTTCCCTGCCCCGCTTGGCCGTGGAGGCCGAGCGGGTGCCGGATCATCTTCTGGAAGGGGCGGATTTCCTATCGCTTCTGCAACCCCGGAACCCCGAATCCCATAAAGGGGAATTCGGCCATCTTTTCGTCCTTTCCGGATCCCCGGGGAAGACCGGGGCTGCCGCGATGGTCTGTGAGGCGGCTCTTCGCGTGGGGACCGGGCTCGTCACCCTCGGCATTCCGGAAAGCCTCAACCCCATCTTGGAAGAAAAACTCACCGAACCGATGACCGAGCCCTTGCCGGAAAGCAAAGAAAAAACCCTCGGGCTTTCCGCCCACGGCCGAATCCTGGAACTCTGCGAACGAAAAACCGCCCTGGCCATAGGCCCCGGCCTTTCCACCAATGGCGAGACGGTCAAATTGGTGCAGAAACTGGTCCGCTCGGTTAGCCTCCCGGCGGTCATCGATGCCGACGGCTTGAGCGCCCTGGGGGGCAAGCTGGATTTAATTCGAAAATCCCAGAAAGAATTGATCCTCACCCCTCACCCGGGAGAGATGGCTCGCCTGCTGGGCATGTCGAGCCAGGAAATCCAACGGAATCGGGTCGAGGTGGCCAGGGAGTTCGCTCGGAAGTACGGCGTTATCCTGGTCCTCAAAGGGGCTCGTTCTCTGGTAGCCAGCGGCGAAGGAGAGGTCTTCATCAACCCCACCGGAAACCCCGGCATGGCTTCAGGAGGAATGGGAGATATCCTCACCGGAATGATCGGAGGATTCCTGGCTCAGGGGTTCCCTGCGCTGGAGGCGGCCAAACTGGGGGTTTACCTTCACGGGCTCACCGGAGATTTTGTCGCCCACCTGAAAGGCCAGCGCGGAATGGCCGCCATGGACCTGGCCGGAGAAACTCCCCGGGTTCTCCGGGCCTTGGCAGCGGGAGAAGGCCGGATTGGGGATTTTTCATTTCCCCTTCGGACTGAAATTTGTTATTGAAAAAAATCCCAATATCCAAATCCCAAATTCCAAATAAATTCCAATGAACCAATTTCCAAAATAAAAGAAAAAGCAGATTAAGAGTTTCGAAAATTGGAGGTTGGAGATTATTTGGAATTTGGTGCTTGTAATTTGGAATTTAAGCTAAGGTGATGATCGCGGCAAAGGCAGAAACCGGAACCTTCGAAGTGGTCACCGAGAACCCCGATGATACCATGCGGCTGGGAAGCCTTCTGGGAGAGATTCTTCCCCCGGGATTCTTTGTAGCCCTCGTGGGGAGCCTGGGGGCGGGGAAGACCCTTTTGGCCAAAGGCCTTGCCCGGGGGCTGGGAGTGGAAGATGTTCGGGAGGTGACCAGCCCTTCCTTTGTCCTGGTCAACGAGTACCGCGGGCGATTCCCCGTGTATCACCTCGACCTCTACCGCTTGGACAGCTACGCCGAAGTGGAAGGGATCGGGTGGGATGAGCTCGTGTCCGGACCCGGGGTCACTCTCGTCGAATGGGCTGACAAGGTGGGAGAAGATCTTCCCGAAGAGAGAATTGAAGTCCATCTGCAATGGGTCAGTGAGGAGGGGAGAAGACTGGTTTTTTCCGGAAAAGGGGGCAAAGGGCGGACCCTGATCGAGGAACTCAAGCATAAATGGGAAAAGGAGAGATGACGTGGCCCTGATTGTGCAGAAATACGGCGGAACTTCCGTCGGAGATATTGCCCGCATCCGAAATGTGGCCGACCGGGCGGCCAAAACCCGGAAGGAGGGGAATGACGTAGTGGTCGTCGTCTCCGCCATGTCCGGCGAGACGGACCGGCTCATCCGGCTCGCCCAGCAGGCCAGCGAGACGCCGGATTTGCGGGAATACGACAGCCTGATCTCCACGGGAGAGCAGGTGAGCGCCGCCCTGCTGGCCATTACCCTGCAATCCATGGGGGTCCCGGCCAAATCGTTCCTGGGGCCCCAGATCCGGATCGTCACCGACAGCGCTTTTTCCGTGGCCCGCATCGAGGATGTGGAGACGAAGCGTTTACGCCGGGCGCTCAAAGGGGGCTTCATTCCCATCGTGACCGGTTTCCAGGGGGTGGACCCGGAGGGGAACATCACCACCCTGGGACGGGGGGGGTCGGATACCACCGGGGTCGCCGTGGCCGCGGCCCTCAAGGCCGATGTCTGCGAGATCTACACCGATGTGGAAGGCGTCTACACCACCGACCCGAACATCTGCCCCGATGCCCGGAAGATTTCCCGCATCTCCTACGATGAAATGATGGAGATGGCTTCCCTTGGGGCCAAGGTACTCCAGATCCGGTCGGTCGAGTTTGCCAAGAAATACAATGTCCCCATTCACGTTCGTTCGTCGTTCAACGATAAGAGCGGGACATGGGTTGTCAAGGAGGATGAGAAAATGGAAAAAGTGCTGGTCTCCGGCGTCACCATGAATAAGAACGAAGCCCGCGTCACCATCATCGGGGTCCCCGACCGGCCGGGAATCGCCTCCAAGATCTTCACCCCCATCTCCGACGCCCATATCGTCGTGGATATGATCATCCAGAATACCAGCGCGGATGGACTCACCGACCTGACCTTCACCATCCCCAAGGTGGACCTCAAGAAGGCGCTGAAGCTGGTGAAGAAGACCGCCGAGGATATCAAGGCCCGGGAAGTCCTGGCGGAGGAGAATATCGCCAAGGTTTCCATCGTGGGGGCAGGGATGGTCAGCCATGCGGGCGTGGCCTCCAAGATGTTCAACGCCCTTTCCAAAGAGAACATCAACATCCTGATGATCAGTACCTCGGAGATTAAAATCTCCTGCGTCGTGGAGGCCAAGTATGCGGAACTGGCCGCCCGGGTTCTCCACCAGGCGTTTGCTCTGGAGAGGGGAGAGCTGAAGAAAGAGGCGTAGAGCTGTGCAGACTCCGGGGGGAATAGCCAAGATCTCCGATCCGCCTACCCGGACGGGGCTGCGGACGGGTACCAAAGCCTCATAAATGGGAAAGCCGAATCATGAACCGGGAGCAACAAGGGGTCATTCTCTTCCTCACCCTGTCTCTCTGCCTCCTCTTTTTTCTCACCGGTCCGTTTTCTTCTTCGAAAGAAGGGGGGAAGACTCCTCCGATGGGGGAGCGTCTTCCCGGGAAATCAAGCGGGCAGGGTTTCCCCGTGGAAATCGACGGGGCTGCGGGACCGCGGGGGATCGTCCAGGCCGAGCCGGGAATGACGGTTGGTGAGGTTCTGGAAAGAGCCGGAGGGGGGCAGGAGAAGCATTCCCTCTCGCCCGAAGACCTCGCCCGCAAGGTCGAAAAGAGCAGCCGCCTCTCGCTCCAGCCGGCGGGGGAAGGGAAGGGGAAGGTGGTCGTCGAACCCCTGTCTCCCCCCAAGTTGAAGGTCCTCTCGGTCCCCATTCCCCTCAACACCGCCACTGCCGAGGAACTGGATACCCTGCCGGGCATCGGCCCCAAAACAGCTCAGGCGATCGTGGAATTTCGGGAGAAGAACGGCAAGTTCACTTCTCCGGACGACCTGCTCCAGGTCCCCGGAATCGGGCCCAAGAAGCTGGCTGCCCTCAAACCGCATATCACCGTAGAATAAAAAGTTTCGAGTTTCGGGTTTCGAGTTTCAGGTTCACGGAAACCCCCGCCTGAATTTGGCAGCTAACTCGAAACTTGAAACTTGAAACCCGAAACTTTTCTTATTCTCCGTCGATGACCACGTTGGTCAGGGTGCGCAAGACCCCGGGGAGGGCCTGGATTTTGGTGACGATGAAATCCCCCAGGACGGAGATGGAATCCGCCTCCACATACGTGACCACATCGTAGGGGCCGGTGACCGAATGGGCGGTCTTCACCCCCGGAATGCGGGTGATCTCCTGGGCGGTCGCCCGGGCTTTCCCCTGGGTCGTCTCGATGAAAATGTACGCGGCGATGGCCATAACCCTCCTCCTTTCCATTGCATATTTCGGAATGCGGATTGGAAAAAACGAAAATCCCCGAATTTCTCATTGGCGCCTGTCTTATTTTACCTTATAGAAATAAAAGTTGAAGAGCTTTCATTGCCTATCGGATGAGTCCATTGATGTTCGCATTTTCCTCTGGCGACTCACCTTACGGCTTGCGGCCTTTAAATCCTTGCCAAAATCCTTCGCTCTGATAAAATGATCCCAATTTCCCCATGAGAGGGAATAAATAACCGTTTTTTATTCCGCATTCCACATTGCGAATTCCGCATTTCTGGGGGGGATCTTGAAAGAAGAGCTGATCCAAAAGACGGTCCAGGCCGTATCCCGGTCGAAGAAGGTCGTGGCTTTCACCGGAGCCGGCATCTCCGTGGAGAGCGGGATTCCGGATTTCCGGACCGCCGGGGGGCTGTGGGAAAAGTTCGATCCTGTGGAGTACGCTACCATCGAGGCCTTCCAGGCAAACCCGAAAAAAGTATGGACCATGCTCAAGGAGATGGGGGACCTGCTGGAGCATTCCAAACCCAACGCCGCCCACTTGGCCCTGGCCCGACTGGAGAAGATGGGGCATGTGCGCTCGGTCGTCACCCAGAACATCGACCACCTTCACCAGGAGGCGGGAAACACGAAGGTGATTGAATACCACGGGAGCCACAAGAGGCTCGTCTGCCTGAACTGCGGCCGGCAGTATGCCAAGGAAGAGGTGGTCTTGGAACCCCTGCCTCCCCTCTGCCGGTGCACCGGGGTGTTGAAGCCCACGGTGGTCTTCTTCGGCGAACCCATCCCCTGGGGCGCGCATCTGGAGGCCATGGAAGAAGCCCGCAACTGCGAGGTCATGCTGGTAGTCGGGACCTCGGCGGTCGTCTCCCCGGCCTGCGATATCCCGGTATTGGCCAAGAGATGCGGGGCCGCCGTCGTGGAGGTAAACCTGGAAGAGACTCAACTGACCCGTACCGTCTCCGACTGGATCCTGAAAGGGTCCGCCAGCCGGATCCTCCAGTCGATTCTGGACGGGGTTGCCAGCCTGCCCGACCCCTGAACGAAAAAGACTTATGGCTTTTTGCCCTTGGCAGCTTTATAATTGACCCAAGGAAAGGACCAGAGGGGGGAAGACCATGGTGGAGATGAAGGTTCATGGGTTGTTTTTTGACTCGGAGACGAATCAATCCGTCGTCGTCCTGAAGGAAGAGGCGACGGGGAGAACGCTCCCCATCTGGGTGGGGCTCTTCGAGGCCAACGCCATAACCATGGGGATCGAACACACCTGGACCCCCCGCCCGATGACCCATGATCTGTTGAAAAATGTCATCGAAGGAATGAAAGCCACGGTCCGCGATATCATGGTGAATGACCTGAAATCCAACACTTTCTACGCCATCATTACCCTGGAAGTGGGGGGCAAGGTGGTCCAGGTCGATTCGCGGCCCAGCGACGCCATCGCCCTGGCGCTGCGCACGAGTGCGCCCATCTACGTGGAGGAAAAAGTCCTCGACTCCGCGGGGCATTTCGATACCAAAGGCAAGAAGGACTCCTCCGATAAATGGATCGACGACCTCTTCGACAAGCTGAAACCCGAAGATTTCAAGACCGAAATGTAGGACTCGTTGCTCGTTCCTAGTTGCTCGTTTTCGTTTTTCCCTTCAACCTGGCATGGCGAACGAGTGAAAAGAAATAGCAACGAGTAACGAGCAACCAGTAACGAGACTTCCCCGAAAGACTCAAACTCCCCTTGGATCGACCACCCAAAGGACCCCAGCGCTTCAAATTGGCCCTCTTCGACCTTGACGGCACCTTAACGCGGGAGAGGAGCGCGTGGGAATATATCCATCGCCGCCTGGGAGTTTGGGAGGGGGACGCGGAGAGGTACCAGGAAGCCTTCCTGCGCGGAGAGATCGACTATTACCGCTTTTGCGAACTCGACGCCGCCGTGTGGAAGGGGATGAAGGTCTCCGCCGTTCGGCAAATTCTGCGGGAGATCCCCCTCTACGAAGGGATTGAGGGCCTGCTGGGGTACTTCAAATCCCGGGGAATCCGGCTGGGAATCATCTCCTCCGGCCTGTCCCTTCTGTCCGACTGGATGCGGAAAAAATACGGTTTCGACTATGCCGTAGCCAATGAGCTGGGGATTACCGGGGGTGTCCTCGATGGAACGATCCGCATTCATGTTCATTACGACCAAAAGGCCAAATGGGTTCAGGATGCGCAGGAGCGGTTCCGCGCCAAGAAGAATGAGATTCTGGCCGTCGGCGACAGCTTGGGAGATCTCACCATGTTTCAGATGGCGGGCTTTTCCATTGCTTTCAACTCCCGTTCCACCCGGTTGAATGAAGCGGCCGATCTTTCCATCCGGAGCTCCGACCTGCGGGACCTCATCCCCCCGTTGGCTCCCCATATAGACCCCCAACAGGAATAAACAAGCAGGGCCCGATCCCTAAAGTCTGGGATCCCGATTCCGATGAGAATGGGTATGGAAAAGAGAAGGCCGGGGGCAATTCTCGGAATGTCCGGGAAGGGAAAAACCATCGCCAAAATTGGGGTAGTGCTGGTATGGGGGGCGGTCATGGGGCTGCTCGCGCACCGGACCTACCTGCAGCCACAGGCGCTGAAGATAACCCCGGCCATTGCCCGGGAAGGGTTGAAGGTCGGTGAGGATTGGTGGGGAGTCTACTGGAAGGGGGAGAAGATCGGGTTTGGCGCCACGGAACAGGATATGCATGGTGACCGGATCGTGGTCAAAGAGCAGCTCTGGCTGAAGCTGGCGGTCATGGGGATCCCCCAGAACATTCAGCAGACTCTGGAATACAACCTGACGGAGACTTTCACGCTGGAATCTTTCCGTTTCTCCCTAGACTCGGGACTGTTTCCTTTTCAGCTCTCGGGGCGGCTGCTGGCGGACTCCGGAGGATCTTCCCGCAAAAAAATGATGATGAGGATGCAATCGGGGGGCAAGGAGCAGGACCTGGAAGTCTATCTTCCCGAGGCTCCCTTCATCCTGGGCCAGACCAAGCTTTACTTTCTCAGCCAGGGGTTGGAAATGGGGAAAAAATACCGGGTCCCGGTCTTCGACCCTGCCAGCATGAGCTCCGCCGAAATGATCGCGGAAGTGGAAAGCCTGGATCGTCTCCCCATCGGTAAGGAGGATCGGGAACTCTACCGGGTGAGGCAGGAGTTCAAAGGGATAGAAGTGAGGTCCTGGATCGACCGGAACGGCCAGGTATGGAAAGAGGAGAGTCCCATGGGGTTCACGCTCATCCGGGAGGGCAGGGATGAAGCCCGCCACCGCAATTGGACCCCGGGGAAGGTGGTGGATTTGATCGCTCTCACGGCCGTCTCCTCCGACCGGGAGATTCCCGACCCCCGTTCTACCCGTTTTCTCCGGGTCAGGCTTCTTTCCGCCGACCTCCAGGGGTTGAAGATCGAGGGAGACCGTCAGTCCCTCTCCGGGAATGAAGTGACGGTGAAGCGGGAGGATCTTTCTTCCCGGCCGTCCACGCAGGAAGGGCTTTCGGAGAAGGAGCGTAGGGAATATCTCCAGGCCACTCCCTTCATCCAGCGGGATGATCCCGAGATCCAAGGACGGGCGAGGGAGATGATCGGGGATGCCCGGGACCCACTGGAACAGGTCAAGCGGATCAACGAATGGGTCTACCGGAATGTGCGCAAACAACCGGTGGTGAGCATCCCCAGCGCGCTGGAGGTGCTCCGTCAGAGGGTCGGGGACTGCAACGAGCATGCGACCCTCTTCACCGCTCTGGTCCGCTCCGCGGGGATCCCGGCCAGGCTCCAAGCGGGGATCGTCTACCAGGAAGGAAAGTTCTTCTACCATGCCTGGGCGCAGGTCTATTTGGGAACCTGGATTTCCGTCGACCCGACCCTTAACCAGATTCCGGCTGACGCCACTCACCTCCGTTTGGTGGAGGGGGATCTCGACCAGCAGTTGGACCTCGTGAAGATCGTCGGGCGTTTGAAAGTGGAAGTGAAGGAGTTCCATTGATCGAGCTTGACCACCTGACCAAGAAATTCGGGATTTTTCATGCCGTCAGGGACCTCTGCCTGCGGGTCCCCCCGGGGGAAATCTTCGGGTTCCTGGGACCGAATGGGGCCGGGAAAACCACGACCATCCGCATGATGGCCGGGCTGATGAAGCCCACTTCAGGGCGCATTCTCCTCGACGGGAAAGATATGGCCCGCGAACCGGAGGAGGCCAAGGCCATTCTGGGCTACATCCCCGACCGGCCGTACCTTTACGAAAAATTGACCGGGGGGGAATTCCTGGAGTTCATTGCCGGACTTCACCGCCTGGACCCCAGGGATGGATGGAGGAGGCGGTCGGAAGAACTCCTGGAATTCTTCGATCTCCTGAGCTGGCGCCATGAACTAATCGAAAGTTACTCCCACGGCATGCGTCAGCGCCTGATTATCAGCGCAGCCCTGCTGCATCGGCCCAAGGTCCTGGTCATCGACGAACCCATGGTCGGCCTGGACCCGCGGGGGGTCAACCTGGTGAAGGGCCTCTTGCGGGACTTGGTCGGAAGCGGGATGACCGTCTTCCTCTCCACCCACATCCTGGCCATTGCCGAAGAGGTCTGCCAGCGGATCGGGATCATCCACGAGGGACAGCTGATCTCCCTGGGGACGATGGAGGAACTCCGGGAGCAGGCCCGCAGTCGGGATGAAAGGCTGGAGCCCCTTTTTCTGAAACTGACCGAGGCGGACCGAATTCCCAACCTCAAAACCCCTCTGACCGGCTGAGGAAAAGATGGAAGGCTGGACCACGCTTCTCTATCCCAAAACCCTGGCCCTGACCCACGGGCTCTCCGAGGGTTCGCGAGGCTCCCGGTGGAAATGGGTCTTCCTGACGGCTCTGGCCGTGGGTTTTTGGCTCTTTACCTTTTTCATTTTTCATAAAGTGCTGGTCTATTTCCGGTCCATCGAGCTCTTCGGAGACCTTCTGAACTTCCGACTTCTCTCCATGATGCTCCTGACCTTTTTTTCCATCCTCCTCTTCAGCAACCTGATCTCCTCCCTGTCCACGTTTTTTCTTTCCGAAGATTTAAACCTCATTCTCTGCCGCCCGGTCTCGCTGGAGCAGGTCTACTACGCCCGGCTCACCGAAACGCTGTTGTACAGCTCCTGGATGGTCCTCCTCTTCGCCCTGCCCGTATTCCTGGCCTATGGGTGGGTCTATGGGGCTTCCTGGAAATTCTACGCAATTCTTCTGGGCGCGTTGATTCCCTTTCTGGTCATCCCCGCGGCCTTGGGAAGCATGCTCGCCATGATTCTGGTGAATATCTTCCCGGCTCGCCGCACGAAGGATATTCTGTTTCTCCTTTCGATCTTGCTGGTGGCGGGTCTTTATTTTCTCTTCCGGTTTCTGCGGCCGGAGCAGTTGACCAACCCCGATTCCTTTGCCGGTTTGGTGGAATACATGTCTGCCCTGAGCGCTCCCTCCTGGCCGTTTCTTCCCAGTTTCTGGTTGGCCGAGTCGGTGATGCCCTACCTGCAGAAGACGAATTCCCCCGCCGGGTTCTATCTGGCCTGCCTCTGGTCCACTGCCGGGGGGTTCGGGGTGATCGGGAGCTGGGTCGCCCAAGCCCTCTTTTTTACCGGCTGGACCAAATCCCAGGAAGCCCGTAGAGCCTACCTGGCCAGAATCCCCGTCTTCAACTGGATTCTGGAGACGGTCAGCCGCCCCCTGCGGGTCCAGGCCCGGGCCATGGTGCTCAAGGACGGTAAGACCTTTTTCCGGGATACAACTCAGTGGTCGCAGCTGATCTTGCTCACCGCCCTGGTCGTTGTCTATCTCTACAATTTCAGCGTCCTCCCCCTGGACCAGGCTCCCATGCCCAGTTTCTTCCTCCAGAACCTGATCTCTTTCCTGAACCTGGGGCTGGCCGGGTTCGTTCTTTCCGCGGTGGCCGGCCGGTTTGTCTTCCCGGCGGTGAGCCAGGAGGGTTTTTCCTTCTGGATCATCCGCTCTTCCCCCCTCTCCTTGCGTACTTTCCTGTGGAGCAAATTCTGGACCAGCCTCATCCCTCTTCTCCTTCTGGCCGAGATCCTGATCTTTCTTTCCAATTGGCTCTTGAAGGTGACGCCCCTGATGATGGCCATCTCTTCCGTCACCATCCTCTTCCTGACCTGCGGAATTGTGGGTCTTGGCGTAGGAGTGGGGGCNNTCTTCATCGGGGCGGTGGTCGTGCTGGAAGCCTGGCCGGTTTACACCCTCTTCATGGCCAAGGTCCATCACCGCAGTATTTCGAGCCTTGAATGGGCCGGAATCCTGGCCTCCTTCGCCGGCGTAGCCTTGCTGATCGCCATTGCCACGGTCGGACCCGTCAAGTTGGGCTTGAAGAAGCTTGAGGAGATGGATTTCTAAGGAGTGCCTAAAGTGTCTTAAATGCGCTCAAATGCCTAAAGTTTTTTGGGCTGGCGAAGAGGGTGGAGACAAGATATATTTTCAGACCTTCCAAATGAAAAAAAAGAAACTCGAAACCCGAAACCCGAAACTCGAAACCTTTACTTGCCAGGTCTATGCCTGCCCGCACTGCAAAACTCAAAACTTTTCCACCGGAGCCCGGCTGCGCCAGGCCGGGCGGTTCCCCCTGACCTGTTGGAAATGTGGAGAAGAGATTCGAAAGGCTTTGAACCGCCGGGGAGGCGAGACCATAAAAAAAGAAAACTCAGACGGAAAACGGAGGAAATGAGAGGCCAAACAATGCCCCTGGGGCCACGAACCTGGATATCTCCAAAGTGAGGGGCAAGCTGATTTGGGCCCTTGAAGTGAGGGAAAAAGTTTGGTATAAGCGCGGTATGGAAGAAAGGCGTTTATTGTACCTGAAGGTCGGCGACTGGGTCGTTCACCGCAAATATCCGGAGTGGGGCAGCGGCCGGGTGGTGGAGGAGCGGAACTCCTCCGTGGTGGGAGGCCTGTCTCTCGTCAAGGTTACCTTCCTCGACGGTCAAACCCGAGTATTCGATAACAACTTCAAAAACGCCACCTGTTGCTACCACGCCGGCCTTCGAAGGCGGTAGTCCCTCTTGCCAGGATTTTTTCCAACCAGGAAGTTTGCGACCTGCAAAAACGGTTTCTTTTACGTCGCCTGCGTTCAAATTCCAAATTCCAAATCTCAAATTCCAAATGAGTTCCAAAACCCAAATTCCAAACTCGGCAAGGTTAAAATGTTTCGATCATGTCATTTTGGTTATTGGAACTTATTGGGGATTTGGAATATTGTGCTTGGAATTTCGTCTCCTCAAGGCTTAATCACCAACTCTTCCCCCTTCTCCTGCTGCTTCTTGGCTTCCTCCTCCAGGAGGGCTTGAAGGCTCCGTTTGACCAGTTCCAGCAGGAAGGGATGAGGAGTAAGGATTCCGCTTTCTGATTCCATGCGCAGCGCGGCCACCAGGCACATCTGGGCGTCATCTTCTTTCCCCGTCTTCCAGAGGATGTAGGACATCTCCTCCATCCGTCTTCGGAAGAAAGCCCGCCGCTCCGCGTTGAAGAGTTCGTCCACGGCCTGCCGGTATATTTCCAAAACCCTCGCCTCTTTCTGGTAGGGAGTGAGGACCAGACGGCTCTCGGAGGCTTCTTTCAAAAGAGCCAGGTACTTCTTGGCCTCTTCTTCTCCCAGAAACCAGGACTGGAAGGAGGGCGACTGGAAAAGAGAGCCCGCGTGGTCCAAAAGGTCGGAACGGTTTTTCCATTCCTCTTCCTTCAAGTGCAGATAGATAATCGGCTTGAGGGGCAGGGGAGGAGGTGTGCCCATGAGAGTCCGCCATTTGGCAAATTCTCCGGGGGGAGTTTCCCCTCTTTTTTTGTTGATCTCCGAAGCCTCGATCACCAGGCCGAGGCAATAGTCGGGATCGGCTTCGATGATTTCCCAGGGTGCCTGCTGGCGGAACGCTGCCGAGTATTCCTGGAATTTTTTCCGGGTCGTCTCCAAGGCCTGAAAGTCCATGATCCCCTGGACGTCGTTCAGCAGCGCATGAAAGGCCACCACCCCCTGGGGGAGCTGAGGCCGGACGAGCCAGACCAGCCGCGTTCCCCCCGCATCGGGGGCGCTCAAAAAGCCCTCCGCCGGGGCCATCTGGGGGGGATGGAAAACAGCGCGGGAAGAATCTTTGACCTCCTCCACCTCCACCCCCTGGCTCTTCAGGCGGAAGATGGCCTTACGGACGTTTTTGAGGACCGGCTTGGAAGAGGACTTGGCGGAGAGTCGATGGAGCAGGATCCCGGCCTCCGGGGAACTCCACCGGCCCAGGCTGTTGGCCAGGGAGAGGTCAATCTTTTCGTCCTGGCCCAGGAGCGACTGGAAGAAGGGATACACCTCTTCCCCCTGGGTCTTGATTAAAGAGGAGAAGACCCGTTCCTGTTCGTCGGGAGAAAGAGCCCGGATCTTGGTCAAGGCCGGCTCAGGGTCCTCTGACCAGGCCGCAAAGTTTTCCTCGACCTCTTTCTGAATTTCGTGCCCTCCGACGGGAGTGCGGGATTCACCTTTCCCGATTTTTTTCTTTTCCATGGTCCCCTCAGCTTGATAAGATTTTCTACCGGCCGTCGGCGGGATAAACGGGATTCACAAGCCCGGCGACGGTTGCAGGTCTAAGATCCTTAATTGCAGACTCCGGTTTCCTTGGTACAGGTTGACTTGGGGGGAAAAAGCCATCCTCATTCCCTCCCCGGACAGCGGATGTCGCGCGCCCATGCCGAACCCGATCGCCTCGCGGACCCGATGGCCTTCCCTGACGCGAACCCGCAAATGACCCTTTCCCACCAGCTTGGAACTCAGAACGCTAAGGTCTTCCAGCGCCAGCACTGGCTCTGGGTTCCCGGTTCCAAAGGGGGAGAGCAGGTCGAGTTCGGAGAGGAAGGGCTCCTGGAGCTGCTCCAGGCCGGTTACGGCATCCAGGGTCAGGCAGGGAATAAAATCATCCTCCTTCAGCCGGGCCGCCACCACCTCATTGAAAGCCCGGGCGAAGTCAGGAATACGCTCGGCCCGAATCACCAGCCCGGCGGCCTGTGCGTGTCCCCCGAAAGCTTCCATCCAGCCCTGACAGGCCTTCAGCCCCTCATAAAGGGGAAAAGCATCGATAGAGCGACCGGAGCCTTTTCCCCGATTCTCCCTCAGGGCGATGAGAATCGTGGGGCAATGATATTCTTCCATCAAACGGGAAGCCACAATGCCGATGACCCCCGGATGCCATTCCAGGGATGCCAGGACGATGGATCGCCTGGTTTCGTCCGGCTCTCGGGATTGGATCATTCCCCTGGCTTCGGTGAGGATCTTCTCCTCGATCCGCTGGCGTGATACGTTCAACTCGTTCAGATGGGCGGCGATTCGGCGGACCCGCTCCGGGTCCTTCGACGTGAACAGATGGATGACTTCCCCGGCATCGTCCAGACGGCCGGCGGCGTTGATTCTGGGGGCCAGTCGGAAATTGATGCCGGTCGTGTCCACCGGCCCGTTTTCCATTCCCGACACCTCTTTCAATGCCATGACCCCGGGGCGGTGTCCCCGGCTGAGTTCCCCCAACCCGAATTTCACCAGGATTCGGTTGGCCCCGATGAGCGGAACCACGTCGCTCACCGTTCCCAGGGCTACCAGATCCAGGTACTCTTTCAGGTTCGGACCGTTTCCCGCCGCAAAGAACCCTTCCTTTCGCAGGTGGCTGCGGAGACCGATGATCAAATTAAAGGCCACCCCCACTCCGGCCAGACCCTTGAAGGGATAGAGACAGTCTTTCTGCTTGGGGTTTAGAATCGCCAGAGCCGGGGGGAGATCTTCCGGAACTTCGTGGTGGTCGGTCACGATGACGTCCAGGCCGTGCTCCCCAGCGTATTCGATCTCTGCGCGATTGCTGATCCCGCAATCCGCGGTGATGAGAAGCCTGGTTCCTGAAGCCTGGATTCTCTTCATCGCCTCCAGGCTGAGCCCATAGCCTTCCTTGATCCGATGAGGGAGTAGGAAATCGACCGACCCTCCAGCCTCCTGCAAGAACAGAAGGAGGACCGCCGTGGCGGTCGTCCCATCCACATCATAATCCCCGAAGAGAGTAATCTTTTCGCGATTCCGAAGGGCCTGAACGATCCGTCGGACCGCCTTTTCCATTCCCTTCATGGTGAAGGGATCCGGAAGGTCCGAAAGGGTGGGGTAGAGAAACCGTTTGGCCTCCTCCGGGCTCGAAATCCCCCGGTTCTGGAGGATTCTGGCGGCCAGGGGGGAAATTCCCAGTTCCCGAAGAGGGAGTTCTTTCCCCTCGGCGGATACCGGGCAATATTGCCACCTCATTCCCGAAAGCAGATTTGATCCTCCTTTTTTCCACGGAGATTTTATCATTTCCGTTCATTCCTGCTCACAACCAAAATAACGAAGGGCTATGGATTCTGTCAATCAGATATTTGAACTTGGCCACCCGCAGATTTTGAGAAAAGAGCCCTGCGCGCAGAAGATTGCGGGAAGAGAGGGAAAATCTTATGGGGTTTAGGGTGGAGGAATTCGGATCATCATCCTGGGGCAGTTGTCCTTCCATTGGATCGGGCCTGTCCCGGGGGAATTTTGCAGAGGGAGATGGTTTTGCCCCGCTTTCTCCTTGGAGTGATCTCCCCTCTTGCCTCTCTCTGCGGAATATGGGGGAGGAGTTTAAAAGAAAGCTAAGAACCCGCCGAGCCTGCTGATCCGAATTCCTCCACCCTAAACCCCAACGTGCACAAAAAGCTTGAGGCGGGCAAGGATATTTGAGCTAGCCCACTCCCCAGGATTTTAAGGATTCTCTTTGCCAGGAGATGGCCAAAGGGCCAGATTTTTTCGGGTAATCTAAAACTGGGGGCGATGATAGGTAAGACTCCCAGGGCCAATATCCTTCAATCCTGGAACCCAACAAGATCTTTTTCATGACCGGCGATGAAAAAATTCGAAACCGTATTTGGAGTTGTCATTTTGGCTCAGAAATGTTATTTAAAATAATAGATTAGCAATCGGCCGGATATGGGCGAGACTAATACCAGGGAGGCAAACGATGAAGAGATTCCTGGCTCCGATGGTCGTCCTCATCTCCATCCTCTTCATTATGGGAATGGGAGAAATGGGAGGGGCTGTCCCCCCCGATAAAATTCCGACTCCGGAGAAAAATTTCGCCGTACGGGTCACCGACCGGGAGGGAGTCCAGACCTCCCTCAACCAGTTCAGCCTGGAAGGGAAAGTCTACCTCGCCGGCAAGCGGGGGAGCGCAACGGTAAGCATCCCCTTTGAAAAGATATCCCAGCTTCAGATTCAGAGCGTTGAAGGGAATGACGTCCAGGCCAAGGTCTCCCTGCGAACCCGGGAGAGCGTGGATATCAAGATGGAAAAAAAGGCGAAGTTCTACGGAAAAGCGGATTTCGGAAGCTTCCAGGTCGAGGTGAAGGACCTGAAAGCGGTCAACTTCCTCCCGTAGCCACCCGCAGGTAAATCCTCCAGACCCAGCGCCCTTCGGTTGAGCGGAGGGGAGGAGGAATTTTATATCTTCTGGAAACCCAAAAGGGGAGGGGACGGATGCCCACCAAAAAAGTATCAAGAAAAAAATTGTTGAATGAGCCGGATGAGTTTATCTCCACGACCGGAAAGGTGATCCAGTTTCTAAAGACCCACCAACGACAGGCGGCCCAGGTAAGCACCATCGTCCTGATCGTGGCTGCCGCAGTTGCCGGAGGGCTTTATTACTTACGCTGGCAGGAGGGGAAGGCCCTAGCGGTGCAGGATCAGGCCCTGCAGCTCTACCAGGACGCCTATCGGACCTCCATGGAGAATCCGGCGTCGGAAAAGAAAGAAGATTTCCAGAAAGCCCTGGACAAATTCAAAGAATCCCTTTCCGTCTACTCTCGGGGGAGAACAGGGCAGGTGTCCGAGATCTTTATCGGCCACTGCTACTATGCCATGAAGGAATACGATCAGGCCCAGGCGGCTTACGCCAAATGCGTGGACGGGCCCTTCCGGAATCTGGCGCTGAACGGGACGGCCTACATTTTTGAGACTAAGGGGGATTACCAGAAAGCGCTGGAGAATTTCGAGAAAAACATGGGAGACCGGAATCAGCCTTACCAGGTCGAATCCATGCTGGGGGCCGCCCGCTGCTATGAAGCCCTGAAACAGAAGCCGAAGGCCCTGGAAATCTACGAGAAGGCCCTGGCTCAGGCTCCCAAGTCCACCATGGCCGAATTCATCCGGTGGAAGGTAAGCGAGCTCAAGGGGTAAGAGAATGAACGAAGCCAAAAACGTCTTGTCGGGAAATGAAGCCATCGCCCGGGGGGCCTATGAAAGCGGCGTGAAGGTGGCGGCCGCTTATCCCGGCACCCCCAGCACGGAAATCCTGGAGANNGCTTTTGGCGGAGCGCGCGCCCTGGCGGTGATGAAGCATGTGGGGGTGAACGTGGCGGCCGACCCGCTCTTTACCCTTTCCTATACCGGCCTGCGGGGCGGTCTGGTGCTGGTGACGGCCGACGATCCGGAGATGCACAGCTCGCAGAACGAACAGGACAACCGCCATTACGCCCGGTTCGCCAAAGTCCCCATGCTGGAGCCCAGCGACAGCCAGGAGGCCAAGGATTACACCCGAATCGCCTTCGAATTGAGCGAGAAATTCGACACCCCGGTGATGCTCCGCACCACTACCCGGGTCTCCCACTCCAAGTCGATCGTCCAGCTGGGGGCGCCCGTCTCCCCCCCGGTGAAGCCCGGGCTGGTCAAGGACCCCGTCAAACTGGTCATGCTCCCGGCCAATGCCCGCAAGCGCCACCCGGTGGTGGAGAAGCGGATGGAAGAATTGGGCCGTTGGGCGGAGACTTTTCCGGAGAACCGGATCGAATGGGGGGATCGGAAAACCGGGATCATCACCAGCGGAATTTCCTATGAGTACGCCAAAGAGGTGATGCCCCAAGCTTCTTTCCTGAAGCTGGGAATGGTTTATCCGCTGCCCAAGGAGATGATTAAATCGTTTGCCTCCCAGGTGGAAAAACTCTATGTGGTGGAGGAATTGGATCCTTTCATCGAAGAGCAGGTTCGGTCCCTGGGATTGGCCGTGGAAGGGAAATCGGCCTTCCCCCTCATCGGCGAGCTGAACCCTCTCTTGGTGGAAAGGGGGCTGAAGAATCTCCCCCCGGCGACCCGGGAAGAACCCTTGAAGAACCTTCCGGCCCGTCCTCCCACCATGTGCCCGGGTTGCCCTCACCGGGGCATCTTTTCGGTGTTGAACAAGCTGAAGCTCTTCGTAACCGGGGACATCGGATGCTATACCCTCGGTTTTCTGCCGCCGCTCAGCGCCATCGACACCTGCGTCTGCATGGGAGCTTCCATCGGCCATGCCATGGGACTGGACAAGGCGTTGGGGGAAGAGGCCCTGGGAAAAGTGGTGGCCGTCATCGGGGACTCCACCTTCCTACACTCCGGAATCACGGGGCTCCTCAACGTGGTGTACAACCGGGGGGCCGTGACCGTGATCATCCTGGATAACCACACGACGGCTATGACCGGCAGGCAGGACCACCCGGGAACCGGCTGCACCCTGAAGGGGGAGGAAACATCCGAGGTGGACCTGGGCAAGCTGGCCAAGGCCCTCGGGGTGAAAAACGTCAAAATTGTGAACCCCTATGATCTGGCCGCCACCGAACGAGTCATCAAAAAGGAGGTCCGTCGCCCCGAACCTTCGGTCATCATATCCCGGGCTCCCTGCGTCCTCTCCCGCCGGGAAAGGGTGGTCAGCGGCAAGCCTCTGGCCATTGATCCCGACCTCTGCGCGGGGTGTCGTTCCTGTCTCCGCCTGGGGTGCCCGGCCATGGCCTGGGTCAAAGAAGAGGGAACCAATGTCCACGGGAAAAAGAGGAAAGGAAGGGCGTCGATCGACTCGTTCCTCTGCAACGGCTGCACCCTGTGCGCCCAGGTGTGCAAATTCGGGGCGATAAAGGGAAACGATGGAAAATAAGGTCACCAATATTCTGCTGGCAGGGGTCGGCGGCCAAGGGATCATCCTGGCTTCCGAGATCATGGCCGATGTCTTCATGGAAGCCGGCTATGATGTGAAGAAGAGCGAAGTCCACGGGATGGCCCAGAGGGGAGGGAGCGTTTCCACTCACGTGCGGTTCGGCCCCAAGGTCTATTCTCCCCTGATCAAGGAAGGGGAGGCGGACATTTTTATGGCTTTCGAGGAACTGGAGGCGCTCCGTTATCTTTCTTTCCTGACCTCCCAACCGACGATCCTGCTGAACGAACAGCGCCTGAACCCTCCCTCGGTGTCTCTGGGAAATGAAGACTACCCGGCCGATGTCAAGCAGGTCCTTGCCCGGCGGGCGAAAAAATTTCAGAGTATTCCCGCACGCGACCTGGCCCTCAAGGCAGGCGATGTGCGGGCGGCCAATGTGGTCCTCCTGGGGGCGCTCCACTCCGTCCTGTCCATTCCGGAGAAGATTTGGACCGATCATATTCTTCGCCGATTTCCTCCCAAAGCCGGCCCGGCGAACCTGGAAGCGTTTCGCTTGGGCAAAGGGGCTTGAGGGAAAACCGTTGGGGAAGCGACCCATGGCCCGCATGATCCTCCTGGTGTCCCTTCTTTTCCTCCTGGCCGGACGGGCTTGGGCGCAGGAAGAGGGGAAGAGGGTCATCGATGAAAAAGCACAGATGGGCGCGGGAGACTATTTCTTCGAGGATGGCGACTCCTACCGGGCCATCACCGAGTACAAGCGGTTCCTGTATTTTTTCCCAGAGAGCCTGAGGGCCGAAGAGGCCCTTTGGAAAATCGCCAGCTCCTATTTCCAGGGGAAGAAATGGGATGAAGCCCTGACGGCGGCCGATGACCTGTTGAAAAAATTCCCTTCTTCTTCCTGGAAAGGGGAATCGTTCCTCCTCAAGGGCCGTTGTTGGATGGAAAAGAAGGAGTTCTCCCAGGCCCGCCTCTATTTTCAACGGGCTCAGGAGGTTTCTCCCGGAACCTCGGCCGCCCGAGAGGCCCAGTGGCAGACCGCCGTCAGCTACCTGCGGGAAGAGCGCTGGAAGGAGGCCGCGGCGGAGTTCCGGAAAGTCGACCTGAACAGTAAGCTGTACCCCCGGGCGGAGATCTGGGCTCGGGGGCTGGACCGTATCGACGAAGTTCCCCAGAAGTCGCCCACCACCGCCGGGGTCCTGGCCGTTATTCCAGGAACGGGCCATCTCTATTGCGAAAGATACCGGGATGCGGGAATCGCCTTCGCCCTGAACGGCGCCTTCATCTGGGGAATGGTGGAGGCCTTCCAGCATAAGAACTACGTAGTGGGCGGAATCTTGACCTTTTTTGAATTGGGATGGTATAGTGGCAACATTTACAGCGCCGTCTCCAGCGCCCACAAATACAACCAGAAGAAGAAGAAAGAGTACCTCGACACCCTGGAAAAGGAAGACCGGTTTTCCGTGGGAATCACCTTCCGGGATAAACAGCCGCTGCTCTCTTTCCGCTATGACTTTTAAGTCAGGAATTTTTTTCTTTCTCTTTTTTCTTTTCCTGGCCCCGGGGACGGGATCGGCAGGGGAGGGGCGCTGGGAAGAACCTTGGCCGAAACAGGCCCCGGCCCCCGTCGGCAAGCGGGAGATCCCGCCATCCTCTCTATCTGCGGGGCAGAGAGCGGTGCAAGGGGCCGTCCGGTTTTTCCAGGGGTATATCAGCCCGGTTGACGGAGACCGGTGCCCCTGCTATCCCACCTGCTCTCAGTACAGCATCGAGGCGGTCCGGAAGCACGGGGCCCTCATCGGGTTGGTCATGACCTTCGACCGGCTGATTCACGAGTCCGACGAGATCCGGCAAGCGCCCCTGGTCAAGGTCTACGGTTCCTACCGGTATTTCGACCCGGTGGAGAACAACGATTTTTGGTGGGATAAAAGCAGCCATCAGCCATCAGCTATCAGCAGTCAGCTAGAAAAATAGCTATCTGCGTTCAGCAATCAGCGGTCAGCGAAAAAGGGCCTCAGCTGACAGGTGATCGCTGAACGCTGACAGCTTTTCTGGGAGGAGCATTTATGATCTTCGATGAAGAGTTTGAAACCTTGCCCCGGGAGGCGCTGGAAGCCCTGCAGTTGAAACGTTTGATCGCCACCGCGGAGAGAGTGTACGCGACGGTTCCCTTCTACAAGAAAAAATTCGATGAAAACGGCATCAGACCCTCGGATATCAAGTCTCTGAGAGACCTGCGGCGCCTGCCCTTCACCAACAAAATTGACCTGCGCGACAACTATCCCTTCGGCCTCTTTGCGGTCCCCATGGAACAGGTGGTGCGGATCCACGCCTCTTCCGGGACAACGGGAAAGCCCACCGTGGTGGGATACACCCGTCGGGACATCAACACCTGGGCTGAGCTGATGGCCCGATCTCTGGCCGCTGCAGGCGCCCATAAGAATGATATCATCCATAACTCTTACGGCTACGGGCTCTTCACCGGCGGACTGGGAGTCCACTACGGAGCCGAAAAGCTGGGGGCTTCGGTCATTCCCATATCCGGCGGCAACAGCAAGCGCCAGATCGTCATCATGCAGGATTTCGGGTCCACGGTATTAACCTGCACCCCTTCCTATGCCCTCTTTCTGGCCGAAACGGCGGAAGAGATGGGAGTCGACTTCAAAAAGCTGAAGTTGAAGGTCGGAATCTTCGGGGCCGAGCCCTGGTCGGAGAGGATGCGCGACGAGATCGAGCGCAAGCTCGACATCCAGGCGATCGACATTTACGGCTTGAGCGAAGTGATCGGGCCGGGGGTGAGCATCGAGTGTATCGAAGCCAAGCGGGGCCTGCATATCTTCGAGGATCATTTCATCCCCGAGATCATCAACCCCCAAACCGGCGAAGTCCTGCCTTACGGGCAGAAAGGGGAGCTGGTCTTCACCACGGTTACCAAAGAGGCCTTTCCCCTCATCCGCTACCGGACCCGGGACATCTCCGTTCTCTATCCGGAGCCCTGCAAATGCGGGCGGACCCATGTGCGCATGGAACGGGTCAGCGGGCGCAGCGACGACATGCTCATCATCCGCGGGGTCAATGTCTTCCCCTCGCAGATCGAGAGCGTCCTGATGAACATCGAAGGGGTGGAACCCCACTATCTCCTCATCGTGGACCGGCAGGGGACCCTGGACACCCTGGAAGTCCATGTGGAAGTGAACGAAAAGGTCTTTTCCGACGAGGTCAAGAACCTCCAGGTCCTCGGGAGAAGGATTGAAAAGGAGATCAAGGACCTGCTGGGAGTGAATGCGGGGGTGAAGCTGGTGGAGCCCAAGTCCATCCAGAGGAGTGAAGGGAAGGCGCAGCGGGTAATAGATAAAAGGAAGATCTAAACTACTAGAATCCAGGAGTCAGGAGTCAGAATCCAGAAGAAGTTCCGTTCGGAGTTTTATTCTGGCTTCTGACTTCTGGCTTCT
>PMCE01000552.1:0-766 GCA_003154025.1 Syntrophaceae bacterium
CGTAACGGGACCGCTTCTTCCACCTGCGCCAGCAGCAGCTCCATGAATTCATGGAGGAGGCTCCATTTCCTGCCCTTGAAGAGCATCTGGCAGCGGTGCTTTCCTCTCAGCCGGGCCAGAGGAGCCATGGCCGGGCCGAGCGCCTCCACCTCTTCCCGGAATCTCCGGTCTCGCTCCAGGATCCGGCGGACCAGGGCTTCCAGCCCCTGGGCGTACTTCTGGAGCCGGCCTTCGGAATTCGCTTCCAGGCGGAGGTTGATCAGGCGCACAAAGGGCGGGTAGGCCGTCTCCTTCCGAAACTGGGTTTCCTGTCCATAGAAGGCGCCGAAGTCCTGTGCCTGGGCCAATTGGATGCTGTAGTGGCCGGGGTTGAAGGATTGGATGAANNCTCGGCGGCCCGAAAGTCGGGGACGTTCAGCGAAAGATCGGCCGCCAGAACCCCCACCAGCGTCACCCGGGGGAAATCATGCCCCTTGGTGATCATCTGGGTGCCGATGAGGAGATTCACCTCGCCCCGCCGTACCTGCCCCAGAATTTTCTGATGGGACCCCTTGCGCGTGGTGGTGTCCCGGTCCATGCGGCTGACCGGGACCTGAGGGAGCATTTTTTTGACCTCCTCCTCCAGACGCTGGGTCCCGATTCCGAAGAGAAACAAGCCCGGAGAGGCGCATTCCGGGCACCGGTCCTGAGCTAAGAGCGTGTGATCGCAGTAATGGCAGCGGAAGGTCTTGTCCGGGAGGTGGTAGGTCAGGGAGACGCTGCAGTT
>PMCE01000552.1:937-1103 GCA_003154025.1 Syntrophaceae bacterium
ACGACCACGGCATTCTCCATCTTTCCTCGCACCAGGGCGAGGTCCCGGGCATGGTATCGGAACTTCTCTTCCTGCTTGTACGAGGGGTCGTGCTCTTCATCGACGATGATGATTCCGGGAGAATCGAGGGGGGCAAAGATGGCCGACCGGACCCCGATCACCAGCT
>PMCE01000552.1:1201-4812 GCA_003154025.1 Syntrophaceae bacterium
GTACACCTCGGTCTTCCCGCTTCCGGTCACTCCGTGCAAGAGGAAGGGAGAGAATTTCTTGGCCTTCAAGGCGGTGGTGATTTTTTGGAGGGCGTTCTCCTGGTCTTCGGTCAGGAGGGAGGGGGGGCCGTCGAGCCAGCCCTCGACCTCCTCCCAGGATGGCGGGCGGAAAGCCTCCTTGGCGATGACCTCCACCAGCCCGCGGATTCTCAATCGGTTCAACATGGCGGGGGCGTTCTGGTACCTAGCCTTCAATTCGGCCACCGGGACCTCCTCGGCCTCCTGGAGAAAGGCGAGGAATTCCTTTTGCCGCTCCGTGAGGCGGACTTCTTCCTTCGGACGCAGAAAACGAGCCCACTTCACTCTTTTCTCCCTTACCAGCGCTCTTCCCAAATCCTCTTTTCTCTCCACCCATCCCCTGTTCCTCATCTTCTCCAGAACGGACCGAAGGGAGGAATGTCTCTTTCCCAGGAAAGAGAAAGGGGCCTCTTTTCCCTTCCTCCCCATGAGTTCCCGCAGGATTTGTCTTTCCCCAGAATCGGGGAGAGGACCGGCCAGGGCTTCTTGCCCCCGGGCGGTGAGGCGAAAGGTTTCTTTGGACCGGACATTGACTCCGGCGGGAAAAGCGGTTTGAATCACCTCTCCGATAGGCTCCAGGTAGTACTGGGAGGCCCAAATAAGAAGCCGTAGAGATTTCTCCGGAAGAGAAATCTCCTCATCCAGGGCCTGCCGGATGGGTAGAATCGCCGTGTGCGAGGGGATGGTCTTGGCCGGGCCGAGGACAAAGCCGGTGAGCACGCGTCTTCCGAAGGGAACCAAGACCCTCTTCCCCGGGCTGACGACCGCTCCCAATTCCTCGGGGACTTCATAGGTGAAGGTCTTGCGGACGGGGAGGGGGAGGGCGACTTCTACATATCGTTTGGTTTCAGCAGTCATTAGATTTCAGATTTAAGATTGCAGATTGCAGANNTTAAAATCTGAAATCTGAAGTCTGCAATCTGCAATCGATCCTACGCCGGCAGGGGAAACCGGATCGCGAAAGTGACTCCTACGCCCGGGTGGTTGATGACTTCGACCTCCCCCCCGTACCGGGTGATGATCTTATGGGTGATGGCCAGTCCCAGGCCGGTCCCGTCATGCTTGGTGGTGAAGAAGGGGTTGAAGATATTATCCAGGTTCTTTTGGGGGATTCCTCCTCCGGTATCCCCCACCTCGACCTGCAGGTTTTGTTTCCCCGCCCTTTCTCCGGAAAAAGTCTTGACCATAAGCTGTCCGTTGCTCCCCATGGCCTGGACGGCGTTGACGAAGAGATTCAGGAAGATTTGCTTCATCTGCTGGGCGTCGCTGATCAGGGAAGGAAGATGGGGGTCGAGATCCTTGGTGACGGTAATGTTTTTCTCTTGGAATTCGCCTTCCAGGACGGAAAGCGACTCTTCGATGATCCGGTTGACATCCTGGGGGGAGGAGGGAGGGGGAAGATCGCGGGAAAAGACCAGCGTCTGGTTGAGGACGTTTTCCAGGCGGTGGACCTCCTTCAGAACGATGCGCATGTATTTTTTTTCCGAGGTGTTTTCCTTCAGGTTTCTTTCCAGACGGCGGGCAAAGCCCCCGATGGATACCAGGGGATTTTTGATCTCGTGGGCGATGGAAGCCACCACTTCGCCCAGGGCAGCCAGCTTCTCGGACTGGATGAGGCGGTTCTGGGCATTGAGGAGCTGGGCATTGATCTCCTGGAGGTTCGTATACAGGCGGGAGTTCTCGATGGCCAGGGCAGATTGGTTGGCCACTAAGGTGAGAAACCCGACGTCGGTCTCGGTGATCGGCCTTCCGCAGATCTGATTGTCCACGGCGATGAGCCCGATGGCCTTGCCCTTGGCCAGCAGCGGTACCACGGCAAAGGCCTTGCTGCCGAACTGCCGGCGGATTTCGGGGTTCACCTCCGAGTCGGTGAGGGCGTCCTCGACGTTGAAGGAACGCTGTTCTCTCAGCGTCTTGATCAGCATGGAGTGCTCTTCCCCGAGCGGGACGCTGAACTGGCGGACCCGGTTGTCGTAGGGAGTCTCGGCCAGCTCTTCGGGAATCACCCAATCGGGGGAGAAGGGGGAATGGTTCTCCAGCCTTTCCCTCCACTTTTCGGCCTGCTCGCTGTCTGCGGGACCCACCCCCATCATGCCCTGCAGCACGTTGTCCTTCTCCTCCACCAGGAAGAGAGCTGCCCGGTCAAATCCCAAGCGCGTTCCCAGGGTGATCGAGAGAAGGATGACCCGCAAAAGCTGATCCAGCTTAATGGTGGTCAACATAAAGCGGGAGATTTCGTAGAGGAGGAAAAGTTCGCGCACGTTCCGCTCCTTTTCCTTGCCCAGTATTTCGGCCCGCTGCATGATGATGGCGTTCTCGATGGCCACGGCCACCTGGGAGGCCATGGTGAAGAGAAGGTTTTTGTCCTCTTCGTCAAAGGCCTTCCCCTCCTGCCCCGGCTGGTGGCGGCTGAAAAGGGTGAGGGTCCCGATCGTCCGGGATTGGGAGATGAGGGGGACGCAAACCAGGGAGGAGATTTGGGGCGGCAGGCCATGGAAAGAGTAATGGGAGGTCTGGGTTTCCCGCAGGGCGATGGGGTCCCCCGTGAGGGCCACGGTCCCCACCAGTTCTTCCCCCAGGGCCAGGGGGGTGAGCGACCGGTCTCCTTCCTCCACGCCATAGGAGGATACGGCCTTCAGCATCCCCGCGTCTTCGTCCAGGAAATGAAGGATACTGCCGTCGGCCTGGAGAATCTTGGAGCTGCTCAGGGTGATGCGCTGGAGCAGCTCCCCCAGGTCCAGGGTGGAGCTGATGGCCACTCCAATGGCATGGAGGGTGTTCAACTCCGCGATTCGCTTCTTGGACTGCAGAGAGACCTGACTGCTCCTCAATGTGCCCGCCAGCTGCCGGCAGATCACCTGGAAAAGGTCTTTTTCTTCGTCCAAAAACTGCCGGGGTTCCGTCGTCAGGAAGGAGAGTACCCCGTAAAGGAAGATATCGTCGAAAATGGGAAAGCAGGCCAGGGAGCGAAATCCCGCCAGGAGCCGGGGAAGGGGCGCCCCGAGCAGAGGAAACTGGGAACTGTCGTCGATGATGACGGGGGTCTTCTGGGCGGCGCAGACGCCCAGCGGCGCTTCTTCCAGGGAAAAGCTCAAGTCGGGAGAGAAGGCCGGATGCCGGCCGCTCCAGGATTGCAGCATAAGGCGGCCCCGCTGCGGGTGCCAAAGGAACAAGGCGCAGACCGGCAGGGAGAAGTGGTGGGCCAGCATGTCCACCAGGTTCTTCAGGCGCCGGTCCACCTCGACGGGGGCGTTGGAAATCTCGATGACCCGGGAGAGGATCTCGAAGGCATTCATGGCTTGGGCGCAACGTTTCTTTTTTGGGTAAGGACTTTTTCGTACATTTTCACATACTCCTGGGCCGACTGACCCCAAGAGAAATCTTGGGCCATGGCCCGGACCATNNTCGTCGATGGTGTCGTCCAGCCCGCCAGTGGCCCGGACGACGGGGATCGTGCCGTAGCGGAGGCTGTAGATCTGGTTCAACCCGCAGGGTTCGTAAAGGGAAGGCATGAGGAACATGTCGGCCCCCGC
>PMCE01000037.1:0-1917 GCA_003154025.1 Syntrophaceae bacterium
GGTCTCACGATCTGGCTGTTACGTCATTGATCGCCTGTCAACTCGACGAACTGGATTGAATATGACAGGTGCGAGTCAAGCGCATGCCGTTGTCCAAAAAGGGATTTTAGGTAGTCGTTGAAGTTCAAGACGCATGCCTGGTAACGACCGCTGAGATATGTGTCCAAAGCGCGAGTCATCTGGTGCTCGATCTCATGCCGGAGGCCAATAAGGAACTTCAAGTTGTTTTTCGTGTCCTTATCGATGGGGCACTGCTTATCATCCAGACACCGTTCCAGTTCCCAGTGCTTCTTGGCGCCGTGTTTTGTTCTGTCATACGTCTTTCGTTTGGCGTTCTGGCGGTAGTAGCGGTAGTCGGTCCCATTTGAGCGGTAGAACGCGTGAAGGAGATAGGTCCACGCGATGACCATGAGGACGACGAATGCCTCGGACTTGAATTTAATCAAGGGGTCATTGAAGACCTTGATCGCACACAGGGTAGATTCTTTAGCCTTAGTAATGAGCTCGGTCTTAACCGATCCGACTGTTCTTACGTGGGCCATTTCCTGCTCCTGAAAGCGAACGACCGGCTTCAGCGGGAGCCCTCGGCGATCAGCTGCAAGCCGTGGTTATTGGCTGGAATACACAGATTCGATTCAAGCCGGGCAAGCAATACTTTCGGGAAGAAAGTATCGCCTGAATTGGCAATATCTGCGAGGTTAATGTCTGGATTCCAGAGGTCTTATATATCATCCATTTCCTCTAGGGTTTGCCAGGTTCGGGTGGCGCGGATGACGATGGGGTTGGTGATTAGAATATGGGGATCTAGGAGCTGATCCGCCTAGTAATGATTGGTCGGGTTAAAATTAAAATCCTTCCCTTCCATTTATTATTTCCTCCAGGCCGGTTGTGATCGCCCTCCCGCCTAAAGGATTTGCCAGTTCCAGATGGCCCGGCCGACGATGGGGTCGTAGTTTAGCCCGGATAGGTTCAGGATCTGGATGGGATATGCTTCCCGGTCCGGGTTCTCAGGCATCATTATTAAGAAAATCCCTTCTCTTTGCAAGGATTTTATTGTACAGCCCGCTCTGACCGGACGGCGTAAGGTTTGTTCTTGCGGATCTCCCGGTCTCCTCGGTCGACGGCGACCATCGATCCCGCCCGGATCAAGGGCTCCATGCTCTTTCCGTCCCGCTTGTCCGGCGGGATGGACGCTAAGTCTTTCCTCCGTCTAACCTGGCTGACATGGAAAATAGCCCACCGCTTTCAGGTACTCAATTCCCTTGACACCCGATTGCCTTCCCAGTATATTTCACAGTGCGGCGCAGCCGCAACCAAAAGAAACCATTAACTTTTAACAGGTAACTTAGGGTGCTAACTCTTCTTGATAATACTTTCAAAAATTGAACAGGAGCTTGTAGGGGCACGATTTCCCGTGAAGCGTGGGATTGGTTTTAGTTTGCCGATAGCGGCACAGTACCCAAAGCAAGTTCCGGTTGACTCCAAACCCGGTTACCGGCCTTTAAAACGATCCAGAAGGAGGGTTGCTTCAATGAAACTAAAGAAATGCTCCCCTGTTTGGTTGCCCGTGATCGGGTTCATGCTGGCCGGGCTGGTCTCCTTCCCCGCTCCGGCCTCGGCCCAAAAATTTCCAGATCGGCCGATCACCATTTACTGCGGGTATGCGGCGGGAGCCACCACCGACCTCACCGCCCGGGGACTGGCCGGCGGGGCGGAAAAACTGCTCGGCGTTCCCGTGGTGGTGGAGAGCAAAGCCGGGGGCGGAGCCACGGTGGCCGCCGGCCTGGTGGCCAGCAAGAAGCCCGACGGGTACACCCTGGGGGTCATATCCACGGCCGCCCTGACCATGCGCCCCCACGTCCTGAAGCTGTCCTACAATCCCCTGAAGGATTTCACCATTTTGACGCAGTACAGCCG
>PMCE01000037.1:1924-3367 GCA_003154025.1 Syntrophaceae bacterium
TCCTCGGGCATGTTCACCCAGCAGCAGCTTGCGGTGGAAGCCCTGGCCCAGTGTAAAGGCCTGAAGTTCAAGCATGTCCCCACCAAAGGCGGGGCGGAGTCCAACACGGCCCTTCTGGGCAAGCACACGGATTTCGTGGCCGGCGCCGGGCAGCACATCACCTATCTCAAACAGGGAGTATTCCGTATGCTCGTCGTTTACAACGCCGAGAAACGGGACCCCCATTACCCCGATATCCCTATCCTGAAAGACCTGGGCTGCGAGGATGTGCCGGCCAACGGATACATCGTGGTAGGACCCAAGGGAATGCCCGATGCCATCAGCAAGAAGCTGGGGGAGGTTTTCAAACAGGTCGTGGAGGCGCCGCCCTTCCAGAAGCTCCTGGAGAATTACGACCTCCCCTACGATTACAAGGATCAGCAGCAGCTGGCCAAAGACATCCCCGCCGAATTCGAGTGGTATAAAGGCTACGTCCAGAGAACGGGGATGAAGAAAGAATAAAGACTGTTAGGACGCGGGTGAACGCGGATCAACACGGATACAATTTTCGAAACAGATGCGGTGGCGATTCATGAATCGTCCCTATTTTTCAGAAATCAAGCAAAAGGGGGCTTCATTCCGGGGCCTCCTTTTACTTTTGAGAAACCAGAATCGGATCGATCAATCTGCCACCTACCGATCTCGATTCTCGTGCCCTAGGTGCGGGTTTGCTAAGGTGGAAGGGGAAGGAGTGGAAAGGGCATTTCCCTTATGGGGCCTAAGGAGGCGGGCCGGGAAGGAGAATTGAAACATGAGCGCTGAAGATGGCATTATCCCCGTTGAAGTCATCGAGAAAAAAATATTTTATCTGCGTAACCAAAAAGTGATGCTAAGCTCCGATTTAGCAGAACTTTATAAAGTCGAACCCCGAGTATTGGTTCAGGCTGTCAAACGGAATATAGACCGATTCCCAGGGGATTTTATGTTTCAATTGAAGCAGGAAGAATTTGCCAACTTGAAATCACAAATTGTGATTTCAAGCTGGGGCGGTATGCGGAGGGCTGCTCCCTACGCTTTTACCGAACAGGGCGTGGCTATGCTTTCGAGCATTCTTAGGAGCAAGCGGGCCGTCCAGGTCAACATCGAGATCATGCGGGCCTTCGTTCGTTTGCGCAAAATGCTTTCCTCCCATGCCGACTTGGCTCGGAAACTTGAGGCTTTGGAAAAGAAATATGATGCCCAATTCAAAGTCGTCTTCGATGCCATCCGNNCCTCGAACCTGAAAGGGAGTCCGTCCCCAATTTCACAGCGGTACCCAGCTAAGAGGATTGAATCTCCTCCCAATTCGCCCCATCGTTTCTCCCCATGCAGAAAATCATTCTTAGCCTATTCCAAATTTGGTTATAATAAGAAAGGAGAGGCGAAAGGGCGGTACGAAAAAATGGGAAAGTCCATAGTGGCCGT
>PMCE01000536.1 GCA_003154025.1 Syntrophaceae bacterium
AATCCCCCAAGAGCTCTCCTCCCTTTGAAAAAGGGAGGACGGGAGGCATTTCTGGGAAGGTTTTTCCAAAATGCTGAAATCCTGCAAGCCCCCCTTTTTCGATTCTGTTCAACTCACAAATTCGAAATTTGCAACGGACGAAGCATTTAGTATTCTCGCCCGAATCTCGGTTCTTTAACTCTATGCCCTATGCTCTTTGCGTACTCTTCATCTTCAGTTCGACCGGTCTCCCCGTGCGAGCCGAGTCTATGGCGGCTCGAATCAAACCCAAAGCCGCCAGAGCTCCACGGCCGTCGGTTTCCGGTTTTTTCCCCGTGCGGATGCAGTCCGCAAATTCATCGATCTCTTCGAGGATGGGGTCCCCGATTGATAGAGGGATCGTTTCCGGTTTGTCTTTGCTCTTATCAAAGAATTGCAGGATGGTGTATCGGTCCACCACCGACCATACCTGGAGGTATTCATCAAAGGAAACGTTGGGAAGCGACAGGGTACAGAAAAGATGGCCCTCGGTCCCGTACGCGTAAATCCAGTTGGCCCTGGGGGAAATATAAGTCGAGCCCAGGTAGCCCAGAACGCCCGACTCGAACTGGAAAGTCGTCATGGTCACATCTTCCACATCCACCTGGCTGTAGAGCTTGTTGAAAAAGGCGAAGACTCTTTTTATCGGCCCGTAATAATACTGCAGGGTATCGGCATGATGGACCCCCATGGTCATGAGCGCACCCGCGGGGCACCCCGAATCATCCCCATGCCATCGCCATTTGTCCGGCGTCAGCTCAAACCCGAGTCTTGCCGAAAAGTTGGACTCTACCATGACCGGCTTGCCGATCGCGCCCCGATCCATCAGCTCTTTCATCTTTCGGAACCCGGACAACCGGCGCATGTCATGGCCTACCAGGAGAACCACCCCCGCCTTTTCACAGGCTTTAACCATTCTCTTCCCATCCTCCAAGGTGTTGGCGATGGGTTTGTCTACGTAGACGTGTTTCCCGTTTTGAGCTGCCAACAACGCATGCTCGGCGTGGATGGCATTGGGGGTCGTGAGGAGGATCCCCTCCACATCGTCCCTCTTCAGGAGATTCTCCAAGCTCGCCTCTTGATCACATCCGTACTTTCGGCTGAAGGCCTGACTCTTTTCAGCGTTCCTCGTGTAGCAGGTCACCATCTTGGTTTTCTTGCTTCTCTGGACGGCATTGGCGATCACCCCCGACCAACTCCCGATCCCGATGAGAGCCACCCCCACCCGATCCTTATTCCTCATGAATCCCCCCTCCGCTTCCATGGAGACTGAATGGATTGATCCAATATGAAAAATTTTTCATGGCCATTTTACTCTTTGGTAGGGAAGCGGTCAAATATTCCCCCTGAATGAATGGTCTGCTAAATTGCTAAAAAGGGGCAACCGGTGTTATTATAGCACCCTAAAGCCGGCGAAAATATGAGAGCACTTGAGAGAGGCGGCCCTGGCTCCGCACGGGAGAGAACCGGCTATTCGGGAGATTCTCCGGGTTGGTGGGATTCGAGGAGGTGAGGCCCTTGAAAATCAAGGTGGCTGCGGTCCAGACGAAAACATTCCTGGAGGCCGACGAGCCGCCCATGCCCTGGAGGACGAAGCCGGGTATCCTGCGGGACTGGCGTCGCCCCGAAGTTTTTCGGAAGAACTTTCCGGATTGGTGAGATTTAGACAAGAAGGGTGAAGGGATAAAGTTGATCAGGCACGAGAGGAGAGATTGATGAAACCCAAGGGCATTGACATTCACACCCATGTGGAGTTTGCGGGTACTTTTGACATCTTGAAGAAGCGATACTCGGAAGAAGAGATCTTCGAGCGCTTCGCTGTTTCGGCCACCGGCCGCCGTTCCGCCGAACTCAACCGGGGGATCGTCACGGCCATTCGCGATGCCTTGAGGGACCCGCAGAAAAAGATCCGGGATATGGATGCGGCCGGAATCGCGTTTTCCGTGCTCTCCTCCACCCCTTTTGCCTTTTTCTACGAGGTCGAGGACGACCTGGCCATCGCGCTGGCCCAATTCCAGAACGACCAGATCGCGGAAATGGTGAAAAAGTATCCGGACCGCTTTGCCGCCATGGCCACCCTTCCCCTGCAGGTTCCCGGCGAAGCCCTGAAGGAACTGAAGAGAGCGACCAAGGATTTGGGTTTACGGGGCGTGGAAATCGGCTCCCACGTGGCTAAGCGGGAGTTGGGGGATGAAGCCTTCTGGCCGGTCTATGAGGCCCTCCAGGAACTGGACATGCCCATTTTCATCCATCCCCACCACGTGGCCGGACTGGACCGGCTCCTGGAATATTATCTTAACAATCTCATCGGCAATCCGCTGGATACGACCATTGCCGCGGCGAATTTGATCTTCGGCGGGGTCCTGGAGAAATACCCGCGCCTCAAAATCATCCTGGCCCATGCCGGCGGGCAATTCCCTTACATCATCGGAAGGATGGAGCATGGATACAAGGTCCGGCCGGAGTGTAAGGACAAGGTTCACCAATCGCCCATGGCCTTTTTCAAGAACTTCTATTTCGACATCATCACCCACAACCCCGATGCGCTCCGTTACCTGATCTCCCTGGCCGGCAGCGACCATGTCCTTCTGGGAAGCGATTATCCCTACGACATGGGAGACCTGAACCCGGTCCAAACGATGATCCAGCTAACCGGGATCAAAGCCAAGGATCGTCAAAAGATCCTGAGGGAGAACGCTATCGCCCTCTATGGTTTGAAATTTTAGGAAGAGTTTCTTTATGCTTCTTCGCCCATCTTTTCTGGGAAAAACCGGGCGAAAGCACCGCGGGGCGATTGGTATTTGCCTTGATCGACCCTGCCAGGGAAAAGATTTCCTTGAAGCCAATCGCAGCGGGAAGACGGTTATGAAGATGCGAGTCTGGAAAGTTTTAGGACTTTTTTTCTCGATGCTTTCTTCTTTCATCCCCATGGGCTGCGTCACGCTGGACTCACTGCCGCCCATCAAGAATCCTCAAATCTTAAAATCGGGCCTGCCCTCGAACCATTTAATTGACGGAGTGCCATGGTACCGGCAGGGCAGCGCCGAGTGCGGTCCCACCTCTCTGGCGATGGTGCTGAATTTTTACGGGAAAAATGTGACCAAGGATGAAATCGCACGCTGGCTAATGAAGGCCGGCAAGTACGGGACGAACGTCGAGGACCTGGAATATTATGCCCGGCAGCAGCAGGGATTTAAGGGCTTTCGGCTCTATGACCGAAGCCCGGAGAGGATGGAGATGAGATACTGGCTTGCCCAGGGATACCCGCTGATAGCGATCGGGACCATCCCTCCCAATTGGCATCAACGAGGAACTCTATTAAGACATCACTTCGTTGTCGTGGTGGGTTACGATGATCCGAACAAAAACTTCATCATTCAGGACCCCAACTACGGACGAAATGGGCGGGAAAAGACCAAAGTTCCTTACGATGTTTTCATCGATTTTCAAACCTACCCCAAATTTCCCCAAGGGACCCTTTGTTTTTATCCCCCGTAAAAGCCTTTCGCCTTTGCCTCCGGCAGGAAGATTTCCCGCATCAGAACTATTTAAACTCCGCGTCATCCGGATAGCTTTTGGCGAATCCCTCCTTAATGCTCATGTCCGCCCCCATGAAAGGAATGGGGTACCTCACATTCTTGGAGCGGAGTTCCCTCCAACCCTCGACCGCCCTGGACAAATATTCGGGGGGCAGGGCGAGGACCAGCTCTTCATCCGTCACCAGGCCGTTGCGCCGCTCCCCGTATCCCGGCAGACCGAGTTTGGGTTTGCCGGTCAGATAGCAGTCGGCCAGGGAGTCGGAGCAGGAAGACTCGCCGATGCAGGCGAACTCAAAGCGCTCGAACTCCTTCCGCTGGAGGGATTGGAT
>PMCE01000526.1 GCA_003154025.1 Syntrophaceae bacterium
TATTGATTCTGCTGCAAAACCCTCCTTCTCTTGGGATCAATTGGTAAGAGGGCAAAGGTTATTTATACCTTCGAGCGCGCTTGGGGGTTAAAGGAGGAGCAGGATCGAGACGGATGAGATGGAGTTCATCGCGATCCAGCAATTCCCATTGAACCGTGTCGCCTGGATTGAGTGCAATCGCAGCCGCCAAGGGGATTGGGATATAAACATACAATTTGGGTCGTGCGTCTTTGGGGCGAATGGCTTGAACTTTTAGAGGATACTTGGTTTTCAGCTCAAAAGGATTTTTTTTCATATCGGTTTTATCTTAAAAAAGAGTAATCCATCAGCAAAGGCCTCAAAAAATATTGACTACCCATATAAAATATACTTTAGGCGGAAAGAAAAGCACTGGAGACGGGTTTTTCAACTTTTAAAAAGATTTTTAGATTATTTCCTGCGTCCACCCCTCCCGGGACGGGTTTCCGCAGGTTTTCCCGATTTCTAGACCGAGGATTTTGCTGCAAAATCAACTATTTAGTTAAAGCCTGAGATTGTAATTTAGTACGCAGTAGAAACCCACACCCTACGGGTGTGGTCATGGGGACTGGCTATGCCGGTCCCGGATGGGAATGGCCTGAAAGTTAGGGTATGCGTTGAGGAATTTGTCACCCAGGGTGAAGATACATAACACAATTGCCAGATTCCATTGTAAATGTAGATACCTCTTGGACGGCCCGAGGAACAGGGATATTGTATTTGACAAGCACGTAATCCAGCTAAGAGTTCAAAAGGAAAATAGATGCTTAAGCGCCATATGGAGGCCATAGAAAAAGCACTTGTTGCAATTTCAAAGGCGCCTGCTAATGCTGGGCACCTTTTACACAAAGGGACTCCAAGGGGTATAAGGGCGTCCCCATGTCGCTCTATGGTTAGTGCAATGAGCTCACACCCAATCAAAAAATGAAACCTAATTACCGAAAAATCATCTTGAACTTAATCCTTGGGAAGCTGGTACTTATTCTTCTATGCTGGCTATCACCGATGCAGGCGTTTGCGCAAACGCCGGATTTATCTCATCTTACGACAGAAGAACGGCAGTCAATTGAAATGGCATGCCTGGAAGACAAGGTTATGAATGGGCCAGCGGCATATAACGAGTGTCTGCGTAAAGAGCTGTCACTGCTCAAAGAGCATATAATGGATTCAGTTTCCCCGCCAAAGGTTACCGCAACGCCGACAAATCCTGATCTTCCCGAAAAAAAAGACACATTTCGTAAAGTGGGGGTTTCCAAACCTAGGTTTGATTGGCCGGCTTGGAAAGGTGGTATTCCCGAAAAGCGCCCCAATGTTTCTTCCGAAAAAGCATTGGACCCTGTTGCGATCTTCAAACGGGCCGCACCGTCGGTTTATGTCGTGCTTGCAGGAGCATCTAAAAAGGACCTTCTAGAGGGGAATAACTTAGGCCAGGGATCGGCGGTGGCAATCTCAAAATCGAGACTCATAACTAATTGCCATATTTTTGAGGACAGGCCTTTTATTATCATAGTCCAAAAGGGTTTTACCACTGAGGTTCGCATGGAGAAGGCAGACCCGAATACCGATAGGTGTGTTCTGGCGTTGAATCAAACCGTGCTGAACCCAATCAATGGGGTTCGGCCATGGGCTAGCCTAGAGGTGNNGAGGTCGGAGAGAAGGTTTATTCCATAGGTGCCCCAAGGGGGTTAGAGCAAACATTGGGAGAAGGGCTCATTTCCGGGTTAAGAGAATTTAAGGGGATGCATATCATCCAGACGACTGCACCCATTTCTCCAGGATCGTCGGGCGGGGGGCTATTTGACAAAAATGGAAACCTCGTTGGGATAACGACCTTCTTGTTTCGTCAAAGCCAAGCGATGACTTTCGCTTTACTGGCCGAAATGTATTGGGAATAAGCAAATGGAGCCCTGCCGAAGTGGGAATATGGGGTGGCCGTCGAAGAGGCAATCGCAAGATGAGATGGGCTGCACCTCAAGTTCAGTTATGCAGTGGATTCAGCCGCTTTCTTTGAGGGGCTGTCGGTGTCATAATGGTGTCAAACACGACCTGCATTTGGCGACGCCGGCGAGGGTTTCAGCGTCCATACGGTGGACATAAGGCTTTAAAAACTAAATAATAACGGGATCTTTTCAAGGTGATATTGATGCGCTCACATACCGGAGGTCGGAGGTTCAATTCTTCTACCGCCTACCGGTTATCACAAAGGGTTATGGCACACTTGCTGCAGCCCTTTTTGTGGGTGCCTACAGAGCTTGAAACATCTCCGGCGGTATTGTTGCCCAGATTGTAAGGTAACCCTGCGGCTTCGCTGTCAAGAGTACCTCCCTCATTTCGAGAGTTCCGGTTAGAGCCTTTGGGGGAGGCTGGCCCATCGTTTGGGGTTATTCAGGCAGACTGGAATTGCAGGTGCCCACGTTCATTCATCTTTTTATTGACAAATCGGTAGATTATTATGTATACTATTTTATCGTCTGAACGGGGGGAGAAGAAATGCCTACCGGGACAGTGAGAATTGATCAAAAATCTCATAATATTCTCCGGAAGATTGCCTCTAAAAAGGGAAAACCGATGCAGGCCATTCTCGAGACGGCCATCGAAGAATATCGTCGCCAGAATTTCCTTCACGAGGCCAACGCTGCCTACGCAGCTTTGCGGGGTGATCCCAAGAAATGGAAAGAGGAACGTGCAGAAAGGAAAGAATGGGATTCCACCCTGACTGACGGTCAAGAGGATGATTAAGGATGGAGAATCCTCTTCGTGGAGATATTTGGCTTATCGACTTAAATCCAACCCGTGGGCATGAGCAGGCGGGCAAAAGACCTGGTCTCGTGGTTTCCGTAGACTTGTTTAACCAAGGGCCAGCGGGGCTTGTAGTTGTTATCCCCATCACAACCAAGGAAAAAGGCATACCTTTTCATGTGGAAATCAAACCTCCTGAAGGGGGGTTGACCAAACGCAGTTTTGTCAAATGTGAAGACCTCCGGTCAGTATCCAAAGAGCGGCTTGTCCAAAGAATGGGACGAGTGGCTCGAAATACTCTGGGGGCAGTGGATGACCGCCTTCGCATCCTTCTTGACTTATGAAAAATAAATTGCAAAAATGCTCTGGTCAGCGAGCCGGGAATATCTCAATGATTCACGGGGCACCTCGCCGGTTTTCATTTATCGAGCAATTTCCGAATAGCGAATTCCTAATGGTGAAGCGCGCTCTTTTTGGCGGCCGGTCTTTTTCTTCTGATCATTTTTTCTAGTCAGTTATGACCTTGTTTTTGCAGGGTCTGGAAGAAGGAAATTTGGTGCCTATAGGCGTGCATATCTGCAATCAGTTGAGCATTTTTCCGAGCGCCAATACCGGCAAGTTATCTTGAATATTGGTTACCCCCTGAAATAACATTGACATCAGATTTAACGGAGGAATTCGATGAAAAGTGGAAAGCGGTTTGGTTTGATCTTCGTGGCTTTGGCTCTGCTTTTGGTATTGGTCGGCTGTGCTCAACCGCCAGAGGCGGAAAAACAGGCGGCCAAAGGGGCGATGGATGCTGCCGTTTCGGGTGGCGCAGACAAATATGCCGTTGCTGACCTGAATGCCGCCAAAAAGGTATGGGAAACGGCGGAATCTCAAATGAACGAGAAAAAGTATAAGGAAGCGAAGCAGAGCTACATCGAGGCAAAAGCGGCCTTTGAAAAGGCCGGGGGCGCAGTCGAGGCAGGAAAGAAGGCTGCCAGCGATGAGGCCAGCGCAGTCCTGGCTTCGATTGAGGCGGCCTGGAAAAAATTGGAAGCCAAGACTAAAACACTGGCCAAACAAATGAAAAATAAAAAAGGAGACTGGGCCGCTGATTCCCAAGCTTTCACGGAGGGTCTGGCGAAGGCGAAAGAGATGATTGCTGCTGACCCCGCCGGGGCTAAGCCTAAGTTGGATGACCTTAAGGCAATGGTTGATAAATGGGATGATATCCTCAAAAAAATGGCCGCTGCTCCCGCGAAATCCCCGGCAGCAAAAAAAGCTAAAAAACCGGCAACCAAAAAAGCCAAAAAAGTAGCGATACGTTAAGGCGTCCCCGTCTTGCGGCGGGGAGCACCCCTGATTTTCGGAACTCAACTCATTCAGCGGGAGGATTGTTAGGTTCTGGCCGTAATCATCAGCGTTCATCGCATAGTCACAGTGAATATATAGATGAGGTTGCAAGCCGAGATTGAGGCTGGCAGCGTCAACAGGAATTCAGGAATAGCCAGGCTCCGGGAGCCTGGCTTTTTTTGTGGGCGGGTCTATACGGCGGGTTCCAAAGTTAGCATCCATTGACGCTGATTTTGGTCGGTGACGGATTGCCCTTGAGTTCCCCTCGCCAATCAGTTATAATAATATTTAAATAGGCGAGGAGAGTGAACGATGGGAATATGGAAAGGCATTATGATTTCTGGATTTTTGGAGATACCGGTTACCATAACCTATAATTCCGCTTCTGCTGGATTGCACGACTGGTCAGGCAGCGGCGTAACAGAGAAGTACTGGCCAATGAACCAGCCTCAGTTTGAAACAAACATTGGAACAGTGATGATTGTGAATCAAGCTATGCGGTCGGGCTGTAGACATTTCATCGATTTCAAGGGAAGTGGAAAGCCGAAGGGGCCATTAGCCGAAAACATGGGCATAAACTAAATGGAATCACAAAAGGTGGCAGGCGCTTTTCGCAGGGTTCAACGGCTTTCCGGTGCTGCCGGTTTCATAATGGTATCCAGCACAATCTGTATTTAAAGATACTGGGGAGGGATTCAGCGTACACGCGCTGGACATGAGGCAGTAAGAGATAAATAAATTCAACCCCTCACCATCTTGATATTGATGCGCCTACATACCGGAGGTCGATGGTTCAAGTCCATTACCGCCTACCAGTATTTATAAAGGGTTGCAGGTTGATACTTGCAGCCCTTTTTTATTGGTGTCAAAATGGGGTCGTGGTTTTTGGATCGGTCTTCGTGGAAAGGTTCGGTCTAATGGGCTTGGCAAGCCAGACAACGCTCTATTCCTGGAGGAGGTGTTTGACAGGGTTTTCTGGACTCTGTGGATTCCGATGGCAGTAAATTGGGCGGTAGATCTGATCTTGTTTCGAATTGAGCGGAGGTTCGAATGGAATTGGGAAAGCTCAAAGAATCCATCGAGCCACAGGTAGAGCCTGTTCCCTAAAATAGCGATAAACAAAGAGAGAAACGGATTGCACCAGATGAAAGACAAAAGGTGATACTACCTAGGGAGGAAGGAGAAAGCCTATGCAACTGGGAATGATCGGTCTGGGACGGATGGGAGGGAACATGGTTCGTCGATTGATGCGCGCGGGCCATGAGGTCATTGTTTACTCCGCAACGGCAAAGACGAGGGAAACCTTTGCGAAGGAGACCGGGGCCTTTGCCGCCTCCTCGGTCGGGGAGCTGGTGGGCAAACTCAAGACGCCGCGCGTGGTCTGGTTGATGGTCCCCGCTGCCGCGGTCGATAAGACCTTGGACGAGGTGGCGAACCTCCTGCAAAAGGGTGACATCATCGTCGACGGCGGAAATTCTTACTACATCGATGATATCAGGCATGCCAAGCAGCTTTCGCCCAAGGGGATCCATTATGTCGACTGCGGAACGAGCGGAGGGATCTGGGGACTCGAGCGCGGGTACTGCCTCATGATCGGCGGGCCGAAAGAGGCGGTCAAACATCTGGACCCGATTTTTAAAGCCCTCGCCCCCGGCCGGGGCTCGATTCCCCGGACGCCGGGCCGGGAGAAAATGGGCGGAACAGCGGAGGAGGGATATCTTCACTGCGGACCGGCCGGCGGGGGGCATTTCGTCAAGATGGTGCACAATGGGATCGAATATGGCCTCATGGCCGCCTATGCCGAAGGACTCAACATTCTGCGCCATGCCAACGTGGGGAAGAAGGATCATGCCATTGACGCGGAAACAACGCCGCTGCGCCATCCCGAGCATTATCAGTATGATTTTCCCCTGGCCGATATCACCGAGCTGTGGCGGCGGGGCAGCGTGGTCGCTTCGTGGCTTCTCGACCTCTGCGCCATGGAGTTTATGGCCAGCCCCGACCTGTCCAACTTTAAAGGGAGCGTGTCGGATTCCGGGGAGGGGCGGTGGACCATCGCCGCGGCCATTGAAGAGGGTTCGCCGGCCCCGGTTCTGAGCACCGCCCTCTACCAGCGGTTCAGTTCCCGGGGGGAGGATGACTTTGCGCGAAAGGTGCTCTCCGCCATGCGCTTCGGTTTCGGAGGGCACGTAGAAAAACCCGCGAAATAAGGAAGGACCTTGAACCTTCCCGCATCGCGCGCCGTTTGCCTGGCAGGACCCAGTTGTGGCAAGCTAAGGCAAACGACGTAAATATAGTTAGCGTCATTGCGAGCCCGAAGGGCCCGGCAATCTCTTTTTGGTTTGAGATTGTCCCGCCTTTGGCGGGATCGTCCCGCGCTTCGCGGGACTCCTCGCAATGTCCCGCTACTTATTTCGTTTGTATTCGTTTTCATCCGGGAACCAGGTTTGGAGAAGCGGCCATGAAGGTTGAAGTGCTTGGAGATGCCGATTCGGTTGCCCGAAGGGGTGCCGCGATCATCGCCGGGGAGGCCCGGGAGGCCATCGCCAAGTGCGGCCGCTTCATCCTGGCCGTCAGCGGCGGCCAGACACCATGGGTCATGCTGCGCGTCCTGGCGGGCGAAAAGGTTCCCTGGGCGAGCGTTCATGTGGTGCAGGTGGACGAACGTGTGGCCCCGGTGGGACACCCAGACCGGAACCTTACCCACTTACGCGAAAGCCTGCTTGCGCGCGCCCCGCTGCGCCTCGAACAAGTCTATGGCATGCCGGTCGAATTACCTGACCTGGAGGACGCGGCCGCGCGGTACGGGCAAATTCTTCAGGAGATCGCCGGTTCGCCGCCGGTGCTGGACCTTGCCCTCCTGGGCCTCGGGCCCGACGGCCACACCGCCTCCCTGGTCCCCGGAGATCCGGTCCTTGAAGTTACGAACGTAGACGTTGCGCTAACCGGGGTCTACCGAGGCAGGCGCCGGATGACGTTGACCTACCCGATGATCAATCGCTCCCGGCGCATCCTGTGGCTGGTGACCGGGAGTGAGAAGGCTGGAATGCTGGCGCGCCTGCGCAACGGCGATCTCTCGATTCCCGGCGGAAGGGTTTGCCAGGATCAGGCCCTGGTGCTCGCCGATCGGGCGGCCGCCGGAGAACTGAGACCGGTGTGAAAGGAAGGGGGAAGCGCCGCGGAGGGAGCCGGCTTTCCGTCGATCTTCGGCTGCTGGGATTGCTCCGGTATTGCTAACCTTCAAATTCTGGAAATGGGAAAAGGAGGGGGAGCTATGATAAAAATCGGGTCGGCGGTTCTTTTGATTCTTTTATCCTGCGGCCTCGCTTTTGGCGGGCCCAAGGACACGCTGGTCATCGCCCAAGGGGTTGATGCTACGACCCTGGACCCACAAAACCATAACGATACCCCCACCCATAATATCTGTTTGAATATCAATGAAACCCTGCTCCAAGGGTCGCAAGATTTCAACACCGAGCCCCTTCTGGCGACATCCTATCAGCTGGTGAATGATACCACTTGGGAGTTTCACCTGCGCAAGGGGGTAAAGTTTCATAACGGGGAAGAATTCAACGCCGCCAGCGTAAAGTTTACTTTAGAGCGCCTGGCCGACCCACGAAACAAGCTAAAGCAGACGAATCTCCAGGTAATTGATCGAGTGGAAATACTGGATGATTACCGGGTGCGAGTCATTACCAAAGATCCCTTCGCGCTGTTTAAAAAAACCCTTTGCGTCCTGGGAGGCATGCTCCCGCCCAACTATTTTCAGGAGAAGGGGGCCGCTCACTTCGCCCTGAACCCGGTAGGGACGGGGCCCTACAAGTTTGTCCGCTGGGTAAAAGATGATTATCTTCTTCTGGAAGCCAACGAGCAATATTGGCGAGGCGCTCCCAAGATTAAAAAAGTCATCTTCCGCCCCATCCCCGAATCCACCACGCGGGTAGCGGGTCTCCAGACTCAGGAATTGGACATCATTGTGAATATCCCTCCCCACCTCATGGCCCTGATGGATTGGAAGGGCCGCTCGTCCGTATCCAAGGTTCCCAGCGTGCGAACCATATACATGGCTTTTGATACCACGAAGGGAGGGCCCGTAGCTGACAAACGGGTTCGCCAGGCCATTGCTCAAGCGGTGAATATGGAAAGTATCCTCAAAAAAATTCTCAGCGGCAACGAAGTCTTATTGGCGCAGAATTTCACCAAAGAACAATTCGGTTACCACCCGTCCATAAAACCCTATTCGTATAACCCCGGGCAAGCCAAAAAACTTCTGGTGGAAGCAGGATATCCGCAAGGGTTCGATTTTATCTTTCACTCCCCCAATGGACGTTTCTTAAATGATAAGGAAGTTTCCGAGGCCATGGTGGGCGACCTGCGGAAGGTGGGGATTAACGCTTCGGTCAGAGCTTATGAGTTTGGGACTTACATTTCTAAATTGACGGGCCATTCCCTCTACCCGGCATATTTGGCGTCATGGGCCCAGCCCTATTTCGACGCCGGCGGGACCCTCTATCCCACCCTGCGCACCGGGGAGCCGTATTCCAATTATTCTAACCCTCAGCTGGATACCTTGATCAGCCGATCCCGAGTCACCGTGAATGATAAGGAACGCGAGAAAATTTATTTCCAGGCCTGCCAGTTGATCAAGGAGGAGGTCCCGACGTGTCTCAACTACCAGCAGATTGATATCTACGGGGTCAATGAACGGGTGAACTGGAAGGCGCGCGCCGATGAGCGTCTTTACGTCTTCGATATGTCTTTCAAGAAATAGCCATAAAGCCTGCTGGTAAGAAAAGTCTGATTACGGGAAATTTATAAAAAAGAGTCTCCAGAAGATGACCGTATACTCCTTGGGAGAGGGTTGAATGTTGATCAATGTCAATGGGATGAAGGTGAATTATGAATTATCGGGCAAGAAGGACCTGCCTGTTCTCCTGCTCAGCCATTCCCTGGGTTCCAGTCTGGTGATGTGGCAACCCCAGATGGAGTGCCTGGAGGCTCGGTATGCAGTATTGCGCTATGACATTCGGGGCCACGGACGAAGCGAAGTACCTGAGGGGCCTTATACCCTTGGATTGATGGCGGAAGACGTTAGAGGCCTCCTGGATGCTCTAAAAATATCCCGGGTTCATTTTGTGGGATTGTCCATGGGGGGGATGATTGGTCTGTGCCTGGCCCTGAATTACCCGGGTCGCCTTCAGAGTCTGGTTCTCTGTGATACTTCGGCCATCGTCTCCAAAGAAGGGGCCTTACACATCCAAGAGAGAATCGATACGGCCCGTAACAAGGGGATGGAGGCCTTGGTTGATACCCGAATGGAGCGGTGGTTTACCCCAATTTTTATCCGCCTGAATCCTCCCGAACTTGAACTGATGCGGAAGGAGTTCTTGGCCACGCCGGTTGAGGGTTATATCCAATGCAGCCGGGCACTCCAGAGCTTGAATTATCTTCATCAGCTCGCGGAGATCAAAATCCCTACGCTGATCATGGTAGGCGAAGAAGACCCGGCAACGCCGGTGGCGGATTCCAAGATGCTGAATGAGGGGATTCAGAACTCAGAACTCGTCATCCTACCCGCTGCCCGGCATTTCTCGAATGTAGAACAACGCGAGGTTTTCAATAGAACCTTAACAGATTTTATTGAGAGCGTGTGAAGGAATGGGCGGCCGCCGAGGAAGATAGCGAGCCCCTTTCCCCGCTTCTACTTGGGAGTTTCTTTCACCATCTCGGCGTAGAGTTTGGCGATTTGCCTGGATTCGGTATCCATGTATTTCGCCAGATCCTCCCCGTTCAGGAAATAAACCTCATCGCCCGCCTGTTCGATCGTGCCGATAAAGGCTTTGCTTTCTACGACCTTCTTGGTCACCTCTCTAAGCTTATCTACAATAAGCTTCGGAGTCTTCACCGGAGCCAGAATCCCCACCCATCCGTAATATTCCGCATCGATCCCCAATTCCTTCGCCGTAGGGATATGGGGAGCGAATTTCAGCCTCTTCGCACCAATGACGGCGAGAGCCTTTATCTTGTTCCCCCGCAGGAGAGGAATCGTGTTGGCCGGATAGTTCACGCTAAAATCGACGTGCTTCCCCACGACCGCCGTCAAACTGGGCCCCCCGCCGTTGTAGGGGACATGGCGATCTTTCATCCCCGCCGCCCGGGCAAAAATCTCAGCCGGCAGATGGCTCATCCCATAGAGGCCGACCAGCGGAAGGTTTAGAATGATGAGAATCACATTTCCGATGTACATGCTGGCGATCAGGCCCCAAAAAATCCGCGGCTGTTCGGAAATGAAAAGCGGGCCCGGTCCATCAACCTAACCCGTTACTTTGAAAACGCCCCTATAAACCGGAGGGAAAATTTTCCTACTCACCCATTGTGCGAACATCCACCAAAACTTGACAAATAACCGGGAAAGGGATAAGTATGATTTCGGCCTGAGTCGCAGGCCCAATGGCCAAGCCATCGGACTCAGCAGGCCGCTGTCGGCGAGTGGGCGGATTCTGGCGCGAGATTCTTTGCCTGCCCCCATTCCGTCAAGATGAAAATGTTTTAAAATTTTCGGAAATCCGAGAAAAGGAGTTCGTCTTATGGAGACCCTTAAATACTTTTCCATCCTTGCCCTAATCGGTGTTTTATTGTTTTCGCTTCCTTTATCCGCGTCCGGCCAGGCCTATCCGGATAGGCCCATCACAATTTACTGCAGTTATGCCGCCGGCGCGACCACGGATTTGACCACCCGCAGTCTGGCGGAAGGAGTCGAAAAACTGCTGGGCGTTCCCGTGGTCGTGGAGAATAAGCCGGGCGGCACGTCCACGGTGTGCGCCGGCCTGGTGGCCAGCAAGAAACCGGACGGATACACGCTCGGAGTGATCTCCACCGGGGCTCTGACTCTTATGCCCCACATGGTGAAATTGTCCTACAACCCGCTGAAGGATTTCAGCGTGATCATGCAGTACAGCCGCTTTCTCGGCGGCCTTACCGTGCTCAGCGAATCGCCGATCAANNTCAAGCTGAAACACGTCCCTTTCAAGGGGGGGGCTGAGTCCAACACCGCCCTTCTCGGCAAGCACCTGGACTTTGTCGCCGGGTCCGGCCAGCACGTTCGGTTTGTCAAGCAGGGGGTGTTCCGCGTGCTCCTCATCTATAACTCGAAGAAGCGGGACCCCAACTTTCCCAATATTCCCACCCAGGAAGAGATTGGCTGCCAGGATTACGCGGCCAACGGCATGATGCTAGTGGGGCCCAAGGGGATGCCCGAACCCATGGTCAAAAAGCTGGAGGAAGCCTTCAAAAAAGTATCGGAGAGCCCCAATTTTCATAAACTCCTTGAGCAATTCGACCTCCCCTATGACTATAAGGGCCGGGCGGAGCTGGAAAAAGAGATCCCCCTTGATTATGAAGCGGCCAAGAACCTTCTGATGAAAATGGGATTCAAGAAGGAAGGCTGATCCAGCCGGGAAAATCAGCCCGAGCGGTTCATCGGCAAGCGGATCCATGGAGATACCTCCGTGATTCCCTAACAGGCTGCGGAAGAACTGTTTAGGGTGTCATTGCGAGCCCGCGTTGGCGGGGGAAGCAATCTCATGCATAATAGAATCAGACAAGAACGGAATTGCCATGTTTTTCGGTTCGCAATGAAGCTAAAATGATTTACGTCGTTTGTATCAGCAAGATACCTTCTATCCAGAGTCGCGAATCCCTTACCCCCGCCTTTTTTCCTCTTCCGGGAACAATTTGTTGACGGACTATTTCGCAATCGGTACATTAGAATGAGTAGCCGGAGTTTCGAAAAAAGAAGGAGGAGGCATGGCCCATCCCGAAGATTCCGCTGCGGATGAAAGAGTGGTGACGACGAGCTGTTCTTGGGATTGCGGGTCTCGCTGCCTGTTGAAAGTCCATGTATCGCGGGGAAAGATCACCCGGATTGGAACCGACGACCGGCCCATGCCCAGCCTGAAGGCATGCCCCCGGGGCCTGGCCCAGAAGGAAGTTGTTTATGCCCCGGACCGTTTGACCCGACCTTTGAAGCGAATCGGGCCGAGGGGAAGCGGGGAATTTGTGCCCATCTGCTGGGGGGAGGCCCTGGAGACTGTTTCCGGGCGGCTGCAGAGAGCGAAAGAAAAATACGGGCCCGAATCCATCTTGCTGGTGGACTACTCCGGTTCCCAGGGACCGCTCCATGCCACTAACGGGAGAGTCGCCCGGCGCTTTTTTTCCCTTTTCGGGGGTTGCACGGGGATTTTCGGGAATACCTCGCAGGAAGCGGCTCTTTTCTCGTCGATGGCCACCTTCGGCACTTTTTTTACCGGCAATTCCCGGGATAATTTTCTTCACTCCAAATTGATCATTCTCTGGGG
>PMCE01000045.1 GCA_003154025.1 Syntrophaceae bacterium
GATCGTGCCTCTGAAAGGTAAGGAATGGCCTTCCAGGACAATTTTGCAGGCGATCATCCATCCGGCCATCTTTGCCTGGCTATGGTGTTCTCAGTCACCGTCCGAAGCGGTCGCAAAATTTCTCAGACAGGCCGTCTCTCCTGGAGTCGGGTATAGAAGCGTTCCCGAGCGTCCGGATCAATCTCCCCGAGGATGTCCATGAGCTCGTTCTGCCACTTTGCAACCTCCTCGACGTTGTAAAGGGCCTCCCAGATCCTGAGATGCAGTTCCAGGTCCCTTCGAACGGCATCGCACGCCTTCAGAACCAGAAGGGCGTATTTTTCGGCCGTCTCTGATGTCTCGGTTCTTAACTTGTCCAAGATTTGGATGGCCCGGTCATGAATCTTTCTGAGGTCTTGGGAGGCATTGAGCTTTTGGTCGAGCAGCCTTCCGGCTCTGGCAACGCCGACCGCTTTGGAGATTTTCATCTTCTTCAGCGCCCTTGAAACGGTCGATGCAGAGCGTTTCAGTTCCCGGGCGACCTCATTTACCCCCATCCCATTGGAAAATAAGCACTTTATGCGGTCCAATTCTTCTTTGGTTAGGGGCTCGCGGGGGTTGGAATTCGTTGCATGGTGGGCCCCTATTCCGGGATCCCCCAAGGGTTTCTTCTCGTCTTTCATTGGTTCTCCTTTCAGCGATCTGGGCCCATCAGACAAATCGCCTGGGCCCGTGGGGGGTTGTTAAGGAAACCTCTTACCACCAGCGTGGCTTTGTTCCGGCTTATTTTTTCTATAACACCCAAAGCGCTGGCTTCGGCTTCGGCCTTGCTCATTCCACCTTCATTTTCCATGATCCCGGCTCTTTCCTCAAAAAGCTCTCGCAGATCTGGCGGCAAGCAGGAAATCTGGTCAGAGATGTTACCCCCAACGATTAATGCACGGATGATTTCGGCTTTCTTGGTCCGAACAAGATTCAAGGCTTTTTCTGCCTGGGGTTTGGTCAGCCGATCCAAGCCGGAGACGCGTAACCCGCCTGGCGCAAGTTCAATCTTCAACCCAAGGGCATGCAGGTCAAGCAGGCTCACAGGACCACTTCAGGCGGCCCGTCCCAAGGTTCATCCTCGCCCTTGGTATCCAATGGCCGGATGTCCCCGGGCACGGACGTTTCGGTTTTTTCAGCCTCACTATTTTTTCCTGGGACCTTTGGGAATGCCGGGAACAACCCCGTAATTTCGTGGTCTTCCCCATTCCCGGGTTCCTTTTGGGGCTGGGAATATTGGGAACACTGTGGGGTATCGGTTTTCGCCGCTGTTCCCACTGTCCCTGCTTCTTCTTGAGATCTGGGAACAGGCAAAGCACTTGTATTTATTTCGTGTTCCCGTTGTTCCCATTTGTTCCCCCCTCGTTTAAGGGTATCGTCAGATTTATCGCCCTCCGCCAGAATGCTTGCCCTAATACGGTAAACCCTTATCAGACCCAAGCCAGGTAATCTACTTTTGCACTTTAGCCGCCCTTCATCCCCTTGTACCAAGTGCCCCCGCTCGGCCAGTATCCGGGCCGTAGCCTTGGAATCCTGGCCTTGGCAAATTTCCTTCCAGGCCTCCTGTAAGATGTAGAATTCCATTCCATCTTCCGTCATTCGGCGGAATCCAGCACGGTTGATCGTCGGGCGGCTTGGTTCATCACCTTCCCAAGGCGTAAACCGGCTTTCTCCATGGGCCTCTAGGAAACGGCAAACCTGTGCTACTGCTGTCTCGGATTCCATCGCTCCGGAGGTCCCCCGGGCGTTAAGCCAAGACATAAAGCAGTTCCTAGCAGCCCGAGAAGCCTCCCCCTCAGGCCAACCTGTTAGCCCCAGTTTCGAGGCAAGTTCACCGGCGGCAGCGATCAAAGCGAAACGGCCGGCAACCCGTTCCACTTGGCCACTCGCCCCGAGGGGAAGATGCTTCTGCATCCACCTATGACAGGCAGCTTTGATCTGTTGTGGCAGCGTATCAATATTCCCCGCAATGCTTTCCAGGAACGCCCGGCCAGCCGCCCCATAATGCTGGCCTGCTTTGCTTTTTAGGCACCGAGCGAAAGCGGCCGCGTCGGCTTCTTTGTGCAGATCTTCAAATATCCCCAAACCCATCCCCGCGTCGGCTGGAATGTCAATTATCCGTACCTCCTGGCCGGCCGTCGCTCTTCGCCCCGTTCCGGCCTCGGCGATTTTATCCGCCAGCGCAAGTTCGCCCGTAGAAAGGAAAAGCAGCCGCCAGCGGCCTGCTCTTCTAGCCAGTATGTTTTTTCCCATTCGTGCTTTGGCCTGGCCGTTTGCCAACAGATAAGCAGTCTCGCTGGCTTCGCGGGGTGGCAGTTGAGACAATTCATCAAGGCAGAGGAGACCGTCATTCCTCAGGAGGGCAGCGGATTCAAGGCCATTGGCGGTTGCCCTCCATTGACTGATGTAGCCCTCAGGCCGCCCCCAAATAGAGGCGGCGACGTAAAGCGCCGTGGTCTTCCCGATAGAAGACCCTCCCCGAAAATGCAGTCCTCCAGACTCTTCGAGCATAGGATGGAGCAGAGGCCCAGCAAAGGCAGCCGAAACTGCCAGGACCAAACGAGAATTCCCTGCACAGAGTAGCCCCAAATCCTCCCGCCAAACTTCGGCGGTCCCGCTGACCTGAAATTGTTGATCGGCCGTGGAGGGCCCTTGGTAAACCACCAGCTCTCCGCCGGCCGAGCCATAGGCCATTTCGGGCAGCACGTAGCAGTTACCGAACCAGCCCGTTTTTGAGACGCATCGCACGCGCGCAGACGGGCGGGATTGCNNAGCAGCCCCATCGAAAGCAATTCCGCCCGAAGCTGGTTCCCATCACCCGACAGCAGGCTTGTAGGCATTGCCCATTCTTTTTCTTGACCATCGGGATCTTTAAAGCGCAGCAGGCGTCCCCAATCCCTACTTTCTGCATCTCTTGTCAAGGCCAATACTTCCAGGGGAGAACAAATCTTTGCCGGCGTAACCTCACCCTCTTTGTCCTCTTCGTCGAAATAAAGACCATCAGTTCTGAGATGAAACCCCCAAGGAAGTTCTGGTGCATCAGCATTTGGATGATCGGGGTCCCCTACACGGGGTACAGCTCTAGAAGATTTGGTATGTTTCAATTCGGTCAACAAACTACTTGGGCGGATGTTCAATTTTCTGGAAATTGTCCGGACGAGGCATTCCCGATCAAAGACATCAAAGGCAGAGTATGTCTTCTTCAAAGCCCAAAGCAGTGCGTCCTTATTGTCCATCGAGATGAATTCTTCAAAGGATGAGGCCCCCTCTTCCAGCGACTGAAGCGCTTCTTCCGGGCTGACATGCTTGACAAGGTAATCATCGATACCTTTTTCTCCTGTCCATTTTGGAAAATGGATAACAGCCCCCCTGCTCATCAACTTGAGAGCTATCTCGAAGAGGGCAAATCGCACTTGCGGATTGACCCACAGATCCTGGTCAAATCCGAGGTTGACCGTGCGCCCTTTGAATGAGAAGGCCTCAAGCTCTTCAAAAAGGAAAGATTCGTCACCCTCGCCGGACCGTCTAAAGTTCCAGACCCCTTGCAACCCAGCCGCGGCCCTTCCGTGCTGAATCAATTTCAGCACTTTTTTCGCCCCCTCGGTAATCCATAGAGGCTTATTAGCTTTTTCCCGCAAGCCCCAAACCACGGGCAAAATATAGGGTCGTGCCGGTTTCCCTCTGGAGTGCAGGTAGCGCCGACCATCGATTGCGGGATAGAGGCGAAAATGGTACTCCGAAATCTTCCCATCAATGCAATACGAGGGAATTTCAACAAGGCGGGCAGTCATCAAGATGCAATGCCCGTTGAGAGAGGAAAACCCTAAATGGTCCTTTAGCCGGTCCGCTTTTCCTGAAAAAATTCGTACTTGGGCCTCTTTGAGTGTGTCCCCCCATAGACCGCTCCGGTCNNTCAAAAAGAAGGAGTACTCGCCGTCAATTAAATGACCGGAAGACGAAGAATCTTGCAGCAGAGCATCCATTCTATACCTTCCATTTCATCTGCAGCATATCATTTCAAAACAGGTTCATAAGTTCCTTCGCGAGCGATACATATCCCTAATTACCTCCTTTCCAATCCATCTCTAATCGAATCAATCGTCAAGACCGGATTGGCCGTGAAGAAGTCTTCCAGGTCTTCCAGGCGATATAGAATCTTTCGATTCACCTTAAAATATCTGGGCCCCTTCTTGGCCCACCGCCAGTTGGCGAGTGTCCCCACGGGAACGGAATACCGATCCTTCACCTCCAATGGTCCTAGCATCTTCCCCTTTTCCATGGCCAAACCTCCGAAATTTATTAGTACTGATGACTGAAGATTATCAGTGAAATCACAG
>PMCE01000474.1 GCA_003154025.1 Syntrophaceae bacterium
TTTTTATTCCCGGGCTCCCTTGAGGTCGTGATCCGGATTATTTCCTGGATTCAAGACTTTGGGCTATTTTTTGTAAAAGTGGATCGAGTTCCAAGGGGATCATCCCTTCCCGGGGTAAATTCCTGCCGGAGGAAGTTTGGTGCTTCGCATTTTCCAAAGAGCCTCCGGCTGGAATTGAAAAGCGGAACAAATCCCCTAGTTTAGGGGCGCGAAACCATAAGTACTGACCTTCTTTCAGTATGTAACTAATACCATATTATGTAAAATTGACTATGGACTTTTTGCCATAATAACGTCAATTTCTTGTTTCCGCCTTCCCCCCAAAATCCCAAGCACTTCGATAAGTGGTTATCTTTATGAGTTTTTTTAATAGGGAAGAGGCATACTTCCCTCTCGTCAGGAATTATTCTTGCAAGCGTTATGCCGTTTTTACCACTCGAAAATCATTTCAATGTTTTTCTGGAATAGGAATCGGATTATTTCCTTTCGCCCAGGGAATCCGGAGATTCTTTGGGGCGGAGGAGAGAAGACCTCTACCCTCCGGGTAGGACTGAGAATCGGAACTGACCACGGTCATCGGGGTTCTGAGATCATGCATGATGGCCAGCGGCATGGCTTTTCCCGAATTTTGATTTCGAACGGCTTTCTGATATCTCTCCTCCAGGTCCTGAATCTTTGCCAGCAACCGCTGGACCGGATTATCCGGTAAGCATATCCTGGCCATTACCAGAACCCTTGTCCATCAAATGGGTTGCGAGACGTGTTCGGGGATCGCGCCCTAAAAGATGCCATTCCGCGGGCATACCGAATTACGACACAGTCTCACGGGTGGGAGGAGAGGGGTGATGGGATAGGGAAACAGGGATCCTGCCCTGAAGCGAGGACCGGGAACGATCATTGCGTACGGATGAAGAAATCTTCTTCCAAACCCTCCGTAGACTCATTCTGCAGGACGGGTATTTGGATTAAAACCGTAGTCCCCCGTGCACCGTTACTGTCGATAGAAATATTCCCCTTGTGCTGGAGGATAATCGATTGGCAAATGCTCAATCCCAGGCCTGTCCCATTTTCCTTGGTGGTGAAGAAAGGTTCGAAGATTCTTGCCCGCTGCTCTTTGGGGATCCCTGGCCCGTCATCGGTGACCTTGATTTCCACCATGTCTTGGGACGGAAGGAGACGGGTTTCAACGATCACCATTCCTTTCTTGGAAACTGCATGGATGGCGTTCATGAAAAGGTTCAAAAAGACCCGCTCCAGGTTCTCCTGACTGCCCATGATCTCAGGCAGGTCCTTGGCCAATCGGGCTTCGAAAGTCATCTGGCAGGGTGCGCTTTCGAGTTCACTCATCTTCCACATCACCAGGATAAGCCGGTTGATATTGACAGGTCTAAAATCCAAGACGGATGATTTTGCATAACTCAAAAATTGCTTGGTAAGGCCGTGGGCTTTTTGAGAACTCTCCAGGATCATTTGAAGTCTTTCGCGCATCGAGGGGTCCAGGTCCGAACCTTCCAGGCACAATTGAGTGCAAGAGCTGATAACGGCCAAGGGGTTGCGAAGGTCATGGAGGAGCCCGGAGACAATGACCGTTCCGATCCTCTGCTTATGGGATATTTCCCCGTGTTTGGTTTCCAGGTCCCGAATCACTGACGCGGCCCTGACCAGTTGGTCGTAGAGGATTTGGTTCTCCCCTTCCAAACGTTTCAAGGCTGCCTCCGCAGACTTGTCTTTTTCCTTGGAGGAATTGGGGTTTGAATTTTCCGTTTTCCCTTTTCTCTGCACGAATCGAGAGCCCACTTCCGTCCTTTTAGCGACTCGGGGGTAACTTTTCCATATTAGGATTCTTCCCTCTTCGGGGGTTTGCCTCTTTTCAAATGACCGCTGGAGTTTATGGAAGACTTTGGCAATTTCAATAGCCTTCATCATCATTCCTCAATCCCGCGGGCGGACACCACAATAAAAAACCGGACCTTCTCTTTTCCACGAGTTGTCCGGTTTTCCCAACCGATTTCGCAACCCGGCTGTCCGCTGAATGCTGGGACCCGTGGCTTTCCGTCCTTCGATTACTCGAAGTTTGGCGTTGTCGGAATCTATGTAATCATCAAATCATCATATCACCAAAAATGGTATCACATACTTGTCGAAAAAGCAAGCCAAAAATTTTAAAAAGGTTCCCGGGGAAAAAATTTTAGGAATGCCTTGATGCCGTTCAACCATTTAAAATTATTTAATAAAATATTTTATATTCTTTACGGATGCTCTCCGTGCCCCTGGCAGGAGCGAAAAGGCCGTTCCCCGGAAGGGGATTTTTTTTGCCTTGAACTCGGGCATCGGGTATCATAAAAAATGGAATAACAGTGTGAGTACCAGTCACAATTCTTTCTTTGGTCAAACTTACAATGACGCTATCATTAGAGGGAGGAGGGGGGTGAGATGGGTTTCAACCATCGGGACGAGCATTCGACGCACGAGATCTACTGGGACAGCCTGGTCAAAGCGGTCCCCAGTGAGGTCTGCCAGAGAACTGGAGCTGTCTACAACCAGGATCGGAAGGGGTATCTCCTCCCGGTGATCAACCAGAGATACCTGGTCCTGCCCGAAGAAAGAAGAATTTACTGCATGCGCGGAGATCTCTGCGAGGAAGAAGATCTGCGCGATTATTTCTTTTTGATGGTTCTTCTTTACCTGTTGAATGCCCAAGAGGGGGAGCCCACCCATACCTGGGTGAGTGAAAAAGAGCTAAAGGGAGGAACTACTTTTTTCCGCGGGCCTCATGCCCTGCGGACGGAGGAATTAAAGGACGCTTGGGGGAAAGATCCGGATGGATTCTTGCAGGTGGGAAAGCGACTGGGAGGGGTTGAACTTCTATTCGGCGATAAAGCCTTCGCCCTGACAGTGCTGCCCAAAGTCTCCCTGGCGTACCTTCTCTGGAAAGAGAGCGAGGAGTTTCCCGCTCAAGTCAAGGTCCTTTTTGATTCCACGGTCCAGAAGCATTTTTCCCTGGATGGGGTCTGGTGTGTAGTCGCCGAAGTAAGCCAGCGTCTCCTGGAAGCCAGAAGGTCATGAGAGGAAAGATTGCCTACATCGTTGCCGACCTGGAAGGGTCCACCGGCGCCTGGACGAAGTCCCACACTCTTCTGGCAACCCCCGAGTGGCAGGAAGCAAGGGTTGAATTGACCCGGGACATAAATGCGGTGGTCGGGGCCCTATTCGAGAAAGGGGTCAAAGGTGTGGCGGTTAAGGACTTCCACCGGACGGGGTACAATCTCATCCCGGCTTACCTGGACAAGCGGGTAAAGCTGGTCTCCGGGTATTACACCGGGCCGGCCATCGGCTACGGAAAGTTGCACGGTGCCGATTTTGCCCTCTTTGTCGGGCTCCATGCCGCTGGGGGAAATGCGCGAGGGTTTCTGGCTCATACCCTAACCAGCCGGATTGCAGGTGTCCTGGTGAACGGGAAAAGGATCTGCGAGGCAGAACTCTTTGCTACGGTTCTTTCCGCGTTTCAGGTGCCGGTTGCTTTCTTCTCCGGTTGCCCGACTGCCTGCCAAGAAGTCAAAGAGCGGTTGAACTGGGTCGTTACCTACGCCATTGATAAAGATCCATTGCTTTCCCACGATACGGACAGGAGAAAAGAATATATCCTCCAGGCCCGGGAAGGGTTGCGAAAGAGCATCTTAGGGATCCCCACCGTCGAAGGACTGCCGCTCTTCTCCCTTGAACCGCCTTTTGACTGCCAGGTGGACTTCCAGGAGGAGACAGAGGCCAAGCGGATGAATGCCTGGGGTTTTCCCCAAGAAGGGAGGACGATCCGTTTCCACGCCGAAGCATTTTTGGAAATGTACGAGAACCTCCTGAAGATCGCCTATTTTCCAAAGCTCGCCTACACCCTGCGTCATCTGGTGATTCCTTTGACCCGGGTCGTTTGGAAAATACAGGCATTAAAACACCTATGACGGTTGGGGATAGCAGACTACAGACCAGACTACAGACCTCAGACGCCAGACCTCAGACACCAGACTTCAGAATAAAGACATGAGACACCAGACACAGAAAACAGACATTGGAAGAATGACCTCAGACTCCAGACTGTAGACACCGGAAAACAGAACTAGGCTCCAGAAATCAGGCACCAGACTTTTTAGCTACAGTCTGAGGTCTATTGTCTGAGGTCTGGAGTCTGATGTCTGACGTCTGCTGTCTGCCGTCTTTGTTAACATTCTCCTTGATTTTCTAGGCTTTTCTCTTTATTATAGAAATACGAACGGGGCGTAGCGCAGCCTGGTAGCGCACTTGCTTCGGGAGCAAGGAGTCGGAGGTTCAAATCCTCTCGCCCCGACCAGAAGATGTAAAGGACTTGGCTCGAAGAGCCAAGTCCTTTTTCTTTTGAGGAAATTTCCGCCCCGGGGAGGATTGGGCGGAGGAATGATCATGCGAAGAACGGCACGGATCGCCCCGGCGGGAGGAGTGGTAACGCCATTCTCCGATCCAGCAGTGGAGGCAGAGTCTTTCCCGGGGAAGGCCGATGGCCTGGACCCCATCCTCCAGGATCTGGTATTTGAGTAAAGTGGCCCCCGGTTCCCTCCGGGTGCATTCCATCATCTTGGCACACTTTTCCGATTTAGGATCCGAAGGCCATGAAAGACGGATCAATCCTCTAACCGGCAGTGCGCTTAAGATTTTTTTGGTTCCCGGAGGGATATGAACCGGATCATGGTTTTTTGAGGAGGTTGGTTCGATAATGGTTTTTGTATTTTACCAAAGCAGGTAACCCGACCAACTTGATCGGAAAGGAGTTAGCTGCTAATTAGATGATTTCTTTATTGAAAAACCGCCTCTGATCCGCGATAATATCTTTACAGGAGGACGGATGAAGCGAACGATTGGCTTAACAGGAAGGGTTCTTTTTTTATTTCTTGGGATTTTCAGTTTTTGGGCATCGGCCGATGCCAGTTTTCTCAAAAAGCCTTTTTCCATCCAACAGGTCACCACGAAAGACGGACTCTCCAGTGAAATGATCTTCTGCATCGCGGTGCAGGGGGAGGAAGTATGGTTTGGAACTTATGCAGGGGGGACAACTCTCTACGACCGGGCCAAGAAGGTCTTCAAGATTTATACCACTAAAGGGGAACCCCCGGAGAAAGATGACGGGGTCAGCATCAAGTGGAAGAACCACCCGGCGTACAACGATGTGACCATCATTCTTCCGGACAAAGATCGGTTGTGGTTCGGCACCTATTTCTACGGATTCGGGGGAGGAGGGATCTCCTACTACAATTCCAAGAGGAAGAATCCCTGGAGGCCGTTCAACACCAACAACGGGGTGGCCAAAAAGATCGTATCCTTGGCCTTGGATGGAGAGGTTCTGTGGGTTGGGTCGGAGAAGGGGCTATCCGTTTTGGACAAAAAGACCGAAAAATGGAAGGCCTTTTACTCCGCCCAGAATGGACTCTCCGGGAATTTTGTCAATGCCCTCTTGGTTCAGGGCGACACTCTCTGGGCCGGGACGAATGGGGGGATGACCCGTCTGCTCAAAGCCCAAAAACAGTGGAAAAGTTATGGCCAGAAAGAGGGCTTGTCCGACTTGGAGATCAAGGCTTTGGCCCAAGTTGGAGATAAGATCTGGGCCGGCAGCGTCCAGGGAGCGATCTACGAATATGATCCGGCCGCCGACCGCTGGAAGAAAATTGAATCCACTGATCCCCTGAGAAATGGCGGGATTCACTCCCTGGCGGTGATTCAGGGAAAAGTGTTCGTCTGCCGGGATAATGGGGTCAGCGTTTACGGGATTTCCCAGAACCAGTGGGATTCCATCACCACGGCCGACGGATTGTCGAGCAATGTGGTCTTTTGCGCCGTTGAAGACAAAGATGGAGTTTGGCTCGGCACCGATCAGGGAGCGTTCCGGATCGGCAAAATGAATTAATCGATTATTATTGGACACAGATAAACTTAGCGCGGCGGAGCCGCAACCAAAAGAAAGTGCCTCAAGTGCCTAAAGTCAATGGAGCTTAAGGGTCTTCATCCGCTTTTATCCGCGTCCCATTAATTCTTTGAAGAAAGGTGTTTTATGGATTGGCTTTCCAGATCGAAGTTCACTCGCAGGGGTTTTATCAAAGGGGCGGCTGCGGCCGTGGTCCTGCCCAAAATGTTCTTCCTCTCGCCTTCCTCCCGTTCTTCCGTGGCTTATGCCGCCGGAGATGCTGACCTGGTCATCGCCCAGCAGGGAACTCCCACCCAGCTCCTTCAGGCGGCCCTGGCGCCTCTTGGGGGAATGGGGCGCTTTGTAAAGAAGGGCCAGAGGGTGGTGATCAAGGCCAACATCGCTTGGGCGCGGACGCCGGACCAGGCCGCCACCAACAATCCCGAATTGCTTTCAAGCTTGATCAAAACGTGTTACCAGGCGGGGGCGAAACGGGTAGCCGTCTGGGACCACACCTGTGACAATTATCAATTCTGCTTCTCCCGGTCGGGCTTGAAGAAAACCACGCAGGATGCCGGGGGAGACATCTTTTCCGGTCACGGGCGGAACGTTTACAAGAAGGTGGATATCCCCAAGGGCAAAAAACTCAAGGAAGCGGAATTCATCCAGGATGTGCTGGAGACCGATGTCTATATCACTTTTCCTCTTCCCAAACAGCACTTTGCCACCGAAGTGACCCTGGGCCTTAAGAATGCCATGGGGACCGTCTGGGACATGGAGCTTCTGCACAAGATCGATCTCCAACAGTGCATCGCGGATATCAATACTATCCGGAAGCCGGACCTGGTGGTGGTCGATGCCATCCGGATCCTTACCACCAACGGGCCCAAGGGGCCGGGCAAGACCGAGGATATAGGAGAAGTGTGTGCGGCAACCGATATTGTGGCCGTGGATGCTTACTGCGCATCCTATTTCAAACATCCCAAGACCGGAAAGCCCTTCAAACCGGCGGAGATCCGGTTCATCAAAAACGCTTACGACCTGGGCCTGGGAGAGATGAATCTCGCCAAGGTCCGGATGAAGAAGGTCAAGGCCGCATGACGGGAAAGCTCCAGCTGGCAAGGAGAACCGTCCAGGCGATCTCCTTCTTCTTTCTTCTGTATCTGATCATTCAAACGGCGTTTCCCCTTGAATTGCGGATCCCGGTCGATCTCTACCTCCGGCTCGACCCTTTCATCGCCATCATCACCTTCCTGACCCAGGCGGAAATCATCATTCGGATGCTTCCGGCCTTCGGGGTCCTATTCCTGGTGGTGATCTTCGGGAATTTCTTCTGCGGGTGGTTCTGCCCCATGGGGGCGACGATCGACTTCTTCGACCGGGTTCTATTCCGGGAGAAAAAGCGGCCCCAACCGTTTGACGGTCAACCGTGGAGAAGAGGGCGCTATGGAGTGTTTATCTTCGCCCTGGCCACGGGCTTGATGGGACTCCAGGTTCTTTATCTTCTCGATCCCATCAGCCTCATCACCCGGACGCTGGTCATCGCCTTCTACCCCCCTGCCGTCTACCTCTATAACTACTTTCTTCCCGAGGTCCAGCGGTTCCTTCCCAGCAACCCTTTCATCCTATCAGCCATGAAACCGCCCGTCTTTAAAGTCAACCTGCTGATCTTCCTTTTCTTCGTCGGGGTCCTGGCGCTGGGGGTGATCCGCAAGAGGTTCTGGTGCCGCTACCTCTGCCCCCTGGGAACGCTCTTCTCCCTCGCTTCACGCCTTCGGATGGTGAGACGTTCCGTGAGCGATGCCTGCGTCCAATGCATGAAGTGCGTCAGGGAGTGTTCCATAGGAGCCATTCCGGCCGATTCTCCCCGACAATACCGCCAGCAGGATTGCATTTCCTGCTTCAAATGTTTGGATTGCCCTCCGGAAGCCACCACCTTTAACTTTTCCATTCCCCGATGGAAGACGGCCGATGGAGTGAACCTCTCCCGCAGGTATGTTGTCGGATCCATGGCTTTGGGGGTCTTTTCCGCCCTGGCGATAAAGACCAACCCCATGCAAACCGAGAGCGGGCTGAAGAACAACCGGCTCATCCGTCCCCCGGGAGCCCTGCCGGAGAAAAATTTTGTTTCGGTCTGCACGGGTTGCGGGGAGTGCCTGAAGGTCTGCCCCAACAACGCCCTCCAGTCCACCTTCCTGGAAGCGGGGCTGGCCGGTCTTTACACTCCTCGTCTGGTTCCCCGCATCGGCTACTGCGAAGAGCACTGCAATTTCTGCGGCAGGGTTTGCCCGACGGAAGCGATCCGCCCCCTCTCTGTGGAGGAGAAACAGAAGATCCAGATGGGGTTGGCCAAGATCGACAAGACGCGGTGCATCGCCTATGAAGAGGGAAAAGTCTGCCTGGTCTGCAACGAGCAGTGTTCCTACCATGCCGTTGTGGGCGATGAAAAGAAGAGGCCCAGCGTGAAGGAAGAGATCTGCACGGGCTGCGGCATCTGCGAGAACAAGTGCCCGGTGGACGGGGAGTCGGCCATCGTCGTTTACACCTCCGGCGTGCAGAAGAAAGTCAAGCCCCAACCGGAAACCAAAGCCTGAAGGCCAATCGGGATAACCCCATCAACCATCGCTCGTCCCTGAACCTATACCCCACCATCCCGGGAGACTGTGTCGTAATCCGTCATGCCCGCGGAGGCGGGCATCCATCCGGATTGAATCTATTTAAAAAACCTTGTCACTAAAATGGCTACGTCTTATCAAGATGGCCCTGGATCCCCGCTCCCGG
>PMCE01000118.1:0-13986 GCA_003154025.1 Syntrophaceae bacterium
AGGCGGATGGTGATCTCCGAAGAGAACCGCCACCCCACGGGACAGGGCGAAAAAGCATAGATGAACTTGAACCCCCGGGTGTCCTTGGCCCTGCGGATCTTACGGACGAAATCGTCGGGGTAGGCGATAGAAGCCGTGGCCACATAGGGAATGCGGTGGGCCGCCATGATCTGGACGATGTCTTTCTTGGGCTGGCTCTTCAGTTCCGAAGGAGGGGTCGTGGTCGTCCAGGAGCCCCATGGAGTCGCCGAGGAGCGCTGGATCCCGGTGTTCATGTAGGCTTCGTTGTCGTAGCAGATGAAGATGTAGTCGTCGTTCCGTTCGGCGGCTGCGGAGATGGCCTGGATTCCGATGTCNNAAAGGCGTGTTATAGGCGGGAATCTTGATGGGGGATGCGGGGAAGGTACCGGAGATGGTACCGAAACAGCCGGCGGTGACGACCGTAATGGTTTTCTTTCCGAGGGTGTGAAAGACGGTGCGCAGGACGATGGGCATGGCGCAGCCCGGGCAGCACCCGTGGCCCGATTGCAGGTATTGATCCACCAGCTCTTTAGCTTTGCCTTCGAATTCTTTTTCTTTCATTTCTTAAGTCCCATCCATACCGGAGCCCCGTCGGGGCTGGAGTGGCTGATCGTGTAATGAAAAATTTCGGCGATGTCTTCCGGGGTAATGTCCCTTCCACCCAGGCCGCCGATGAACTCGAAGACCTTGGGCTTCTTCGCAGCGCCGAAGAGGGCCGCCTTCAACTCCTGGGCCACAATCCCCCCGGCTCCCAGAGAATTATCGCGGTCCAGGACGGCGACCTTTTTGGCCTTGCTCAGGAGCTTGCCGACTTCCTCCACGGGGAAGGGGCGGAACATGCGCAGGCGGCATAGGCCCACCTTTTTCCCCTGTTTCCGGAGGGCATCGACCACCTCCAGGGCCGTGCTGGCCACCGTTCCCATGGTGAGAAGCACCACCTCGGCATCGGCCAGGCGCACATTCCCCGTGTATCCGTACCCCCGGCCGAAGCGGGTCTTGAATTCCCGGTCCGCACGGGCGATGGCCTTCTTGGCCTGGTCCATTCCCTGCTGGGCATCGTGTTTGAAATTGATGAACATGGAAGGATCGGCCATGATGTTGAAGGTATGAGGATCCTCTGTGGTAAGCTTGAACCGCGGTTTGAAGGCGGGCAGGTAAGCATCCACCGCCTTCTGGTCGGGCACATCCACCACATCCGAAGTATGGGAAAGGAAGAACCCGTCCTCCAACACCATCACCGGAAGGAGGACCTCCTCGGCAATCCGGTAGGCCATGATGACCGTGTCGAGAGCTTCCTGGGCGCTCTGGCAGTAAAGCTGGACCCAGCCCGTGTCCCGCTGGGAAAGACTGTCGCTGTGGTCGCACCAGATGTTCCAGGGAGCGCCGATGGCCCGGTTGGCGTTGACCATGACCACGGGCAGCCGGGTCCCGGAAGTCCAGTGGAGCATCTCGTGCATGTACGCGAGACCGTGGGAAGAAGTGGCCGTGAANNTCCGACTCCACCCGGATGAACTTGGCCTTCAGCCGCCCGTCGGCCACGATCTCCGAGAGCTCCTCCACGATGGTGGTCTGGGGAGTGATGGGGTAGGCGGAGATGACCTCGGCCCGGCAGAGCATGACCCCCAGCGAGATGGCTGAATTTCCGGTGAGCAGTTTTCTCATTTCTTCACCTCGATCGAGATGGCCCCGCGGGGGCATTCCTCCACGCAGATGCAGCATCCCTTGCAGTAATCATAATTGATCTCGTACCCCTGCCGGTCCGGCCGCGCCGAGATCGCCAGGTCGGGGCAGAAGAGGAAACAGTTGTCGCAGAGATTACAGACGCCGCAGTTGAAACAGCGCTGGGCTTCGGAGAGAGCCGAAGCCTGGGGGAGACCCGCGGTGATCTCGGAGAATTCTCTGGTGCGCTGATCCGCGGGAAGCCGGTCTTTGGGCTTGCGGCTGCGGCGCGGGAAGTAGGCCGTGTTCAGCTCCGGGAATTTCACCACTTCCCGGGCCATCCCGTCGGACCCTCCGCTCCGGTACCGGGCCATGGAAACGCTTCCCTTTTCTCCCCAGCGCGCCAGACGGACCGCCTCGGCCGCGTTCTTCCCTTGAAGGGTGGCGTCGATGGCCATGGCCGCTTTTTTCCCCGAGCCAATGGCGTAGGAAACCGTCCGGGGCTGGGCCACGATGTCGCCCCCGGCAAAAACCTTGGCGAGGGCCGTGGCTCCGGCTTCATCCACGGGGACCGCGGCCTTGGATTGTTGGAGTTCCCGCGGGAGGAAGGACAGGTCGGGAGCTTCCCCGATGGCCGAGATCACGGAATCGACGGGAAGGGTGAATTCGGAATTCTCAATGGGACGAGGCTCTCGGCGCCCGTCTTTTCCCGGAGGGCCGAGGATATTCTTTATGCATTCGACCCCCTTGACCTTGCCGTTTTCGGTCAAGACCTTCACCGGAGAACTCAAGAAGATGAACTCGATCTGCTCTTCTTCCGCCTCGGAGATTTCCTCCTCCCAAGCGGGCATCTCTTCCTTGGTTCGCCGGTAGATGACCAGGGGTTTGGCCCCCAGGCGCAGGGCCGAACGGGCCGCGTCCATGGCCGTGTTTCCCCCGCCGACGATGGCCACCCGCCGGCCCAGGTCGACTGTCTCCCCGGAATTGACTTTTCGCAGGAAAGTGACCCCGGACATGACCCCGGAGGCATCCTCTCCGGGGACCCTCAGGGGCAAACTTCTCCAGGCCCCGGCGGCCACGAAGACGGCATCGTATTTTTTGAGTTCATCCCATTTCACATCCTTGCCTACCTGGCAGTTCGGCCTGGATTCCACGCCCAGGGCCAATATCTGACCGATCTCCTGGTCAAGAATATCTTTGGGAAGCCGGTAAGCGGGAATCCCGTAGCGAAGCATTCCACCCAACTGGGGGAGAGCTTCGAAGAGGGTGACTCCATAACCCATGGAAGCCAAATGATAGGCGCAGGAAAGGCCGGCCGGCCCGGAGCCGATGACGGCAACTTTTTCCCCTTTCTTCTCCGCCGGGGGAGAGTAGCGTTTCCCTGCCCGGAAGGCATAATCTCCGACGAAGCGTTCCAGGGCGTTGATGGCCGCGGGTTCGTCATACTCTCTGCGGTTGCAGGAACCCTCGCAGGGATGGAAACAGACGCGCCCGCAGACCCGGGGAAGGGGATTCTCCAGGGTGATTTTTTCCCAGGCCCCGATGTAATCCTCCTGCCCGGAGAGAACCATGGCTGCCTCCACGTTTTCGCCCGCCGGACAGGCTTCATTGCAGGGGGCCAGCTTGTTCTGGTAGGCGGGAGTCAGGTAACGCCAAGTCCCCGTCTTCGTGGCCAGCGTTCCCTCGAAAGAAAGGGACATGGGGGGGAGATAAGGTTTCGAAAGGGCGGGCTTCCTGGGTCGAGCCGCCGGCTTTTTCAACGGGACTTTTTTCTTGACCGGTTTCTTCTTCATTTTCAACTCCTGGTATCAAGTCCGAAACTCAGTAGAGGCGACCCGGCGGGTCGCCCCTACAAACTTCGAACGAAACTATGCAGCCGCCTGGTCAAAAGCCGCTTGGGCCGCGGCCGCGTTGGCCTCGGGTTTGGAGGGGACGTACTCCTTGATCCCCTCGAGGACCGCTTTCAATCCCACCAGCCCGGTCGTTTTGGAGAAGGCTCCCAGGATGACCGTGTTCACCACGGGAGCCGTAGCCGTGCCCAGTCCGTTTTCCGAGGCAATCCGATTGGCGTCCACCGTGGCCACGCGGAATCTTTGGTACTCCGGAAAATCAGAAGGGGGCTTGGGGGAGTTGATCAGAATCCATCCTCCCTCTTTGAGTCCGGCGGTTACGTCGACCAGGGCGAGGATGGGCTCATCCAGGACCACCACATGGTCCGGCTCATAGACCATGGACCGGCGGGTAATTGCTTTCTGATCGAACCGGGTGAAGGCCATAACCGGGGCTCCCCGTCTCTCGGCGCCGAAGGCGGGAAATGCCTGGGCGAATTTCCCCTCTTTGAAGAGCGCCGAGGCCAGGATCTTGGAGGCGATGACCGCCCCCTGTCCGCCCCTTCCATGGAAACGAATCTCGATCATTTTTTCCTCCTCAGAGACTTGAGGATTTTAGATTCTTCTTCTGATCTCCTCCCGGCCCCCCAAGGTTAGGGAACCGGGACAAACCCCGGGGCAAATGGCTATAGCCAAAACCCGGGAAAGAGGATATGATAACCATGGATTCAGGATGAGCCCTCGGAAGCCTGACGATCGAGAAGCTCATGAGTCAGGAGGTCCACGGATAGATCCTCAGGAGAGATCAGCGAGGCTGAAGGGTTGCAATATCCCTACAGAACCTAGTTCAGTATTACACTGAAAAAAGGGATCTGTCAATTGCCGTAAGGCACTGCTCCCCGATCCTTTTTCGTAATCAACAAGCATGGAATATTCGAATTTTTTCGGGTCCCGAGAAGAACCGCTGAGGATTCGGAGAGGGCGATTATTTTTGCTGCGGGAGCACAGGAAAGAAGAGACGGCGGGGCGAAGATTCAGCGGTTCATCGCGGAGTGAAATTTTAAGGGAATTCAGAAGGGTTCCTTCTCCGGCAGGAGGAAGGAATCTCAGACATTCAGAGGAGGATTAGCCGTGAAGTGGATCGGCTTTGCGGGGCTTGGCTTGATGGGAAGCCCATGGCCTTCTCCTGGAGGACCATACGGCCATGCTGAAGGTCCTGGAGAAGATGTCCAACACCGAGGTCCGGCCGGGGGAAAAATAGCTTCCAGCGATCAGCTTTCAGCTAACAAGTAAGGAAAATTATGAAACAGAAGAGCGGCAAGATTCGGGAAGATTGGTTGCAGCTCGACACCCTGTGCTGCGGTATGGACTGGGACGAAGCGGACCTGAAAAAGCCGCAGATCCTGGTGGAAGATGTGTGGGGCGACAGCCACCCCGGCAGCGTCCATCTCGACGGTCTGGCCCGGGAAGCCTCCATCGGGGTCTTCCAGGAGGGCGGAAAACCGGCCCGCTTCCACGGAACCGACATTTGTGACGGATGGGCCATGCTCCACAGCGGAATGAATTTTATCCTGCCCTCCCGGGAGGTCCTTTGTGACCTGGTGGAGGTCCATGGGCGGGTGATTCCCTGGGACGGGATGGTGGCGATCTCCTCCTGCGACAAGTCCGTTCCGGCCCACCTGATGGCCATGGCCCGGCTGAACCTTCCGGCGATTCACATCCCCGGGGGAAGCAACCGGGTAGGGCCCGACATGTCCCACAGCCTCCTGGTGGGAGAGACCGCCACCCGGTGGCGACGGGGAGAAGATGTTTCCCGGCAGGTGCGGGATTACCAGCTTTCCGGATGTCCGGGGGCCGGGGCCTGCCAGTTCATGGGGACGGCGAGCACCATGCAGTGCATGTCCGAAGCTTTGGGCATGGCCCTGCCCGGGGCCGCTCTCACCCCCGCGAGCCTCACGGCCATCGGCCGCTTGTCCCGTCAATCCGGCCGCCAGATCATGGAACTGGCGAAGAGAGGAATCAAAGCATCGGACATCCTGACGAAGGAAGCTTTGGAGAACGCCATCAAAGTCCACGCGGCCATCAGCGGGTCCACGAATGCCCTCCTTCATCTTCCGGCGGTGGCCCATGAGCTGGGAATCCGGATCGACGCCGAGCTGTTTGACCGCTACAACCGGGAGATTCCCTACCTGGCCAACGTCCAACCCTCGGGCGAGTACGTGAACGAGCTCTTCTGGTACGCCGGAGGGATTCCGAGAATCCAGATGGAACTCCGGGACCTGCTGGATTTAAAAGTCCTGACCGTAACGGGAAAGACCCTGGGAGAGAATCTGCGCCAGGTTGAGAAGGAAGGGTTCTTCCGCAGGGGAGAGGGATACCTGGCTAATTATAAACTCAAGAGGGAAGAGGTCATTCGCAAGGTAAAGGATAGCAAAGCCTACGGGTCCATCGCCGTCCTGAAGGGCAACATCGCACCCGAGGGCTCGGTGGTCAAATACGCGGCCGTGGCGCCGGAGATGCGGACCCACGAAGGGCCGGCCCGGGTCTTCGACCGGGAGGAGCCTGCCCATGAAGCCATCCTTCGAGGAAAGATCAAACCCGGATCGGTGATCGTCATCCGCTACGAAGGCCCCCGGGGAAGCGGGATGCCCGAGATCCTGGCTACCACGGAAGCATTGGTAACCAACCCCGATCTTCATGACACGGCGATCGTGACCGATGGAAGGTTTTCCGGAGCCACCCGAGGCCCGTGCATCGGCCATGTTTCGCCCGAAGCCGCCCAGGGCGGCCCCATCGCCCTGGTGGAAGACGGAGACCTGATCCGCATCGATATCCCCAAAAGAGTTCTCTCCGTCGTGGGAATCAAGGGGAAGAAGATGGACCCCCGGGCGGTCCAGGAGGTCCTCGAAGAACGGAAAAAAAGATGGAAGTGTCCCCAGCTCAAGCATCCTGCGGGAATTCTCCGCCGCTATGCCACCCAGGCGGTATCGGCCATGAAGGGGGCTTATCTTCTGGGGGAGTGAAAACGGGCGAAATACAGTGAAAGTGCAAGTGCAAGTGAAAGTCGATCTCTATATTTCCTTGCCCTCTGCGAAATCTGCGGATACACAGTTTCGAATTTTCATAATTTCCCGAAGGGAAAAAAAGGAGAGAAAAAGATGGTTGATTGGAAGGAACTTTCTGAATTGGTCAAGACCCGCCGTTCCATCCGTAGATTCCAGGACAAACCCGTCCCGGAGGATATTCTGATCAAGGCCCTGGAATTGGCCACCTGGGCGCCCAACAGCGGAAATCAACAGTCCTGGAGATTCTGGATTGTCACCAATAAGGTTCTGATCCAGAAAATGGGGGATGCGGTAAAGGGCAAGACCGACCTCATGGCCTCCTGGCCGGAAGCCAAGCAGTTCGGGGAAACCGTGGCGAGGTGGCGGAAGACCTCCGACTTCTTCCGGGGGGCACCGGCCTGCATCGTTGTCCTCATGGGGAGATACTCCAGCATCGCCGACCAAATCTTGCACGCCCGGGGAGAGACGGACCCCGTAGCCCGGGAAATCCACGCCTTCCGCGATATGGGAGCCTCCTGCCTGCAGACGGTAGCCTCGGCCAGCGCTTACATCTGCCTCTTCCTGCATTATTTCGGGCTGGGCACAACCTGGATGGCCGGGCCGATTCAGGCCAAGAAGGAGGTCGAGAAGCTCCTGAACGTGCCTCCGGACTGGGATTTCGTGGCCGTGATCCCGGTGGGATACCCGGCGGAGACCCCTGATTTGCGGCCGAGGAAGCCGGTCCAAGAGGTCATTAAGTTTTTCCGGTGATCTATTTAAGAAAAGGGGCGGGTTTCAAACCCGCCCCTACATCGGGAAAAGGACTTAAGCCGGTGCCTTCCCGGACATTTCTCTCCGCTTTTTCTCTCTCCAAATGAAGCTCAGTCATAATTTCCCCCCTCACCCTGCCTTCTCCCCCGCTTCGGGGGCCGTGTCGTAATGTCATTATGTCGTTGCGAAGGAGTGAAATGTCCGAAGCACTCATAAGATTTTGAAAGGAATTAGATTGCCGCGCTCCCTTCGGCCGCTCGCAATGACAGGTTGCGATTGCAACACAGTCTCTCGGGGGAGAGGGCGGGGTGGGGGGAATAACCTCTCTTTAGGCGGCAGATTTACGGGACCCTTTTCTTCTTGCAGGGGTAATGCCTTTTTTACTACAATGGGTGCCACTTGGAGGCGGAGAAGAATCATATTCTTCGATTTCTCTCCCCTCAGCTTTTTTTCGGTGCTCCATTCTTATTCAAGGAGGTATCTGACATGGGAACCCCCAAAGTCCCCATTCTTCTGGCTGTCACGTTGAGCGTGATTTTTTGCGTCCATGCGATCCCGGGCGCGGTTCTCGCCCAGGAGAAATACCCGACGAAGCCCATCACCCTGACCATCGGGTACGGGGCCGGAGGAGGGACGGATGTATCCACCCGGCCTCTGGCCTATGCAGCCAGCAAAATCCTCGGCCAGCCGATCATCGTAGTCAACAAGCCCGGCGGGGCGACGGCCGTGGCCATGGCCGGCTTGAAAAACGAGAAGCCCGACGGGTACAACATCGGGACGCTGGGCGCGGGAGGATTCCTGGCCCCCCTGACGCGCAAGGTGAACTACGACGTGCTGAAGGACTTTAGCCCCATCATCCAGTTCGCCATTTTCCAATACGGGCTGGTGGTACGGTCCGATTCTCCCTGGAAAACCTTCAAGGAATTTATCGACTATGCCAAAGCCAACCCCGGGAAGATCCGTTACAGCACCTCCGGAGTGGGAGGCGCTCAGCATCTGGTGATGGAGCGGCTGGCGTTGAAGGAAAAGATCAAGTGGACGCTCATCCCCTACGAAAGCGGGGAAGAGGCGGTTACGGCGCTCCTGGGGAAGCATGTGGAAGCGTCTTCCCAGACGACCACCTGGAAAAAGTACGTGGACTCCGGACGCTTCAGGTTCCTGACGTATTACGGCGACAAGCGAATGACCAGTTATCCCCAGGTTCCCACCCTGCTGGAGATGGGCTACGGCATTACCGCGGAACCCAGCCTCATGGCTCTGGTCGGTCCCCGGGGGCTTTCTCCCCAATTGGTCGAGACCCTCCATCAGGCCTTCAAAAAAGCCATGGAGGACCCGGATTTCATCCGGGTGAGCAACCAGGTGGACCAGCCCCCCTATTATCGGAGCCCGGAAGAACTCGGCAAGCACCTGGCGGAAATCCATGGACAGCTGGCTCCGCTTATCCGGACCCTCGGACTGCGAAAAGAATAATCGGGTTTCCATGGCCACGTTCAATCATGACCAAGTGAGTGCCATGGCCTGGCTGGGTTGCGGCGGAGCCATTGCCTGGGGATCGGCGGGCTATGGGCTGGGGACCCTGGCGGCTCCCGGGTCGGGCTTCATTACCTTCCTGGCAGGAATGGGCATCTGCCTCTTCGCCGCCATCGGACTGGTGGAGGCAACCCTCAGAAAGAGAAAGGAGCCCGGCTGGAAGCCGATCCTGAAGGGGGTAAGGTGGGAAAAAACCTTCCTGGTCCTGGGGGCTTTGACGGCCTATGCGCTCCTGCTGTCTTCCCTGGGTTTTATCCTCTGCACCGCTTTTTTTGTGGGGTTCATGTTGCGGGTCGTAAAACCGCAGGGGTGGCTCGTGGTCATCGGGGGGGGGATTCTAGCCGCTCTGGGAACCTACGGGATTTTTGAGCTTTGGCTGAAGGCCCAGCTTCCCACGGGCCCATTGGGTTTTTAAGGGGGAGAAAGGGTGGATTTTTTCCAGAATGTCCTGCTGGGCTTCCAGGTTGCGCTTCAACCGGGAAATCTTCTTTTCTGTTTCGTAGGAGTTTTGATCGGAACGCTGGTGGGGGTTCTTCCGGGCCTTGGGCCGGTGGCAGCCATATCCCTCCTTTTGCCGACCACCTTTCATATCACCCCCGTATCCGCGGTGATCATGCTGGCCGGGATTTACTACGGAGCCATGTATGGAGGCTCCACCACTTCGATCCTGGTGAATATCCCCGGGGAGGCGGCCTCCGTGGTCACCTGCCTGGACGGCTACCAGATGGCCCGCCAAGGCCGAGCCGGGCCGGCCTTGGGAATCGCCGCCTTTGGCTCCTTCATTGCCGGCACCCTGGCGGTCCTGGGGCTCATGTTTGTGGCTCCTCCCCTGGCCGAGATGGCCCTGAGGTTCGGCCCGCCGGAATATTTTTCCCTGATGATCGTGGGTTTGACGATCCTGACCTTCCTGGCCAGCGGACCCATGTGGAAGGCCCTGCTCATGGCCTGCTTCGGCCTCTTCCTGGGCTGCATGGGGATGGACTCGATCATGGGGACGACCCGGTTCACCTGGGACATCGTCGAATTGAGCGAGGGGTTTGGGCTCGTTCCGGTGGTCATGGGGCTCTTCGGGATATCGGAAGTTCTGCTGAACGTGGAACAGACCCTGGAGCGATCCATTTTCGAGACCAGGATCCAAAACCTTTTCCCCACGAAGAAGGACTGGCGGGACTCGATCGGGGCCATTCTGCGGGGCTCAGCCATCGGATTCTTTCTGGGAATTCTGCCGGGGGGAGGAGCGACCATCTCGGCCTTCACCGCCTATGCGGTGGAAAAAAGAGTCTCCAGGCATCCGGAGAAGTTCGGCACCGGGGCCATCGAAGGCGTAGCGGCCCCGGAATCGGCGAACAACGCGGCGACGGGGGGCGCCTTCATTCCTCTCTTGACCCTGGGCATTCCCACCAGCGCCACCATGGCCATCCTCCTGGGCGCGCTGGTCATCTATGGGACGCAGCCCGGCCCCATGCTGATCAAGGAGCATCCGAACCTCTTCTGGGGAGTGGTGGCGAGCATGTATCTCGGAAATTTCATGCTCCTGGTCCTCAATCTCCCCCTCATCGGCCTGTGGGTCAAAGTCCTCAAGATTCCTTATCCCATTCTCTTTCCTTTGATTCTCCTTTTCTGCCTGATCGGAGCCTACAGCCTGAACAACAACATCGCCCAGATCTTGTTCATGGTCTGTTTCGGGTTCCTGGGGTACCTGTTCAAGAAATTCCAGTACGAGGCGGCTCCTCTGGTCCTGGCCTTTGTTCTGGGGCCCATGCTGGAAAAAGCCCTGCGCCGGTCTTTGCTCCACTCGGGCGGAGACCCCAGCATATTCCTGACCCGCCCCATTTCCGCGCTCCTCCTGGCGATCGCCCTCGCTCTCCTCATTTTCCCGCTGATTCCCAGATTGACGAAGAAGAGGCCCGCCTTCGGGGATTAATCCTCAAAAGAAAGTGCCTCAAGTGCGCTCAAGTGCCTCAAGTTAAGAGATTCGAAATCAATAATGATCTGAACTTGACCGCCTCGTAAAAAAATCTCTTGGGCCGGCACTCCGGCGAACCCCGGATTAGGGAATTCTTGAACTCTTAGGAGGAGGAGACGAGTTGCTACAGGGAAAGTCGAGATAGTCGGCAGTGGTTGTAGGGGCGATTCATGAATCGCCCCTACGATTCGGTTCCAGGAGGAGGGTCAGGGCTGGCCGGCGAGGGCCCGTTTCAACTGGTCCAGATGGTTGGGGGCGTGCTTGGCCATGAGCTCAACATAATTCCGCAGAGTCTCCCGCCCCCGGGTCGAGTGAATCCCGACCCGCTCCCACTGCTCCGGCTTGAGCCCCCGCAGGAATTTCAGGGCGTCGGCCCTCCGTTTGCGGAAGGCGGAGAGAGCTTCCTGGACATCGTTCCTCAGGTACTGCCTTTCTTCGGCCCAGCGGTCCGCCTCCACGGGAAAGAGTTTGGGCTCGTCCATGGCCACGATGGCTTGGAACCGGTTCATAAAGAGCTCATCCGTATCCCGCATATGGCAGATGATCTCTTTGGCCGCCCAGTTCTTCCCGTCCGGACGTTTCGATAAGAGCGCCTCGTTCTTACCCCGGATGAGGGCGGCAAATTCATCCGGCGCCTTTTCCAATTGAGCCATCATTTCTTCGAAACTGGTCATTTTATCTCCTTTTCCTTCTTATCCTTGCATCCAATGTAGGGGCAATTCATGAATTGCCCCTACAGGATTCTGGCGGGGTGGACATAGGGGCGGTTCGCGAACCGCCCCTACTTTGCTCCATCATCATTTTTTCAAGTACCTGGGATTCTTCGGCTCGTTCAGAGCATAGGGAGGTCTCTCTCCCTTCAGGGCATGGATCACCTGGGTGGCCGCAGCGATAAAGGTGCGGTACATGGCTTCCTGGGTCAGCCCGGCGAGATGAGCGGTGACCAGGATTTTGGGATGAGTGGCGATTGTTCTGTCCTTCGGCGGCTCGTCCTTGAAGACATCCAGGGCGGCCCCGGCGATTACCCCCTGATTGACCGCATCGATCAGGGCATGCTCATCCACGACTTCTCCTCTGGAGGTGTTGATCAGGAGAGCGGACTTTTTCATCATGGCCAGTTCCTTGGCTCCGATCATCTTTCGGGTTTCATCGCTCAGGGGCGTATGCAGAGTCAGGTAATCAGCTTGCCGGATGGCCTCTTCTTTGGAAACCCGCTGGGCGCCGGCATTCTTGAAATCCTGCTCGTTTAGATAGGGATCGCAGGCCAGGACTTTCAGTCCAAACGCATTCCCCAGTTTGCTCACCCGGCTCCCGACCCGCCCGAGTCCGATGATTCCCAATGTTTTGCCCCGGATCTCCACCGCTTCCAGGTTCTGGGGCTTCCGCCAGCCCCCTCCTCTCATCAATTCCCAGGAGCGGGGGATCTGGCGGATAAACGCCAGGAGGAGACCATAGGTAAACTCGGCCACGGCATCGGAGTTCACCCCGGGGGTGTTGGTGGCCATGATTCCCAGTTCGGTGGCGGCCTTCAAGTCTAGATTGTCATAACCCACGCCATGGCGGGCGACGATCATCAGGCGGGGGGAATCCTCCATGAGTTGCCGGGTCACGGGCGGCAGGCCCACGATCAGGGCATCGGAGGAGTTGATCTCCGAACGGTAGATCTCATCCGCTTTGTCCGGGATGACCTTTACCGCGGCTCCTGCTTCCTCCAGCATCGTAACCTCGTCCTGGTGCCAGGATGCGGTGGCAATGACGACCTTTCTCTTTTCCTTCATAATCGTCCCTTCGCTCTGAGTTTTTGACGTTTGATTCAATTTTACTCATGAAGACCTAAAATGCATAGAGCATAATAAGCACCAAATCCCAAACAAGCACCAATACTCAAGCACCAAATTCCGCAGTCACAATTTTCTTTGCTTGGGTCATGGGATATTGGAGATTTGGAATTTATTTTGAATTTGCGATTTGGAGCATGGGATTTGCATTTTTATTCCCCAAAGGCTGGTCTCTTCTTCTGGAACTTCGGGATGAGCGGGAAGATCAGCAGGAAGATGGCAGTCCCCATGAGGATGGCGGAGATGGGGCGCTCAAAGAAGATGGCCGGACTTCCCGCGGACATAAGCAGGGCCTGGCGCAGGCTGTTCTCCATCATCGGCCCCAAGACCAGAGCCAAAACCAGGGGGGCAGCTTCGTACTGGAATTTTTTGAAGACGTATCCGATCAGGCCGAAGAGGACCATGATCAGGACTTCGGTGACGCTGTTGTTCAGACTGTAGCACCCGATGAGGCAGAAAAGGAGAATCAGGGGGAAAAGGATGGGGTAGGGGACCTTGAGGATTTTGACCCATAGCCCGATCAGGGGAAGGTTGAGGACGAGGAGCATGACGTTGCCCACATACATGCTGGCGACGGTGCCCCAGAAGAGCTGGGGATGTTCTTTCACCAGCATGGGACCGGGTTGAACTCCATGGATGATGAAGGCGCCCAGGAGCAGGGCCATAACGGCATTGGCGGGAATGCCCAGGGAGAGAAGGGGGATAAAGGCTCCTCCGGTGGCGGCGTTGTTGGCCGATTCCGGCGCAGCTACTCCTTCGATCACCCCGGTGCCGAATTTCTCCGGATGTTTGGAGATCCTTTTTTCGATGGCGTAGGCCACAAAGGAGGAAATGACCGCTCCCCCTCCCGGAAGAACTCCCAGGAAGAATCCCAGGACGGTCCCCCGGATGATGGGTCCTATGGAGGCGGCCCACTCCTTCATGTTGGGGAGGAGGTTTTGAATCTTGGTGTCAAAGACGGTCCGGTCCATGGATTGCTCCACGTTGAGCATGACTTCGGAAATTCCGAAGAGCCCCATCACCACCGGGACCAGACCCACCCCGTCGGAGAGTTCCAGGATGTTGAAGGTAAAGCGGTAGGAGGCGGTCATGTTGTCCATGCCCATGCAGCCCAGAAACAGGCCGAAGGCGGCCATGAGCAGGGCTTTCCACATGGGCCCGCTGGCCAGGAAAGTAAGCACCGTAAGGCCCATAATCATCAGGGAGAAATATTCGGGCGGGCCGAATTTCAGGGCCATGGCGGCCAACGGGGGGGCGATGAACATCAGCCCCACGATGGAAAGAGTCCCGGCGATGAAGGAACCGAAAGCGGAAATCCCCAGGGCCGG
>PMCE01000118.1:14042-16403 GCA_003154025.1 Syntrophaceae bacterium
AAGGTCGTGGGGAGGAGAAGGGACATGGCGGCCACCGGCCCCAACCCGGGCAGGACTCCCACCAGGGTCCCGGTGAGAACCCCCATGAAACAGAAGAAGAGGTTCATGGGCGTGAGAGCCACCTGGAAACCGAGCAAGGCGCTATTCAAAAATTCCATCGGTCAAATCCCCCAGGGACCCTTCGGCAACTGGGCCTGCAGCCAGACTTCGAAGATGAGATAAGAGGCCGCCGCGGTCAGAATGCTGCAGGCGGCGACGACGGACCATCGCTGGGGAGTGATGGCCCTCAGCAGAAAAGCGATGAAAAGGATGGTGGTGAGGAAGAAGCCCAGGGGAACCATGAGGAGGCCGTAGGCCAGCAGGGAAATCAGGATGACCAGGGCATTTTTCCAGAGGACGCCCTGGAGCGGGGAAGTCCACCCCTCCCCCTTTCTCCTGCGGAGGGTGGCGTCGATCAACCCCGCCCCCGAGAAGAAGCAGATGGCCGCTCCGGTCAGGAAGGGCATAAACCCCGTTCCCGGGGAGGCCGGGGAACCCATCTTATACTGGAGGGACCCCAGGCACACCGCCAGGCCCAAAAGAAACCATACCGTGCTGCTCACTTGATCGTTGTTCAAGCTTCTACTCCTGTCGGATCCCTAAATCCGCAACCAGCTTGCCCCACCGGTCAGCGATTTCTCCCAGCCTTTCATCAAACCCTCGGGGGCCCGGTAACCGATGGGCATGCCGAAACTGCCTCTCCTGGTCACTGATTGAATGGAGAAAACGGGGCATGATAGAATAAAAACTTCCCAGAGAGTAGGCTGTCCAAAAATCCATTATGTCGGGGGGCATCCCAAAATTGCAACTCCTAATTGTCAGGGCAAACCAATTTTTCCCCTTTTGGGGTCTTTCCTGACCAGGCGAGCATTGAAAAAAGGGACTGAGGAGTGAAAACATGACCGACAAAAAAGACCGCTCCAAGGTGCGTGCAAGCATGGGCCATGGGAGCGAAAGAAAATGGCTGGGAAGAGTCCCCCTTTTCAACCCTTCGGAAGGGTGGGTGGTCAGGCAGCCTCCCGGCGAAGGAAGAGGGAATTGGGCCGGGGCCCCCAGCGCTTTCTTCGACGATGAAGCCGAACGATTTTTCCTCTCCTATCGTTTGCGGAAGCCTCTTATCGAAGGAAGGGGGTACCTGACCTGCGTCGCGGAAAGCAGGGATGGGAGAGAGTTCACCGACATCTGGGCAGGAAAGGCGACTCAGTTCAATTCTCCCTCCATCGAGAGATCCTGCCTCATCAAAACCCCGGAGGGCCGGTATCGCCTCTACGTCAGCTACGTGGAGGCAGCCGATAACCGTTGGCGGATCGATATGCTGGAAGCGGACCATCCTGCGAACTTCGACCCCGCCCGGCGTCAGGCCGTCCTTCATCCCGACGATGTGGACTCCGAAGGGGTGAAAGACCCCTACATCCTTCTGATCGGCGGGATGTATTATATGTACGTCCCTTACGGACCGAAGGCGACCTTGACTCCGGGGAGCTCGGCCAAAGATTTGCACGGAACGGGCAACATCTTCACCACCGGCCTCGTCGCCCATCCTAACGGGGCTGGCGGTGAGCGTTGACGGCATTCACTTTGAATGGAAAGGGGATGTCGTCCGGCCCGGGGAGAGCTGGGACCGAAACGTGGCCCGGCTGGCCTGCGTGGTCTATGTTCCCCCGGTTTATACCGCTTTCTATGACGGCCGGACTGGGCAGGGGGATGTTTACGAAGACCGAACCGGAGTGGCTATGGGTTTGACCCCGGATCGTTTTGAAAGCCTGAGCCGCAAAGAACCGGTTCTGTCCTCCCCCTGGGGTACCGGTTCCCTCCGCTACATGGATATCGTGCCCGTGGGAGATTGTTTTTACTATTATTACGAACAGTGCCGGGCGGACGGCGCCCATGAGCTGCGGGGAAACATCGTAAAGATTGGGAGATAAATCCAGCACCTCGTTTGCTAGGGTGCCGGGGTATTGGGCGGAGCCTCGCGGGGAAAGCAGGATGAGCGGCCCTGAAATGCCTAACGGCAAGGGCGCGCCCTGAAAATTGCGTATAATCGTGCCTTGCATTTAGTCCGATAATTCAAGTTCATAAAAAACAATTGCTTACGCCTTCCGAGGCATACGGTACCTTTTCGTTAATATCTATTCGGGAAGGCACTTAAGCCCGGATCTTGGCTCCCGCCCTCAGATCTTCTTCCTTCATCTCATAGAGGGCGTCCAGGAGTGCGATCTGAAAGGTACCGGGACTCAAGGTCCGGGCAGCAGCCTTTTCGCCTGCCAGGCCAAAATAGGACAGGCCGGTGGTGGCCGCTTCCAGGGGATCGGGGGTAACTGC
>PMCE01000118.1:16478-18181 GCA_003154025.1 Syntrophaceae bacterium
GTGCGAGACCCCGATTTTTCTCCGGCCAGGGAGAGGATCTCCGAAGCATTCCCTCGAATCACCTGGATTGAAAGCCCTTCGATGAGCCGCCTTGCGGAATCGGTGCGCAGGCGGGTAGCCCCGGCGCCCACGGGATCAAGAATCACCGGGACATGCAGCGCATTAGCCCGTTTCCCGGCCATTAGCATCGCCTGTATCCAGGGGGGGCTCAAGGTCCCAATATTGAGCACCAATGCCTCTGCCAAAGAGACCATCTCCTCTACTTCTTCGGCCGCATGGGCCATAACCGGAGAGGCGCCGCAGGCGAGCAGGGCGTTGGCAGTATAGTTCATGACCACGAAGTTAGTAATGTTGTGGACGAGCGGCTTTTTTTCCCGAACCCGTCTCAAGCTCTCTGCGGCCTTCTTGGCCATGTCTTGGTCGAACATGCTATTCTTTCCTCATCTTTTTCATCCAAAGCCTGCCCTCTGGGGAGAGGTTATGGAGCTCTCAAATTTTAGGATCGTTGGATATACGAAAATGATCCCAGCTTAAAGGTTTGACCGGGCGTCGATTCCCATCCGGGAGGAGCAGAGCGATTTCGCGAGCAGCACCCGTGATCCTCCCTACTTCCGTCAACGGGACTGGACAGCACCGGGCAACGATGGAACGGAGGAGGGCTACATCTTGTGGCTGGCAGGTGATCACGAGTTCGTAATCATCACTGTCACCCAGGAAGAAGTCATGGGGGTCTCGGTGGAGCTGGAGACCCGCCTCGCGGAGATATTCGCTAACCGGGATTTTCTCTTTGAATAATTCCGCCCCCACCCCACTCTCCTCACAGATATGCCCCAGATCCCCCAGGAACCCATCGCTCGTGTCGATCATGGCTGTGGCACAGCCGGCCTGGGCAATTGCCTCCCCCAGCTGGGCGCGATGAGAAGGNNCCGGCAGCCGCCTGGCCCGGATATCCGGTAACCAGGATGGCGTCTCCTGGCCTTGCCCCGGAACGACGCACTCCCCTTCCCTGCTCCACCTCCCCGATCAGGGTAATATCGATGAACATCCCATTCCCTGATTTGGTGAGGTTGCCCCCGATGATGGAGGCGCCAAAGGGGTTCAGCTCCGCCAGAAACCCGCGGTACATCTCTTCGATATCCCGGACCAGGACCTCGGCCTTCAAGCCCAGCGAGACCAGGGCATAAAGGGGCCTTCCTCCCATGGCCCCGATGTCACTGATGTTTAAGGTCATGGCACGGCGCCCTAAATCGAAGAAGCCGATATACCTGGGCAGATAGTGCCGCCCTTCTACGATGGAATCACAGGTGACCAAGAGTTCATATCCGGGGCGAGGGAGGAAGGAGGCCGTATCATCGCCGATTCCCACGGTTACCCGCTCAGATCGAATCCCTTCCTTCTTCAAGAGATCGCTGATCCTCCGAATGAGCCCGAACTCTCCAATATCACTTACCCTCTCAGGCACGTGGTTCAGCCTCCAGTAAACCTCGAAGGCATCTGGCTGCCTCCGCGGGGTTATTCTGGCAGCAGACTGCGGAGATCACGGCAAGACCGTGTACCCCCGTCTTTATCACCGGGGGAGCGTTCTCTGCGGTGATGCCGCCGATGGCAATAATGGGCAGAGCGACCGCCCCCACGATTTTTTTCAGGAGGTCAAGCCCGGCCGCCGGACCCGCGTCGTCCTTGGAGGTGGTTGGGTAGACAGG
>PMCE01000167.1 GCA_003154025.1 Syntrophaceae bacterium
CTGGTACTGCTGAACGGCCTTTTCCGTCTGGCCGGCGTGCTGATACATGTGCCCCAGGAGAAAATGATAGTAAGCCTCAGCCTGGGGTCCTGGGGGATTATAATCCTTAGGGGGCGGGGGCAGGGGGCGAAGCATGGGTTTCATGGCCGAACAAGAGGCCAGCGCGAAGCATAGAAAAAGNNGGAAGGGCGTTGTCAAATGGGGAATAAAAAACCCTTGTTCGTTTCTCGTTCCTGGTTGCTCGTTACCGAAGGAAGACCAGCAACCGGCAACGAGTAACGAATAACGAGCAAAGGTTTAGGATTCCGCATTTTTCTGAAATGGGCTACAATAGCAAAAAATCAATCGAAAGCCTCGGAATTCAAGGGGGGAGAAACCCGCGGGTGAAGGGGCCGTTGGTTGGGAAGGGAAAAAGATGGTGCCTCGCGTTTTGACGGTAGCTGGGTCGGANNCTGAAGACCATCGCCCTTCTGGGGGGATACGGAATGAGCGCCCTCACCGCCCTGACGGCTCAAAACACCCGGGGGGTGAAGGCGGTTCATGAGGTTCCGGCCGATTTTGTGGCTCGCCAAATGGATGCGGTCATTGAGGACATCGGAGTGGATGCCATGAAGACCGGCATGCTGAGCAATTCCGCCATCATCCGCGTGGTGAGCCGGAAGATCCGACAGTACAGGATTTCCCGGGTCGTCGTGGATCCGGTGATGGTCGCCAAAGGAGGAGCCCAACTCCTCTCCGCCGAGGCCGAGGAGGCTTTGAAGGAAGAGTTGATTCCCCTGGCCCAGGTCATTACTCCCAACATCCCCGAGGCCGAAGTCCTGACCCAGAGAAGGATCCGGGGACTGGAGGGAATGAGAGAGGCTGCCCGGAGGATTCGTCGGTTGGGCGCCAGGAACGTCCTGATCAAGGGCGGGCATCTCCGCGGGGATGCGGTAGACATTTTTTTTGACGGACGCGGGTTCTTTGAGTTTTCGAGCCCGCGCCTCTCTTCTTCTCATACCCATGGGACCGGGTGCACCTTATCCGCGGCCATGGCCCTTGAACTTGCACGGGGATGCTCCCCCCAGGAAGCCGCGGAGAGGGCCAAGTCTTTTATTAGCTCAGCCATCCGGTTTTCTTTTCCCCTGGGGAAGGGGATTGGGCCGGTCAATCCCTACACCCCGGCGACCCGCGACGGAGAACGATATACAGTGGTTCAGCGTCTCAAGGCAGCTTTCCATCTCCTCCAGGAGATGAAAGCGGGGCATCTGTTTCCGGAGGTGCAGTCGAACCTGGGGTATGGCCTGTCTGCGGCCCAGGACCCCGAAGAAGTGGCCGCGTTCCCGGGGAGATTCGTGCGTTTGGGGAGCGAAGTGGTCAAGGTCTCGGACCCGGAATTCGGAGCCTCGCAGCATATCGCCAAGATCATCCTGACCAGCATGCGCTTCGACCCGGAGATGCGCTCGGCCATGAACGTGCGTTTTGGGGAAGACCTNNGAGCCGGCGTGGGTGAAGCGCCGGGAGGGGTCCTCTCTTTCCTGGGGAGTGGAGCAGGTGCTGCGCAAAGCCAAAAAGATTCCCGACCTCATCTTCGACCGGGGGGATGTGGGCAAGGAACCCATGATCCGGGTCCTGGGCCGGAATCCGGAGGAGGTGGTAAAGAAAGTTCTCCGGCTGGCTTAGAATCCGGGAGGGAAAACCGTTCCTGGTTCCTCGTTGCTCGTTGCTGGGTAACGAGTAACGGGCAACCAGAAACGAGCAACGATCATGAATTCCGCATTTGAAAGGTGGATTTCGCCCCCGCTTTATATTAAGATAACGACAAACAAACCTTCCCGGGAGGTTCCGATATTCAATACCTGAGAGAAGCCCTTCTCAGCATCCGCTGGCAGGATGTCGTCGATATCCTCCTTATCACCTTTGTATTCTATCGGCTTTACGTCTGGATCCAGGGCACCCGGGCNNCTCCAGTACCTCTGGGCCGTCATCCTGGTCATCATCGTGGTCGTCTTCCAGTCGGAGATCCGCCAGGTTCTGGACCGCATGAGCCCCATTCGATTCTTCCTGGGCAGGCCCGAGGCGCTCGACCGGATGGTGGTGGAGGAGGTGGCCAAAGCCGCCTTTGACCTGGCCCAGAGACGCATCGGCGCCCTTATCGTCTTCAGAAAACAGGATGCGCTGGAAGATTACCTGAAAGGGGGGATCCCCCTGGACGGGCGGGTGAGCCTGGAAGTCCTCTCCAGCATCTTCCTTCCCCAATCCCCGACTCATGACGGCGCTGTGGTGATCCAAGGCGTGAGAATCATCAGCATGGGATGCTACCTCCCCTTATCCGACAATTCTGCTCTGCCCCAGAAATACGGGACCCGCCACCGGGCCGGGATCGGGATCACCGAACGCTGCGATGCCATCGCCCTCATTGTTTCGGAGGAACGGGGGGAAGTATCGCTGGCGGTGGAGGGGAGGATTGAAAAGATAGAAAATGCCGATGAACTCAAAAGCCGCCTGGAGGCGGTGATCGTCAACCCGCAGCAGAAGAGAAAAGGGAGCTGGCAGGACGCCTTCACCACCAACCTGATCCCAAAGATCGTTTCCTTCATCCTCGTCGGCGTGCTCTGGGCGTTCATCGGAGGGCAGCCGAATGCCGAGGTCTGGATTACCATCCCGCTGGAATATCGGAATATGCCGGCCAGCATGGAGATCGTGGGAGAGATGGCCAACCGGTTGGAGGTGGGGATCCGTGGCCCGCGCACGCTGATCTCGGCGATCGCCCCCGACCAGGTGAAGGCTCATCTGGACCTTGGTCAGGGCCAGCCGGGGGTAAACAGTTTCCGTCTCACTCCGGAAAATGTTCGCTCTCCGCTGGGCACGGAGGTAACCAAAATCATTCCTTCCGCCGTCCGGATCCGGCTGGAGGAGGTCAAGTCCCGCTTCTTCCCGGTCAAGGTCCATCTCGTGGGCAAGCTCTCCCGGCCTCTCCGGTTGAAGACGGTCACGGTGGAACCTCCCAGCTTGGTCCTCCTGGGCCCCGCGGGGGCCTTGAAAAAAGTCCGGGAGATCTTCACCGAACCCGTGGACCTGGGGGAAGTGAAAGAGAGCACCCAGGTCCCCGTGTCCGTGGAAATCAATTCTCCTCAACTGCGCCTGGGCCCAGACCAGCCTTCTCAGGTGACGGTGTATATCAGCGTGGAAAGGGGGGGCTGAGAACCCGGGAGAAGTCATGGAAGATATTTACAGCGAGATGATTGCCGCTTCCCAAAAGATCGCTGCAATGTTCCCTTCCCCCTGTTTCTATACCTGCTGCCGTCCGTGGTTGGGCCTTTCCCGTTCCCTCCTTTCCGACGATCCGCAGGTTTCAAAATGCCGGGAAATGGTTCGGCGGGAGCTGCAACACAATTACGGCCATGGGCAGGACCATGTGGAGAAGGTGGCGGTGGAGGCCGGTGCCCTGGCCTACCTGGAGGCCGAACGACTCTCCTGGCAGGAGCCGGCGAAAGAACAGGCCGGAATCCTGGCGCAGATGGCCGGCCTCCTCCATGACCTGCGCCGGGGGGAAAAGGATCACGCCCGGCGGGGGGCCGAGGCCTCCCGGACGGTCCTCCGTTCCTTCGCCTTCTCCGAAGAAGAGGGCCGGATCATCGTCGAAGCGATTGCCAACCACGAGGCCTTCGTCGAACCCAAGAGGATTGAATCAAACCTCGGACAGATGGTCAGCGACGTCCTTTATGACGCGGACAAATTCCGCTGGGGACCGGACAATTTCACCCTGACCCTCTGGGAAATGCTGCGGTACTCCCGGGCCCCCATCACGCGGCTGATCCACCGGTTTCCGAAGGGTATGAGAGGGATCGCCCGCATCAAGGATACCTTTCGCACCGAGACCGGAAAAACCTATGGTCCTGAATTCATCGATCTGGGTCTGCAGATCGGAGAGAAGATCTATCAATTCCTCGGGGAAAAGTTTGCCGGAGAGCTCGCCCGGGAGAAAAATGACGCGGAGACGCGGTGAAGGATCGGTTTTTTCTCCGCGTCCTCGTCTCCTCGCGTCATTTCTTCCTCTCCAGCAGAGAGGCCCTCTTGATCGCTTCGGGTCCGAATTTTTTCCAGATCCGGTCCATGGCCTGAACCGAACGCTCCGTTTTTTCACGGCGGGAATCGAATAAAAGATACTGCTCGGGATCATCCTGATGAAGGAGGTTGGAGATGCCCACCCCCAGCAGGCGGGCCCGCTTCTGGAGGGCCTCGGTCCGGGGCAGGAGTTTCAGGGCGGTCTGGTAGATCTCGATGCCCTGGTCTGTAGGGAAAGGTAGGGTCAGGCTTCGGGTGACCAGGGTAAAATCCGGATAGCGGACCTTCACCGTGACCGTTGACCCTTTCAACTTCTGTTTCCGCAGTTCCCACCCTACCTGCTCGGCTTGATCGAGAAGGACCCTCTTCATCTGGTCCGGAGTTTCCAGGTCGGGAGTGAACGTTTCTTCCTGGCTGATCGATTTGGCGTCTGACTCCGGGGAGACCGGACGCTCATCCTCGCCCCTGGCCAGGGCCATTAGCTCCAAACCGAACTTCCCGAGCTTCCTTTCGATCTTCTCCCCCGGGAAAAGGGCCAGCTGGCCGACTTTCAGGATCCCCATCCCCTTCAAGACTTCTTCCGTGGTTTTCCCCACCCCCCAGAGCTTGGAGATGGGAAGATCTCGGAGGAAGTCCTGGACCCCTTCGGGCTTGATCTCTACCAACCCGTCGGGCTTCTTAAAATCGGAGGCGATCTTGGCCAGAAATTTATTCGGGGCGATCCCCGCCGAGGCCGTCAGACCCGTATTTTCCCGGATGCGACGTTTGACCTCCTTGGCGATCTGCAGGACAGGTCCGAAGAGCTTCTCGCTGCCGCCGACGTCCATAAAAGACTCATCCAGCGAAAGAGGTTCGATGAAAGGGGTATACTCCTTGAGGATTTTGAAGATCTGCTCGGAAACTTCCCGGTAACGGTGCATGCGGACCGGAAGGAAGATGCCGTGGGGGCAGAGCCTTTTAGCCTGGGAGGTGGGCATGGCCGAGTGCACGCCGTAGACGCGGGCTTCATAGGAGGCTGCCGAGACGACTCCTCTTTTTTCCGGATCTCCCCCCACAATGACGGGAAGGCCCTTGAGGGAAGGGTTGTCCCCTTGCTCCACCGAAGCATAGAAAGCATCCATGTCGACGTGGATGATCTTGCGAGTCAAGCCCAAGAATTTTTCACCGCAGAGCACGCGGGGAGCGCCGAAGAACGTTCCTCGTTCCTAGTTTCTCGTTCTTTTCTCCTCGTCAACCTTTCGTCTTTATTTTTTCTCCTGGAGCTTCTTTCGGATCTCTTCGCGGATTTTTTTGGCCTGCTCATAGTTGGGGTCCAGTTTCAGGGCAAACTCGATTTCCTTTAGAGCCTCATTAAGTTTTTTTATTTGAGAGTAGGCGAGTGCCAGATTGACATGGGCCTCTTTGAACCGGGGGGCGAGAATTATCGCCTTCTCGTATTGTTCAGCCGCCTGTGGATATTCTTTCTTTAGGTAGTAGACAAAGCCGAGGTTGACTAGGAGGACTGGATTTTCAGGATCACGGGCATGGCCTTCCCGATAAGCCTGGATCGCTTCAGAAAGCTTTCCCTTATTCCGGTAGGCAATCCCTAGTTCATTGAAAAACAGGGCGCTATCGTTTTTCTTGTCTCTTTTGTTGGGCTCAAGGAGGGCAATGACTTGATCGGCCTGGCCGCGCATATTTAAGAGGGTAGCCTCTTCGGCCAGACGGTCGAAGCGGGAGAGTTCATCTTTTTCGGATTTCTGGGCGGTGGATTCCAGGGGGAAAAGGCAGATCCCCAGAACCAAGATAAAAGGCAGGATGCAATGAAAAAAATAGGGGAAGGACTTTTGCCCTTCCCCTGTGGGTATTCCTCTCATAAAAGTGGGGATGAACAACTTACAATCCCGAATGCATTGGGGTATCGATTTCCCCCGGTCCAGTGGCCTTAAATCGATCATGGAAAGGTCCTGGGATCAGGTTATCGAAGGGGGATTCGGGTTGTTCTTTAGCCGAGCGAACCGGGCATGTTCTTGATTCCTTCGTCGATGGTAAATACTGCTCCGCATTTCGGGCATTTCACTTTCGTTTCTTTGGACACATAACCCGCGCAGCCCATGGTGAATACCGCTATTAAAGCCAATGCCGAAACCAAGCTGATCAGTTTCTTCATTCCCCTTCACCTCCTTTCCTTTTCAGATGAATTTCTAAATCTCGTAAGATTTTCAAGGACACTTCATCCTTCCCTTTCATTCTTGATGAAAAGGAAATCAATTTATTGAAAGGCTAACAAATAATGATTTTTTAGTCAAGAAAAATATTCACCAAAAAATTCAACGAGAAAAAGGATTTTTCCCTCGTAAAAAGTCTTAGAAAAGCTCTTTTCGGCTGGTAAACGGAAATCCTTGTCGGTCCGCGAATCCTGTGTTATAAAAGAAAGCAGGAAATCCTGCGAGGAAAGGATCGGGAAAAATGAGAACCAGAAGGCCTGTGATCCTGGCAGTGGCGGGATTGACCGGGCTTATTTTACTGGGAATCCAGGGGACTGAACCGGCCTGGTCCCAGGGTGGGGGGACGAGTATTTTTCAGTCCTACGCCAAGCCCTTACCCCTTCCCGATTTCTCTCTGGAGGACCTCCAGGGGAAACCCATTCACATCAAAGAATTCAAGGGACAAGTCATCCTCCTCCACTTCTGGGCCACCTGGTGACCCAACTGTCTGAAGGAGGCTCCTTCACTGGAAAAACTCAATGGGCAGTATCGATCCAGGGGTTTGGCGGTATTCGGGGTGGACACCAAAGAAAGCCGGGAAACGATCCATAAATTCCTGGCGAAGAATCCTACGATCATTCCCATTCTCTTGGACGAAAAGAATAAGGTGGGAAAGCTTCTGGGGCTATGGGTCCATCCTACATCCTACCTGGTGGACGCGAAGGGATTGCTCCGCTACCGGGTGGTTGGAACGGCCGAATGGACCGGGGTGGAAGCCCTGAGCATCATCGACCGGCTCCTGGGGGAAAGGTGAAAAAAACTACCAAAAACCTGGCCTTGGTCTTCTTCCTCGTCACCCTGTCGGGGTGCATGGCCAGCGCTCCACCCGCCTCCGACTCCCCGTCGGTCCCTCTACAGAAGGCGAATTTGGAGGCGGTCATGGAGGAACAGGAGGGATTGGAGATCCTTTGGGAGAACGCCAAGGAGGTACGCGATTTTTACCGGGGAGGAGTGCAGCAGAAGACCAAAGCAGAGAAGAAATACCAGGAGAAGCAATACCCGGAGGCCCAGAAGCTATACGATGCCTCCAATGAGTTTTTGAGGGTTGTGCTGAGGTACATCAACCAGGATTCGGCCGAATACACTCTTTTTGAAGGGACGGATATCCTCTTTTTCCCAAACCTCGTGATGGCTGACAATTATTTGAAATCAGGATTGATCCAGAAACAATTGGGAAAAAAAAGTTCAGCCCGGCGCAAGTGGAAGCAAGCCCTCGCCTATGTCCAGAAATCCCAGCAATGGGAACGGACCGAATGGGCCCTGGCGGTTCAACAGGAAATCGAATCCCTGCTCAGCCCACCCAAACAGTGATTTCCTTAAAAGCGTAAAGGGCCGAGAGCGAATGGCCTAGCGAAAAGACAAAACCAGCCAGCGAATCTCCTTATTTTTCCCATCTTGATCGAAACGGGATCCAAGGCCGCGAGCTACTCCTCTAGTCAAGCCTTTTGCATGACGGTCCTCGGGCAGCGCCNNAAGGTGTTGCTGCCGGTATAATCTTCTTGACATATTAGTATTAGTTCATATAGTATGCAATCGAACTTTCTGCCTCGATCCTTCTCACCTTCCCCTTCGTAGAAAGGGCCAAGCTATGAAAATGGAATATCAAATGGGATTTCTTCTCTCCAGGGCTACCTGGGCCATGAACAACGCCGTAAACCGCTTGCTGCGCGAAAACGGGCACGCGGATGTCTCCGTGGCCTACTTTGCCGTGCTGCAGGCTCTGTGGGATAACGACCGATTGAGCATTACCGACCTGGGGGAAAAGGCTCAGCTGGAGAAGTCCACCATGACCAGCCTGATCGACCGGATGGAGGGGGCCGGGTTGGTCCGTCGGGAGGACCACCCTACGGACCGGCGGGCCTATCAGATCTGGCTGACTTCCCGGGGAAGGGAGATAGAACAGAAGCTGGACGAAGTTGTTTCCCGGGCATACAAACACCTGACCCGGGGGATCGCGGAGGAAGACCTGCAGAAATCCATTAAAGTTTGCAAGCGGTTGATTCAAAACGCCGAATGAGGAGGCAGAGAAGGAGGTGATCCGGGACCGGAAGGGAAGAGCCGAACCGGCGGCCAAGGATGGTTGATCTTTAGGGGCACTTTGTTTCGCAAATGGTCCGGGAAGATGAGAACCCCGGAAGAATCGGTTCGTTGACCTTGCAGATCGGAGGAAGCATGGAAAGGAAAATCAAGAAAGTCGCCGTACTGGGATCTGGGGTCATGGGAGCGACCATCGCCGCCCACCTGGCCAACGTGGGCATCCCCTCGCTCATGCTGGATATCGTTCCCCCCAAATTGACCCCGGAGGAGGAGAAGAAGGGGCTGACCTTCAAGGACGCGAGGGTCCGCAACCGCTTTGCCGCCACCGGAAAGCAGAACCTGCTCAGGATGCGGCCCGCGGCCCTGGCCATCCCCGAATTCGCCGGCCTCATCGAAGTGGGCAACTTCGAAGACCATCTCTCCCGCCTGACGGAAGTGGACTGGATCATCGAAGTGGTGGTGGAGAACCTGAAGATCAAGCAGGAGCTCTTCAAGAAGGTGGCGGCCGTGCGCAAGCCCGGGACGATCACCAGCACCAACACCTCCGGGATTCCCCTCAAAGACATCGCCGCGGGCATGGACCCGGAGTTCAAGCAGCACTTCCTGGGGACCCACTTCTTCAACCCCCCGCGGTACATGAAACTCCTGGAGATCATCACCCTGCCGGAGACCCTTCCCGAGGTGGTGGAATTCATGGCCAAGTTCGGTGAGAAAGTCTTGGGCAAAGGGATCGTCTACGCCAAGGATACGCCCAACTTCATCGCCAACCGGATCGGGATCTTCGGGATGCTCTACCTGATGAAGGCCATGGTGGAGGACGGGTACTCCATCGAGGAGGTGGACGCCATCACCGGACCGGCCATGGGTCGGCCCAGGAGCGCCGCCTTCGGCACCACCGACCTGGTGGGCCTGGACACCTTTGCCCACGTGGCCAAGAATATCTACGACAACGTCCCCAACGACGAGATGCGGGAGGTTTTCAAGATCCCCGATTTCGTCCAGAAGTTGCTGGAGAAGGGCTGGCTCGGCAATAAAAGCGGCCAGGGCTTTTACAAACGAGTGAAATCGGAAGCGGGGAAAGAGAAGCTGGTGCTGGACCCTAAAACCATGGAATACCGCCACTCGCAGAAGATCAAATACCCCTCCCTGGACGCGGCCAAGGCGGCCTCCGGACCCGACAGGGCCAAAGCCCTGATGTACGCCGAAGACCGCGCCGGGAAGTTCGCTTGGAAAGTCACCGGCGAATCCCTGCTCTACGCGGCCAAGAGAATCCCCGAGATCGCCGATGACGTGTATAACCTGGACAACGCCATGAAATGGGGATTCAACTGGGACGCGGGCCCCTTCGAGGCCTGGGATGCTCTGGGGGTAGAAGAGTCGGCGGCCCGGCTGCAGAAGGAAGGGAAATCCCTTCCTCCCCTGGTGAAGAGCCTCCTGGACAAGAAGAAGAAATCCTTCTACCAGAAAAAAGAAGGGCAGCTCGCCTTCTTTGACCTGAAGACGGGCGATTACAAAAAGGTCCCCGAGAATCCCGCGATCATCCTTCTGCCCGCGCTGAAGGAGCGGAAGAAGACGGTCAAGTCCAACGCCGGCGCCAGCCTGGTCGACATGGGCGACGGGGTGGCCTGCCTGGAGTTCCATTCCTTTATGAACGCCATCGGGCAGGAGATCATCGAGATGATCCAGGAGTCCCTCAAGATCGTGGAGAGGGACTTCGTGGGAATGGTCATCGGCAACCACGCCGAGAGGTTCTCGGTGGGGGCCAACCTGCTCATGCTCGTCGGAGAAATTGTCAAGTCCAACTGGGCGGGCATTGACGCGGCGATCAAGGCCTTCCAGGATGCCATGATGGCCATGAAGTACTTCGAAAAACCCATCGTGGCCGCTCCCCACGGTATGGCCCTGGGCGGAGGCTGCGAGGTCTGCCTGTCCAGCCATCGCATCGTGGCGGCGCTGGAGTCCTACATGGGCCAGGTGGAGATCGGCGTGGGACTTTTGCCCGGAGCGGCGGGGAATAAAGAGGTGTACCTCCGGTGCATCGAAGGAATCCCCGACGGGGTGAGCGTGGACCTTCTGCCCTTCCTGCGGAAGGCCTTCGAAAACATCGGCATGGCCAAAGTCTCCACCAGCGCCGAAGAAGCCCGCAAACTCGGGTTCCTGCGGCCGACGGACCGGGTGGTGGCCAATGCGGACCATTTGCTGTATGAGGCCAAGCAGACCGTCCTCGGCATGGTCCAGGAGGGATGGAAACCGCCCCGGCAAAAACTCATTCCTGTAGCCGGAGACGGCGGCCGGGCGGCCATCAAATTGGTGGTCAACACCATGCGCATGGGTGGATTCATGACCGAGTATGAAGAATTCATCGCCGGCAAGCTGGCCTACATCCTCACCGGCGGAGACGTCCTGAGCGGAGCGATGGTCACCGAGCAGCGGATGCTGGACCTGGAGCGGGAGGCCTTCGTCAGCCTCTGCGGGGAGAAGAAGACCCAGGAACGGATCACCCACATGCTCAAGACCAACAAGCCGCTCCGGAATTAGAAGGAGGAGACCATGAAAGAAGCTGTCATCGTTTCTGCTGTTCGCACCGCGGTGGGCCGGGCTCCCCGGGGAAGCCTCCGCAACACCCGGCCGGACGACATGGCCGGGTGGGTGGTGAAGGAAGCCCTGAACCGGGTCTCCGGCCTGAAGCCGGGAGACGTGGAAGATGTAGTCATCGGCTGCAGCTTTCCGGAGGCCGAACAGGGGTTGAACGTGGCCCGCTTGATCGGCTACATCGCCGGCCTTCCCTATACCGTTCCCGGCCAGACCGTCAACCGCTTCTGCTCCTCCGGCCTTCAGGCCATTGCCATCGGCGCGGAACACATCATGTGCGGCTTTGCCGACGTGATCATCGGCGGGGGAGTGGAGTCCATGTCCATGGTGCCCATGGGCGGGAACAAAGCCGTTCCCAACCTCAAACTGGTCGAGACGTACCCCGAGGGATACACGGCCATGGGAGTCACGGCGGAGAATGTGGCCCAGAAATTCGGCATCAGCCGGGCGGAGCAGGACGCCTTCGCCCTGAAGAGCCACCAGAAGGCGGCGGCGGCCATCAAGGCCGGGAAGTTCAAGGATGAGATCCTGCCCCTCAAGGTGAAGACCCAGGAAGTTTCCGAGGACGGAAAGGTCACTTTCCGGGAGTTCGTCTTCGACACCGATGAGGGGGTGCGGGGAGACTCGACGTTGGAGGCCCTGGCCAAGCTGCGGCCCGCTTTCTCCACCACGGGCTCGGTCACTCCGGGAAACGCCTCTCCCTTGAACGACGGGGCCTCGGCGGTGGTGATCATGTCCAAGGAGAAAGCCAAAGCCCTGGGGGTCAAACCCATGGCTACCTTCCGTTCCTTCGCCGTGGCCGGCGTCCCGCCGGAACTCATGGGCATCGGGCCGGTCGAGGCCATTCCCAAGGCGCTCAAGCTGGCCGGAGTCACCCTGGACCAGATCGATCTCTTTGAACTGAACGAGGCTTTCGCCTCCCAGGCTCTGTACTGCTGCCGCAAGCTGGGCCTGAACATGGAGAAGGTCAACGTCAACGGCGGGGCCATCGCCCTGGGTCATGCCCTGGGCAACAGCGGGGGCCGGCTGACCACCACCCTGATGCACGCCATGAAGAGCCGCAACGCCCGCTACGGCGTGGTCTCCATGTGCATCGGCTTCGGCATGGGCGCGGCCGCGGTCTTTGAACGGGAGCCGAATTATTGATTTCAGATTGCAGATGGCAGAATGCAGATTTCCGATTAACGATTGGCGATGGTGGATTGGAAAAATCCACCCGCTTCTTCCATCACCCGTTTGAACGTTTCAGATGATGAGGGTTCGTGGGGGCGCCCCCGGTGGGCGCCCTTCCTCTTTTTGAGGCCGCAGGCGCAAAGAATCGGAGCTTTCGATGATTTTGCCGGGGAGGATTACCACGGTTGTTCTGGATTTCAACGGGGTGATCTCATCGGACCTGAATACCGCGGCACGTTCGCTGGGCGATATCCTGGAAGTGCCTTTGCCTCCGGAGGAAGCGTATGCCCGCTGGCGTCCAGTATACTTGAAAGCGTCCCTGGGCCAGATATCCGTCGAACAGTTTTGGCGGGAGCTGCGGTCTTCCTTCGGGCTTTCCCCCGATTATTCCCCGGCAGAGGAGGATCGCTGGCTTTCTTCCCTCGTTCCCCTCGAACCCGATGTGGCCCGAACCCTAACCAAGCTCGGACAACGATATACGCTCGGGCTGCTTTCGAACCATGTCGGCGGTTGGACCCGCAAACTTCTCGCCCGGTGGGGGCTGGCGGACATGTTCCGGGCGGTTTTAGTGTCGTCCGACATCGGGGTGCGCAAGCCCGATCTCTCCGCTTACCATGACGTCTGCCGGATGCTTGGGGTGCAGCCGGGAGTGGCCGCTTATGTCGCCGACGAAGAAGAGGACTTGGTGGCGGCAGAAAGGGTCGGGATGTTTTCGATCTTTATCCCCGGAGAGGACCGAGATAGCAGAGTGGGAACGAGGATTGAGCACTTGTCGGACTTGACTTGAAGATTGGGATCCCTCCTGACCTTGTGCAACACAACCAAACGAGTCGAACCGCGGAGTATATGGCGCTGTTTCGGGCGATGGAATCGGCGCGGTCCCCTTCCCGCCGTCTCTTCCATGATCCTTTCGCCCGTACCTTTCTAAGGCCGTCCCTGCGAATCATCAGAAATCTGGCGACGATTCCCGTCTTGGGCGCATTCATTCCGTGGATGATCGACACCCGGTGGCCGGGGGCGCGTTCCTCGGGTGTCGCCCGCACCCGTTTGGTTGATGACCTGCTCATCCGTGCTCTCCAAAACGGGGTAGAACAAGTTGTAATTCTGGGCGCGGGTTTCGACTGCCGTGCCTACCGGCTGGCGGGAATCGATCGGGTGCGAGTCATCGAAGTGGACCATCCTGATACCCAGCAGGCAAAATGCCGAAACCTCCGGCACGTCCTCGGGAATCTGCCGAACCACGTCCGATTCATTCCTTTGGACTTTAACCGTCAAGGCCTTGAGGAGATCGCCTCGGCGTCGGGTTTTGATGGGAATCGTTCAACCTTTTATCTATGGGAAGGGGTCACAAACTATCTCACGGCCTCAGCGGTTGAAGCCACCTTCCGGGCGATGCGCCGGCTGTCTCGAAATAGCCAGGTCCTTTTCACCTACGTCGATAGAGCGGTGCTTGATCCGGAAATTTCTTTCCCCGGGAAAGATAGACTGAGGAAGACGCTTCAAAGCGCAGGAGAAGTTTGGACGTTTGGTTTCAACCCCGCTGACCTAAAAGACTATCTTGACCGGCGCGGCTTCCGGCTGGTTGATGATATTGGCTCGGTGGAATATCGCTCCCGATACCTGGGAACACATCCACGCCTTCTGCGCGGCTATGAGTTCTACCGCGTCGCCATGGGAATCAGTCAATGAGGCTACCCAACTTGCGCCTGCCGCGTGCGCTCATCCGGGCGGAAATAAGAAAGCCGTCCCCGTCATTCCGACAGGGGCGGCCCGGGGCGAAGAATCCAACTCCGACACTCGCCGCTTAGTGAGTATTTTCCATGGCCAGATTCGAGTGGGAGCCTCTGGGTAAATGGGGAATGGCTTTAGCCCCGCGACCCGAAATTCGGAACCGGAAACCCGAAACCTCTCTTCACAACCCTGCCTTGGTCAGCTCTTCTTCAAAATTCTCGTAGAAGTCCTTCTTCAGGAACTTATAGCTCTGGACGAACGTCTCGAAGTAGTCAAAGGGTTCCTGGGCATAGGTTCCGTTCATCGGCCTCCACATGGTACAGACGAAGGAGACAATCCGGTTCCCTCTTTTCACCAGATAGACCTTGGATTTGGCCTTCTCGCTCCGGTTGGGATTCTCCCCCTCCATGGTCAGGGCGATGGCGTCTTTCCCGTCGATGGTCGCCTTTTCCTGTTTGGTCACCCGCACATCGATCCCGCTGTTGAACAGAAACCGGGTGCAGTAATACTTGGCCCGGGTCTCTAGATCCTGGGAACCCCCATAGGGCTCATCATCGTACATAAAGGTCGTCTGACTGGGGAATTCACCTTTTTCAAGAAGCAGGAACCCCAGGTCGAAATCCCCCCCTTCGAGGTTCTTCATGAGAAACCAGTTTTGAGGGGGGCGTTTGAATTCATAACGATCCAGAAAGAGAACGGTTCCCCGGTCGGTGGGGGTGAGAGTCTTGGGCTTTTCGGGTTGCATGCCGGCGCAGCCAAACCCGAAAACCGCGATCATCACCGAAACGAGGGCCCAGATTCCGGGGTTGCCGAATGCCTTTGGTTTTGACTTCATCGTTTCCTCCTTTTATTTTTCTCCCCGGAACTCTTTTTCCATTTTCAAGAGGAGCATGAGAATCTCCCTGTTGTTTGGCGATCCGTCCTTGATATAGCGCACGAATCCCCGTTTGTCGATGACCACGGTCCGCCGACCGAAGGTGTTGATCGATCCATCCGGCCCGAAGGGCGGCTTTTCCGAGTAGGCCCCGTAAGATTTCGCCATCCAACCCAGAACATTCGAAATGATCGGAAATCCCAGCCCCATGCTTTCGGCAAAGAACCTGTTGGTGATCGGGTCATCCATGCTGACGCCCAGGACCTGGGCGTTTAGGCGCTTATAGAGATAGAGGTCTCTATTATGCGCATCCATCTCCCCTGTTCAGACCGGCGTGAAGGCCGCGGGGAAGAAGGTCATGATCAGATAATGCTTTCCATAATAGTCCTTATAGTAATCGACTAGTTTTCCCTGGGAAGAGGGAAGGGTAAACGAAGGAGCTTCATCCCCCACCTTCAGCTGGGCCCATCCGTCTCCTGCCCCGAAAGCCAGGAAGGCGGGAAAGACGATCAGGGCCATGGCCAGAAATTTCTTTTTTGTCATAGGACCTCCTTTAGGTTCTTATTCGCCATACAAAATGAGCTGGAAATTTTATCCATTCTTTGGGGACCGACTTCCTTTCCTCTGCCCAACTTTTGAGAATATATAATAGCGGAACTTTTTTCCCAGAAAAATGGGGGGAATTGAGTATTTTTGAGAGAAATAGACTTGATTTTAGGAATCCCCAGGCTCCGCCGGGAGCCTGGGGATATCTTTTGCAGGAAGCGGAAATTGAGAAATCTGTCCGTCAGATCAGGATCTGCACATCCCGCTCTTCAAACTCCATCTTGGTCCCCAGGGAGTTGGAGCAGTAAGCGCAGAGGTACTCATACTTATCCCCCTCCGGCAGGATCAGGAGGAGGCGCTTGCGGACCGGGACCGCCTTGCGGCAGCGGGAACAAAACAACTCGCTGGCTTCAAACTGGTCGAATGCCGACTGGGGCTTACCGGGTGAATTCGGGTGCCTTTTATGAATTACTTTCTTTGGAATCACCTTGCTCCAACGATGTCTACATCCATGTCCACGTAGAAGGCCTGGGGGTAGGTGCCCATCTCAGGCTTGATGACCTGTACCGATGAAGTGGAAATCAGCCGGCCGATGTCCCCGTTGGGGTCATTCAAATCGCCGAAGGACATGGCTTGAGTGGGACAGGCCTCGACGCAGGCCGGAAGCTGGCCCTGTTCGAGCCGTTTCTGGCAAAAATCGCACTTTTCCACGATGTTATACCGGGGACTGATGAACCGAACGTTGTAGGGACAAGCCGCCATGCAGTACCGGCACCCAATACACCGGTGGGGGTTGATCATGACGATCCCGTCTTCCGGTCTCCTGTAGGTGGCCTTTACGGGGCACACCGTGGTGCAAATCGCCCTCTCGCAATGGTTGCAGACGATGGGAAGATAGGCCTTCCGCACGTAGGGGTAACGTCCCTTCTCGATCTGTTTCACCCAGGTTCGGAAGCATCCCAGGGGGACTTCGTATTCCGCCTTGCAAGCCACGGAGCAGGTATGACAACCAATGCAACGCCGGAGGTCAATCATCATTGCATATCGTTTCTTACTCATTCCGTTCCCCTTTCCATTCCACTCATAGCACTCATAACATAAATCGATTAAAAAAAACAACCTTCTTTTCTAAATTTTGAGGGTCCCCATCGAATTTAAAAAAATGTGTATTTTCGGAAAATTACAATGCTATATGCCGGAAAAGTCGATATGCGGAAGGCCTGGAAGGCCGAAAATGAAAGGGCCTTAATGGTTAAGAAAAAAATGAAAGATAAAGGATGCCCGTAGAAGAGCCAAATACCGCGAATTCACAGTTTTGAAATTCCGGGTTCACCCCTTACGGGCAAGAGGAAAAGGGTGGCCAAACATCCGCTGGCGCCTGCGGTTAGAAAAGAATAAACGAAGGTCCCGGTAGTATCCGCTATATATCCGCCCAAGGCCGGAGCCAGCACTACCGAGAGACCATAGAAAATCGTCCAGAATCCGATAACCGATCCGGTGGCCCCCGGGGGAAAAAATTCAGCCGCCACAGCGGCATACACGGGCCAAACCGCCGCATAGAAGATCCCGAAGGTGCCGGCCGCGGCCAGGAGAGCTAGCCTGCTATCGCCGGCCCAGACGATCAAGAGGGCGCTGGCGGCCATGCCGGCGTTGATGATGATCAAGCATTTCTTGCGGCCGATGTGGTCCGAGAGGGCGGGCAGGAGAAGGGCTCCGGCGATCCCGCCGAAGGCGATGCCGCTGGCCAGTTGGGCGGCCCGGCCGAAGGTATATTTCAACTCCAGCGCTCCGTAAGTCACGATGAACATATTCACCAAATAGGCGTTCAGGCCGATGAAGAAGTAGGAGATTCCGGCCAAGTAGAGGCTGGGCGTCCGCAGGACCCGGCGATAGGGAAGGCCTTCTTTGCTTTCCTCGGGAAGGGGGGTCGATCCGGAATCGGCGGGCTCGCCCCAGGGACTCAGACCGAGGTCCCGGGGGCGGTCGCGCAGCAGGAGCCCGTTCAGCGGTACCAGCAGAAAAGTGGAAGCGCCCAGAAGGAGCCAGCAGGCCCGCCAGCCGTAACCCGTCGCCAGTAGGGGGAGGACCAGCCCCATGGTTCCGTATCCCATGACCGAACTGATGGACATGATGCCCAAGGCCAGCCCCCGGCGCTTTCCGCCGAACCATCGCAGCAGCAGGGTGACTAGCGGAGTCCACATGGCCGAGGCTCCGATGCCTGCAAGAAAGAAGGCCAGGCAGGCCTGAAAAAGGGTCTGAGGCATTCCCATGAAGAAAGTTCCGGCGGCCAGAAGGGCCGAGAAGACGGCCAGGAGAAGGCGGGCGTTGAACCGGTCGACCATAAAGCCCAGGAGGGGAGAGAAGACGGTGTAGGCCGCAAAAAAAGAGCTGTAGATGGCCCCTGCCTGGGTCTTGCTGATCTTCAGGGACAGGATCATCTCGGGCATGAGGATCCCATACCCGAGCCGGATGCTGTAGTGAATGAACGAGGTGACTAAAGAAGCGGAGAGAATGACCCAAGCCCAGTGGATACGGGTGGTCATGGGTCTATACTCCAGGCGCGGGTCCGGCGGTAGTGGGCGGGCCCCCGGCTTCTCTTCTCCCTTTTTTCCGGATTCTGCGCTTTCGCCTCCGCCGGAAAGGCTTTTTCTCCTGCAACGGCCAGGAGAATCGGGGGACCTCCTCTCCCCGAACCTGGGCCCCTAATTCGAATAGATGGAGGGCTTGGGAAAAATCGGGCCTCCGGACCAACCGGAAGGGCAGCTTGCCCAAAGGGGCAAACTCGCGGAAGAGGCGTTGGCCGGCGAGAAGCTGGACGGCCGATTCGCGGGAGTGGCGGGTGAAAGGAAAGGGCCCCAGCGTGTGGACCAGCCACTCCCTGACTTTCAGGTGGAAATCCGCCTGCCCCTGGCGCCCGCTGGGAAATTCCTCCGCCGGGCAGAAAAAATCCAGAAAGGGGAGGAGGAAGAGAGCCAGGTAAAAATCATCGGAAAGGGGGTCCTCCGCGAGGCGGAGACGGTCCAAAGCTCCCATGGAATTCAGGAAATATTCTCTACGTCCTTCCTCCTGCAGGGGAAGGGCCAAGGAAGGAAAGAGGGCGTAGAACAGGCCCGTCTCGGTCATCCANNCGGATTTTTTCCCCATGGGCCGTGAGGGATTGGTAGGTGTTTTCCTCGATACGAAACCCGGTCCGCGCTGCGTGGCGGATGACCCGAATCATCCGGACCGGGTCCTGGACGAATTTTTCCTCCGGGTCTCCGATGCAACGGATGATCCCCTGCCGGAGGTCCCCCAGCCCTCTCACGTAATCCACCAGGGTGAAATCGGCGATATTGTAGAAGATGCCGTTGATCGTGATATCACGCCGCAAAGCGTCCTCGGCGGGGGTTCCGAAGGTGTTGTCCGAGGCGGGAGAAATCTCCTGGCCGGCCTCGTCGAATTCCGAGCGCCGGCGGAAGGTGGAGACCTCGATATACTTTCCCCCTGGGAAGTAAACATGGGCCAAACGGAAGCGGTGTCCGATAAGGCGGGAATTGCGGAAGAGGTCCCGGACCTGCCGCGGGTGGGCATCGGTGGCAATGTCGAAGTCTTTGGGGGTCTTGCCCAGAAGAAGGTCGCGGACGCACCCGCCTACCAGGTAGGCGGTGAAACCATGATTGTAGAGACGGTAAAGGATCTTCAAGGCATCCGGGTCAATATCCTTGCGGGAGATGGGATGCTCTTGGCGAGCGAGAATGCAGGGAGTGTCAGGTTGTTCCATGGAATCGTGCGATGCTGCGGTCATTTTCCGCGGGCCCCTGAGGGCGACAATGGAATTTGAGGTCCATGCGGATGAAAGGGTAAATTCCCCCCTTTTCATCAATTTCCAACGAAACGAGGGCTTTTGTCAAGGAAACAATCCGTTGTAAATTGCGGATTTCGGTTTGGGGAATAGAAAACGTTACCGAATATAGGTCGGGGTGAGGAGTTCGGAGGTAAAAAAATTAAAAAAAGAGGAGAGCCATTCTGATATAGTAGAGAAAACGCCTGGAACAGAGCGTGTAAGGGGAAGAGCCAAAGACCGGATGGTTGAGGCCGGATTTCAGATAGAAGGGGCGGATCGCAGATGGCCAACAACGGCAATAAGAAATTTAAACTTTGCGCCATTCGCTATGCTTTATGCGCCGCTATGTTTCTCCTTTTTTTAGTCGGTTGCGCCGCGAATAACCCCAGCCTGGTCGTTCATTCCTATCCTTTCGCCGCCGGGGGAAAAGTGATCCTCATCCAGCATTTCGCCTTCAACCCGGTGGTTTCGACGAACGTCAACAAGGCGGCCGTGCAGANNCTTCGAACCCGGAGCCACCGAGGTCATGGCCAGGGGGGAGGTGATTGACCTGGCCAGGTCCCGTTCGGTAGCCGCTTTTTCCCTCACCCAGAGATCTTCTTACACCTGGCTGGACAACGACTCGGCCGTTCGAGAGAATATTCGGGAGATCGCCCGGGAAATCGCGGCGATCCTGATCCAGGCGAAGTAGAGTTCCGGAGTGCCTTA
>PMCE01000375.1:0-1716 GCA_003154025.1 Syntrophaceae bacterium
ATGGCCCATCTCCTTTCTGAAAAAGTAGATTAAACAACCTCTACCTTTTAACAGAAAGAAGATGACCCGGGAATCGCCAGAGGAGACCACTGGCAACGACCTGTCCCAAGACAACAGCCATCACCAGATCCTATTCAATTGTCAAAGAACAAANNAATGAAAAGTATATCCAAACCTCGGTTGGCAACTAAATCTACACCTTCTGAGAAAATCTTTCAAACGAAGAGTACAAGGAAGAAGTTCTCGTCTTCTAATGGAAATTTCGTCGCCAAATTTTGGAGAGGTCACCTACTGTTAAGTTATGGAATGCTTTAGTCCTTGAAGATTCGTTTGAAGTATGGCCTGTAAGGGCGAAATTTGAAAAAGAAGAGAATATCCGGCCTCCGCAGCAAAGGGAGTATAAAAACCGCCGTCCATCCTTTTTCAGTTCAAACGAGTTATCCCAAGTGGCCCTGAATTCGGCTCACAATCGCCTGAGTCAACTGGCGGGTGGTCGCCTTCCCTCCTAAGTCCGGCGTGTGATTATCCCCATCCATGAGCGCCTCTTCCGTCGCCTTCTCGACGGCAAGTGCCCCACGATCTTCTTTCAAATGCCGTAACATCAGTGCCCCGCTAAGAATTTGCGATACCGGGTTGGCAATACCTTTTCCGGCAATATCAGGGGCCGTGCCATGAACCGGCTCAAATAGACAGGCCTCCGTGCCGTAGGTCGCCCCCGCACCCAGACCCAAGCTGCCCGCGACGGACGAACAGAGATCCGAAAAAATATCCCCGTACTGATTCGGCATGACGGCAACGTCGAAGAGCGATGGGCGCGCGACGACCAGCGCACAGGAGGCGTCGATGAATCGATCGTTAAACTCTATGCCGGGATATTCTTTCGCGATTTCCCGTGCCACCCGCAAAAAAAGCCCGTCCGTCTGCCTGAGCACGTTCGCTTTGGTAACTGCGGTCACCCGTTTTCTGGCTTGGGATCTCGCAAACTCAAAAGCGAACCTTATAACCTTCTCGGATGCCTTTCGGGTGATAATCTTCAGGGCAACGGCGGTATCGTCACCCACGGTATACTCGCTCGCGATGTAGATGTCCTCACTGATCTCCCGCACGATGACCAGATCGATCCCCTGAAGGGGAGAAAGAACCCCCTTGAAATTTCTGGCCAAACGGACCGCCGCATACCCCCCGCCTTCTCTGCGGAGCGCATTCGTGGCGCTGTTGTAAGCTTTCGGCGGCCTTCCACCCGGAATCCCCCGGCGCCAGCCGGGACGGATCATCTCATCTTCCGCCTCAACGGAAAAGGGGCCCTTAAATCCAACACCGCATTCGATATAGGCCTGAAGCGTTTCGTCGGGCAAGGCGGTTCCCAACTTGCGGCGAGCACCTTCCCCCCCCTGTAATTTGATCCATTCGATCGGGGCCCCGGTGGCTTCGATAACCTGTATAGCGGCATCGGTAATCTCAGGGCCGATACCGTCCCCTTGCATTAGGGCGACTTTGTGCATACCCCTCCTTTAGGGAATCGGTAAGTATGGAGCGAATGTTAAACCAGCCGCGAGGATTTGCAGTATTCGTTTCTCTGCGTAATCTGCGAAATCTGCGGATAAACAATTTCAGGTTCTTGTATTTTCCTACCCGTAGTTATCTTGGAAAAGCTGCGGGGATTCCCCCATCCACCGGCAGCGTGGCTCCGGTGGTGGCGCCGCTGGCCTCCGTGGC
>PMCE01000375.1:1735-5824 GCA_003154025.1 Syntrophaceae bacterium
TCCAGCGCGGCGATCTTGGAGATCTGGTGGGCCCCGGCCTTGGAGGCGCTGTAAGCGCCGAAGGCCGCCCCGGGGTCAAAAACATTCTTCGAACTGACCACCACGATGCTCCCCCCGGTCCCTTGCCTTCGGAATATCGGAATCGCCGCCTTGATCACGTTAAAAGTCCCTTTCAGGTTCACGGCGATGACCTGGTCGAACTTCCCGGGGTCCAGGTTCTCCACTTTGGCTACGAGGGCGACCCCGGCATTGGGGACGAGGATATCAATCCCCCCGAAACGACAGCTGATGTCCTGAAAGGCTTTCTCCGCCGCCCCATAATCGGTTACGTCAAAGAGAAAGGTCTCGACTTGACTCTCCCCGTATCTTTTGATCAGGGCGGTGCGGACCTTCCCCAGGCTCACCCCGTCGATATCGGTGATCGCGACTATGGCTCCCGCGGCCAGCAGACGATCGGCAATGCCGAGGCCGATAGCCCCTCCCGCCCCGGTTACCACGGCAACTTGCCCCTGGAGCGGGAGTGTCGAAACCTTGCCCAGCTTCTTTTGCTGCAGGGTCCAGTATTCCATGTCAAAAACGTGAGATTCGGAGATGGGGGCATATTCGCCCGCCTCATCGGCCAGCAGCTTGACCCGCAGCGTATGCTCGGCAATGTCGGCGGCAATGCGCGCATCCTTCCGGGTAAATCCGAGGGTCACGATTCCCAATCCGGCCACCAGGAAAACTCGGGGATAGGGGTCTAATTTCCCCGGGTGGATTCCCTTGATCCTGCTCTGCTCGGCAAAGGTCCGGTCATACTCCTGGACATGAACTTTTACCGCTTCCTGGACAGCCTGCTTGAGCTCGCCATCATCCCCTGGAACCTTACCGAAGGAAACCCACTTGTTCTTCGTCCGGATGACGTGATCGGGAGTCAAGACTCCGGAGGAGCAAAGGCGGGATGCGGTGGATGCCGAGGCGGCTTTTGCCAAGTCATGGCTGGCCCGAACCTCCGCATAAAATCTCCGCAGCCAGCCCTCCGGAGATCGGAAAGCGCAGGCCCCTCGGAGGGCCTGATTGAACCGGGCCAAGGAGGAAGCCATCTTTTCCGGAGGTTCCGACTCCGCCGGGGAAACCCCCAACGCCCTTCCGTGCGCCTTTCCTTTCAAAAATGCTTCCGCCCTGCCGACATAATCAACCATCCGCTCATACGCCGTCCGGGCATCCTCGCCGAAGGTAAAAATCCCATGTTGGGCGACCACAACGGCTTCCACATCGGGGTTCTTTTCGTATGTTTCAACAACCGCCTTGGCCAGAGCAAGCCCGGGGGTGAGATAGGGGAGGACAGCGACTCTGGGACCCAGGGCCTCCCTCAATAAACCGTCCCCCCGTCTCTGGTTGGTCAGAGCCAGGATCAGATCGGCATGGGTATGATCAATGTATCGGTGGGGCAAAAAAGCATGGAGGAGCACTTCGACCGAAGGGTCGGGGGAGGAGGACCGGGTCTTGTGAATCTGCAGCTGGTTCTCCATCTCCTCATCCGAAAGGGTTGAGAGTTTTCTCAGTTTGCGCAAAGATTCCGATTCGAGCCCCGCAAATCCCCCGGGTTCGATGGCGGCTAAATCGATCCCGCTGCCCTTTACATATAGGATCTCCTGTTCGTCCCCCACGATATTTTTGGCCTGCACCTTCACGGAGGTATTCCCTCCCCCGTGCAAAACCAGGCTGGGATCCGCTCCAATCAGGCGGGACGTGTAGGCCCGAAGCGCCAGGTCAGGAGAAATCGCCGGATACAGTGAGATGAAGTCCTGAGCCTGTTGGGGATCGAAGAGACTTTTCATCGAAGATCACCATTTGAAAGGGTTTTGGTATTCGTATCGAGAATCTCCTCCCTCCTTGCGGGGGAGGATGAAGGTGGGGGGAAAGAGCAACGGAGGCACAGGTGCTTCCACAGCATTCCTTCAGAGTCCGTTATATGTTTTCCCAGGTTTCGAGCTTTGCGTTCATTCATTCCCTCCATCCCAACCTTCCCCGGCAAGGGGGCAAGGTATTCAAAGGCTCAAAGAATTGAGGTTTTGAGGGAAATGCATGCCTTCACCGGCGATTTACTTTTTCTTCTTTTCGTCCTGAAAAATCTTTTCCGCTTCCTTCCCCGAGGCCTTCTCGTGAACGACGGCCCGCAGCGCCTTCATCATGGCCACGGGATGTTCATGCTGCCAGACATTCCGCCCCAGGTTCAGCCCGATGGCCCCCTTCTGCATCCCGTCGTGAACGAAATCGAAGACCTCCCGCTCGGTCTCGCACTTGGGCCCGCCGGCCATGACCACGGGGACCGGGCAGCCGTTTACCACCCGGTCGAAGTTCGCACACCAGTAGGTCTTGACGATGGTGGCGCCGAACTCGGCGGCGATGCGGCAGGCGAGCGATAGATAGCGGGCATCCCGCTTTTCCAGTTCTTTGCCCACGGCGGTGACCGCCATGATGGGAATTCCGAACTTCTGACCCTCGTCCACCAGTTTCCCCAGGTTTACCAGGGAGTCATACTCGTAATCGCTGCCCACAAAGACGGACATTCCCACCGCCGCCGCATTCAGCCGGACCGCCTCATCCATGGAAGTCGTGATGGCCTCGTGGGCCAGGTCCTTCCCGATGATGCTGGTTCCCCCGGAGACCCGGAGGATGATGGGAGGACAATTTCTAGGGTCCACGGCGGCCCGGAGGACCCCGCGAGTCACGAAGAGGCCGTCAGCATAGGCCATCAAGGGTTTGATCGTCTCCCCCGGTTTTTCCAGCTTGGAGGTAGGGCCCTGAAAGTATCCGTGATCGATGGGAAGAAAAAAACAATGACCGTCCTCTTTGACCAGCCTGCCCAGACGGTTTTGCATTCCCCAATCCATAGGAAAACCTCCTTCTCTCTCACCAGAGTCATGTTTCTTGGTTTCTCAATGCGTAATAATAACATCGACCCCCCCAAAAATTCCACCCTATTGTGGGTCGTTTCTTCCGATCTGGTTGGCGGTTTTCTCCTGCTCCCGGCTTTAACCTCCGTCTTCTTTGTGTTATATTTTTTAGTAGGCTTGGAAACCGAGGGAATATGGAAAACAAAATGCGGGTCCTGACCGAAAAACCGTTGAACGCGGAAACTCCCGTGGAAGCCCTCCGGTCCTGGATCACGGCCAATGCGGTCTTCTTCCACCGCAACCAGTCGGAGATGAAGTCCGCCGTTGCGCTGCCCGACTGGCGGCTCACGGTTGAGGGAGAAGTGGAAAATCCCAGGGAATTCGGTTTCGAGGAGCTTCTGCGGCTTCCCAAGGCCATCGCCGCCAACACGCTGGAGTGCTCGGGAAACGGCCGGTCCCTCCTCCGGGAGAAGGCCAGCGGCAACCCGTGGACGATCGGGGGAGTGGGAAATGCCGTCTGGGGAGGAATCTGGCTGAAGGATCTGCTGCGGATCGTCAGGCCGCGGGGAACCGCCCGGCATGTGGCCTTCGAGGGGATGGATGAACCTTATGGAGCGGCAAAATTAAAGTTCATTCGCAGCATTCCCCTGGATAAGGCCCTGACATCCACCCTGCTGGCGTTCGAGATGAATGGTGAGCCTCTGCCTCTGGAGCACGGCTTCCCGCTCCGAGTCCTGGCTCTCGGCTGGACGGGGGCGAATTGCGCCAAATGGTTGAAAAGGATCACGGTCCTCGACCGGCCCTATGAAGGGCATTACATGGATAAAGTTTACCGCATCTTCCAGAAGGACGAGGACCCGGCGTCGGGAACCGTGGTGACCAGGATCTCCCTGAAATCCATCATCACCCAACCTTTGGCCGGCGAGACTTTGAAAAATGGACCCATCGGGATTCTGGGGGCGGCCTATGGCGGAGAGAAGACCGTGACCAAAATCGAAGTCTCCGTGGATGGAGGCCGCGCCTGGGCGCCGGGAGAATTCATCGGCCCCCATGAACCTTTCTCGTGGCGCCAGTGGCAGTATGTGTGGAACCCGGCGAAGGAGGGCGCCTATTGTCTCCTGGCCAGGGCGACGGATTCGGAGGGGAATCAGCAGCCCCTGCAGGCCGGATGGAATGTCCTGGGGTATGGGAATAACGGTGTGGAGGAACA
>PMCE01000346.1 GCA_003154025.1 Syntrophaceae bacterium
ATGTAGTCGGTTACCTTGGTCACGATGACCCGGGGGATGGAGACCGATTTACAGAGGATACGGATATTTGGGAGGACCATGTCGAAGGTGATGAGCGCGGTGAGCCCGGTGCTCTCCACGATGAGCTTCAGCTCATCCGGGGTGTACATGGGGTTCATGTTGACCACCACCGCCCCCAGGGAGAGGACCGCAAAATAGGAGATGAGGTATTGGGGACAATTCGGCAGATGGATCCCCACCCGGTCCCCCTTTTTCACCCCCGAAGCGCCCAAGGCATTGGCCATGCGGAGGGACTGTTGGCGCAATTCCCAGAAAGTCATTTCCGTCCCGAAAAAATTCAAAGCGGGCTTTTCCGGGTAGGAATTGGCCGGCAGTTGCAGAAGGTCATGGGCGGCTATCCGGGGGTAGCGGATGGTGGTGGGAACGTTGTAATCATAATGCCGGTGCCAGGGTTTGGACTCCATAATCTTTCCCTCCTGAAATGAAGTTAGCGTTCAGCTTTCAGCAATTGGCTGACAGCTGTGTTTTAACCTTTCCGGCTCGTTCCGGGAGTTAAAAATCAATATAACCGGGGATAGATTTGGTAATGAGTATTACTAAATGCTATGCATAAAAGTCAAGAAAAATCTTTGGGGTACAAAATTTTCCTTGACAAATTTTTCCGGTTTGACTATTAAATGCAGAGCATCTTCTCGCCTGGGGAAAAGACTCTTTAGAAAGGTTAGCGCGTAGGGAGGTTTCCGGGGAGATCTCTCCCTTACCGGGTACCCCAAGTTGCCGAAATCCTGGGCCGTGAGTCCAATCTAACAGAACTGAGGAGGACAGAGAGATGAAAAAGGGGAAAAGATTTGCCGGCTTCCTGTTTTTCCTGGCCGTGGCTTTAGTGGCTGCCTGGCCGCCCGCTGACGTCTCAGCTCAAGCCCCGAAAGATGTGGTGATCGGGTACAGCGGAATTTTAAGCGGGGTCGCCGCGGAGTACGGCCAGGACTGCGCCAATGGTGTTGAAATGGCCATTAATGATATCAACGCAGCCGGCGGGATTACGGCGGGCGGACAGAAGTATGCTTTCAAGCTGGTGAAGCTGGATGACCAGGCGAACCCCACGAGCGCCGTGAACAATTCCCGACGTCTGCGCGACCAGAACCAAGCTCCCGCGATTTTTAACGCGGTATCTACTACGATCTTCCCTATGGCCAAAATCAACGAGGAAAAAGGGAACGAATTTCTCCTGATGGCGTATACGAGTACCCCCAAGGTTATGGAGATTGGCAACAAACTGCTGACCTCCAGCCCGCCCCCGTTCACGGTGTATGTGAAAGGTTTTGCCGATCAAGCGTTTTCCTTGGGTTGGAAGAAATGCGCCATGGTCGTAACCCTGGGCGTCTACGGTGACGAATGGCGGCACGCCTTCAAGGAATACTGGACGTCTCACGGCGGCGAGATCACCGCGGACAAGCCGGCCAACTATTACACGGAGACTGATTTTTCCGCTCCGTTGACTGCCGCGCTGGCCACCAAGCCCGATGTCCTCCTTATCGGGGGCCCTCCCGCCACCACGGCCCTGGTGATCGAGCAGGCCCGCGGATTGGGTTTTAAGGGCGGGTTCATCCTAATCGATCAGGCGAAAATGGATTACATCGAAAATATCCTTAAAAGCACCAAGCTGATGGGCAATTTGATCGGGACCGCGGCCGTCGCCGATTCCCCCACGGAAGCGGCCCCCGCGTTTGTGAAGAAGTACAAGGAAATATACAAGCGCATGGCCACCTGGGAAGTGATCCTGAATTACAATTCCATGTATGCCCTTTCCAAAGCGATGGTGGCAGCGGGGTCGGTGAGCGATGTTTATAAAATTCGGGCGTCCTTTCCGAAAGCCTTCCCTCTCCTCGGGAATAAGTTCCCCTCTGAATTCACGGGAATCACCCCCGGAGGGCGCATGTATTGTCCGGGGTCACAGCAAATGATCAATGCCTCCGGAAAGTACGGGCCCGTGGAGCTACTCTCTTGGTGGTGCAAGAATGAGCAGGAGTTCAACAAACTGAAGGCCGATTATCCCGCGCTCGGGAACGCCAAGTGGGTTTACCACAAGTGGGAAAAAGAGCAATAAGATGAACCTTCTTTCCCCCTGAATAGAGTAGGGGCCGTTTCTGGTCCGCAAATGGGCGGCGGATTCGGATCGACCCAATTGTCTTGTGCGCGGAGCCGGAGATCGCCTAACTTTTGTGCCTCCGGATCCGCGCCTGCGCAAGCCTGACGGAAAGAACTGACTTCGTCTCCTACCAGGTCCGGTGAGCGGAACATATGGATCTATTATTGCAGCAAATATTCAATGGCGTGATGTTGGGCAGTACGTATGCCATTGTGGCCTTGGGACTGACCCTGGTTTTCGGCATCCTGAATGTGCCCAATTTCGCCCACGGCCATCTTTACATGCTGGGCGCTTACGTCAGTTTTTTCCTGATAACGCTTTACGGTTTTGGTTTCTGGCCGGCCCTGATCTTTTCTATGGTGATCCTCGGGGCCATCGGCATGTTGATCGAACGGATCGTCTATCGTCCTTTGAGGGACAAACCCCACATCAACTCGTTTATCTCCGCAGTGGGCGCCCTGATGATCCTGGAGACGAGTGTAATTGTTTTTTTCGGCCCGCAAGGGAGGCGCATTCCCAATCCCTATCCTGGGGTGGTTGACCTCTTCGGCATAACCATGACCTATCAGCGCCTCCTGGTCATCCTGGCGGCGCTCGTTATGATCGGCATCCTACAGATCTTCATTAAGAAAACGACTCAGGGAACGATGATCGAAGCTGTGGCCCAGAACCGAGAAGGGGCCATGCTTGTCGGGGTGAATGTGAACTGGGTGTCCTCGCTCACGTTCGCCATTTCTACCGCTACAGCGGCGGCCGCCGCTTGCCTGGTGGCTCCGATTTTCATGATCTCCCCCACCATGGGCGCTCTTCTGGGCATGAAGGCTTTCGTTATCGTAATCTTAGGAGGATTGGGCAGCATCCCCGGCGCAATCCTGGGGGGATATATTCTGGGACTCCTCGAGGCGCTCGGCGGCGGCTACTTGTCGGCGGCCTATAAAGATGTGTACGCGTTCGGGGCGTTGATCCTGATCCTTTCCATCAAGCCCACCGGACTCTTTGGGCGTGAGGTGAGCTGATGGACGTGGGGAAATTCCTGCGCGAAAAATGGTTTTATGTTCTCCTGGGGATCGTGGCCTTACTGATTCCTATGATGGTGACGGGTCGTTACCACTTTCAGATCATCATCATGGGCTGCCTGTTCTCCATGGCTACCTTGAGTTTGAATTTAATCCTGGGATATACAGGCCAGGCGTCTCTGGCCCATGCCGGGTTTTTCGGCATCGGCGCTTACGGGGTCGCCATCCTGATGAGGGATGGCGTTTCGTTTTGGCTCGCCCTTCCTTTTTCCGCTCTGGTTTCGGCTTTCATCGGGTTCCTGATCGGATTTCCTACCCTGCGCACGCGGGGATCGTACTTTGCAATCTCCACGATGTGCTTTGGGGTCATCGTCTCCATCGTCGCGGCGAACTGGATCGATTTCACCGGAGGCGCGAACGGCATAACGGGAATTCGCGGACCGGACCCCATTCCCTTACTGCTCGGGACCATTCACTTCAAGAGCATGGCTGCCCAATATTATCTCGTCCTGGCTTTTTTGCTTCTCACCTTGTGGATCATGCACCGCCTGGTCTATTCCCTCCAGGGGCTGGGTTTCATGGCCATACGGAACAATGAAATGCTCGCGGAAGCGGTGGGCGTGAATACTTATTACGGGAAGCTTCTCTCTTTCGTGGTCGCCAACTTTTTTGCCGGTCTGGCCGGGGGGTTGTACGCCACTCTGATTGGGAACGTGGACCCCAGCACGGCCGGACTCGAACTCACCTTCAGCTGGCTCGTTTACCTTCTCATCGGCGGAGCGGCCACTCTCGGCGGGCCCATTTTAGGTACGTTTTTCATTGCTGTGCTCATGGAATACCTTCAATCGGTTGCCGAATACCGCCTGATCATCTTCGGCGCCCTACTCATTGTGGTGATCATTTATTTCCCCCGGGGCCTTATGGGCGCGATTACGAAAATACAGGAGAAATTCCCGATTCTCGGGCACGGAGAAAGGGATTGACGCGTGCTGTTGCAAGTTAAGAACCTTACCAAAAACTTCGCCGGTCTGAAGGCCGTGAATGATGTTTGCTTGAATGTAAACCGGGGAGAAATCTTCTGCATCGTCGGCCCCAACGGCGCGGGCAAATCGGTTTTTTTCGGCCTCCTCAGCGGTTTAATTCGCCCATCCCATGGTCAAATTCTTCTGGATGACGAGGAGATCACTGGCTTCAAGCCCCACCGGATCGCCCGCAGGGGCCTCGCCCGGACTTTTCAGACCACCGCCCTCTTTGATCAATTGCGAGTCGTGGACAACCTGGCCATCGGCTACCGATTGCGGACCCGGGGAGGATTCTGGTCAGCCCTGGGCCACACAAGCACCTGGAAAAGAGACAAGGACGAGACGACGGCCCGCGTGTTGGAGGTCCTCAATTTTATCGGGCTAGCCCACAAGGCCCTGCATTTTGTCTCCACCCTTTCCCAGGCAGAACAGAAGAAACTCTCCATCGGCGTCGCCTTGATCAGCAGGCCGAAGATCATTCTACTCGACGAGCCCACCGGCGGGCTAATCCTGGAGGATACAGACGAGATCACCGCTCTCATAAGAAAGCTCAATCAGCAAGCGGGGATTACCGTCTGTCTCATCGAACATAAGATGCGCATGGTGATGGGCCTCGCTGACCGTATGGCGGTTTTGAATTTCGGTAGCCTCATCGCCGAGGGAACGCCGGAGGAGATCAGCAGCAATCCCGAAGTGATCGAAGCCTACCTAGGGGGGGAATCCATTGCTTAAACTTTCCAACCTTTCCACCCTTATCGGCGGGTTCCAGGCAGTTCGGGAAATTTCCCTGAAGATCCCCCGGGGAGATTTTGTCACCCTGCTGGGAAGCAACGGCGCTGGCAAAACTACCCTTTTCCGGACCATTGCGGGCGTGCTCAAGCCGGTTCGGGGGACGATTGAGTTCAAGGACCGGCAGATCCAGGGAATGCCGGCCCATCGGGTTGTGGGACTGGGATTGTCCCTCTGCCCGGAGGGTCGCCAGCTTTTTCCCCAGCTCTCGGTGTTGAAGAACCTGACCATGGGGGCCTACCCGCGCCGCAAAGACCGCCAGGGAGTCCAGCAATCCCTGGAACAGGTCTATGCCCTGTTTCCCATCCTACGGGACCGGAAACAACAGCTGGCCGGCACCTTCAGTGGGGGCGAGCAGCAGATGCTGGCCATCGCCCGGGCGCTTATGTCCCGGCCGGAATTGCTCCTGCTGGATGAGCCCTCCATGGGATTGGCCCCCCTGGTGGTACGCAAGATCATCGGCGAGGTCATCAAGGCCATCCATGAGACGGGAACGACGATCTTTTTGTCCGAGCAGAACGCCCGAATGGCTTTGATGATCGCCCGGCGCGGATATGTGCTGGAAACCGGGAGAATCGTGCTGGAAGGCTCGAACTCCGAACTCATGAATAACGAAAAGGTAAAGAAGGCCTATATCGGGGCGTAAGGAGACGTCGGCAGTCGGCTTCTTCACCGATTGGTGCCGCAGGAGAGGAACTCTTGAAAATCAGTGAGCTGGTTCAACGGACCCGCGTATCCAAAGAAACCGTCCATTATTACATCCGCGAAGGCCTTCTCCCCAAGCCACGCAAGCGGGGAAGAAATATTGCCGATTACGATGATGGCTACGTAGAGCGCATCCGCCTGATCAAAGAGCTCCAGGATCGCTATTTTCTTCCCCTCGCGGTCATTAAGAATATCCTCAAACACCAGAAGAAATCCCCCGAGGGACAATCCCTGCTGAGCCTGCGGAGAGAATACTTCCGTCCCGTGGATCAGCTTCTCCCCACGGAGGTCGAGGGGGAAGAGGCCTTCCTGAAGGCCACGGGGCTGGGGCGGATATGGCTGGCCCGGATGGAGGAATGGGGGATTATCAGCCCGGAGATTCGGAACGGGCGGAAAGTGTATCCCCAGGATGACATTACCCTGGGCAAATTAGTCCTGGAGATGGATCAAGTGGGCATCGGAGTGAGGGACGGATTCGACGCCGAAGCCCTTCGACATTACCGGGACATGTTCCGGGAAATTGTGGTGATGTCGCACAAATATTACTTCGAAGCCACCCTGGGAAAGCTTCCCCCGGAAGAATTCTCCAAGAGGATCGTTCAGGGAAGAGAAATTATGAGCGCTTTTTTCTACCATCTGTACCGCAAACTTTCCCGGGAGGAGTACCGGCGAATTCTGCTGATGCTCGAAGCGCAAGCCAAAGAAGGGGAGAATTCGGAGGATCCTTCCGAGGGGGCCTAAATCGCTTCCGAAAGCTCTTTTCTCGAGCCGGTAAGGTCTTGACAAAAATCGGTGCAAAAGGCATGTTATTAAGGCCTTGCCCGGGTTCCCGAGGGACGAGGGATGCAGGGCATATGAGGCTTCTCATGGACAGGAAGGAATGGAAAGCCATAAGATTTTAGAATATAATCCGAGGGCTGGGGGCTCTAAATCACCGAAGAGGGAAATCTTAAAGGCCGGTTGAAAATTCCGGAGGGAAAAATTTATTCTCGGGGTTGCCTCGCGATTGCCCCGGATAAAACAAGCTCAAAACAGGAAAGAAGGAGGAGGAAATCATGAGGACCAAACAGCAGTACATCGAAGGCTTGCGGAAGATGCGCCGGAACATCTACGTGAACGGCGAGAAGATCGCCCGCGACGACGAGATGCAGATGCCCACCATCAACACCATCGGCATCACCTTTGACCACGCGGCCAACCCCAAGCACCAGGACCTGTGCACGGCCACATCCCACCTGACCGGGGAGAAGATCAACCGCTTCAACCATATCCACCAGAGCAAGGAAGACCTGCACAAGAAGCAGGATATGACCCGCCTTCTCTGCCAGGCGGCCGGGGGATGCATCCAGCGGTGCATGGGAATCGACGGCTCCAACGCCATCTACAACGTTTCCTACGAAGCGGACAAGATGAACAACGGGGCAACTCAATATCACGAGAATTTTAAGAAATGGGTGGAGAGATTCCAGAAGGAAGACCTGGTAGGCTGCTGCGCGCAGACCGACGTGAAGGGCGACCGGATGAAGCGGCCCAGCCAGCAGAAAGACCCCGACATGTATGTTCGGGTCGTGGAGAGGAAGAAGGACGGGATCGTTGTCCGGGGGTCCAAGGTTCATAATTCCGAGGCTTCGGTGGCGGACGAGATCGTGGTGCTCCCCACCCGGGCCCTTCTGCCGGAGGAGAAGGACTGGGCCGTGGCCTTTGCCGTTCCCGGCGATTGGGAAGGGGTCAAGCAGGTGGTTTCGATTCACAACCTGCGCGAGCGGCAGTACTTTAAACGGGGCTTTGCCCCGGGGGCGACCGACTCCTATACCATCTTCGACGACTGCTTCATTCCCTGGGAGCGGGTCTTCCTCTGCGGGGAGACGATTCACGGCGGGGTATGCGCTCTCTTATTTGCCCTGTTCCATCGGCACAGCTACTCGGGCTGCAAGCCGGCCCTGGGGGATATCATGCTGGGGACGGTGGCTTTGGCGGCGGAGTATAACGGAATTGCCAAGGCCTCCCATGTTCGGGACAAGTTGGCGGAGATCATCCGGGTTTCCGAACTCGGTTATGCCGCCGGGTTTACGGCTTCCGAAATGGGGAAACCGGAAGTGTACATCCCCGGCGTGGGGTTCCGGCCATATGGCCCGGGGAGCTACATCCCGAATTCGATCTATGCCAACGTGGGCCGCTGTCTGAGCGGCGAGGCGGTCTACCGCGAAGCCGAGATTCTATGCGACGTCTCCGGCGGCATCCCCGCCACCTTCCCCTACGAAGGGGATTTTATGAACCCCGAGACCAAAGATCTTCTGAACAAGTACATCACCCGGAACCCGGATATCCATCCCGAGGATGCGGCCCAACTCTGGAGGTACGTGGGAGATTCGATTTGCTCCGCCACCGGGGGGATCCATTTGATGGGAGCTTACCATGGGGGCGGCTCGCCCATCATGGAGTCCATCGCCATCACCAGCCAGTACGACATCGAATCCCGGAAAAAGCTGGTCAAGGAGATCGCCGGGATTAAAGACCGGAAAGTGAACCCGGAAACCTCGGGCAAAAAATAAGACGCAAGGGGCATAGGGCATAGCGCATAGAGATCGAAGATTATTTTTTTACTCTATGCCCTATGCTCTTTGCTCTATGCCATTTTCAAAGGAGGAACATACCGATGAAAGAGGTAGTCATCGCCGGATTCCTGAGAACGGCCCAGTCCCGCTCCCGGCCCAACGACCCGCCCCGGGATTGGTTTTTCAAAATGAGGTCCGATACCATGCTGGCCAAGCTGATGCCCGAGCTGGTAAAGCGGGTGGGAATTAAACCGGAGGAGATCGAGGACTTCATCGTGGGTTCGGCCATCGGAGTGACCGAGCAATGGAGTTATGGGGGCCGCTTCCCCATTTTCCTGGCCGATTTTCCCAAAACCATCGCCGCCAAATTCGTCGATCAGCAGTGCGGGTCGGCCATGGCCGGCATTCACATCGGCTTCATGGAAATCGCCATGGGATTTGCCGACATCGTCATGATCGGCGGCATGGAGCACATGACCCGGGTGGCCATGGGAAACCTGGCCAGACCGGACGGCCCCATATCCCCGAACCTGAGCCTCTTCACCGATCCCGCTTTCAAGCACTGGGACATGCCCACCACCATGAACATGGGGTTTACCGCGGAAAAACTCTTCGGCATGAGCGGGTTGACCAAGGACGACATGGACAAGTGGGGAGTCCGTTCGCACCAGCTGGCCGCCAAGGCCCAGAAGGAAGGCTTCTTCAAGGGCGAGATCCTGCCCATAGAAGCCGAGCAGAGCGACGGGAAGATGATGCTGGTGGATAGGGACCAGTCCGTTCGGGGAGACACCACTTTGCAACAGATGAAGGACCTCAAGCCCGCTTACCGCCCCGACGGGAATATAACCGCCGGGAACTCCTCCCCCCTGAATGCGGCCGCGACCTGCATGATCCTCATGTCCAAAGAAGTGGCCCAGAAGAAGGGTATCAAGCCCATGGCCAGGATCAAGTCCATCGGGTTTGCCGGCGTCGACCCGACAATCATGGGCGCGGGCCCGGTACCGGCCACCAAAAGGGCCCTGAAGGCGGCCGGTATGCAGGCCAAAGACATCGACTACTGGGAAATCAACGAGGCTTTCGCCATCGTTCCCCTCTACTGCATCAAGGAACTGGACCTCGACCCGGACCGGGTCAACGTCATGGGCGGCGGTCTGGCCATCGGCCATCCCCTGGGAGCCACCGGCATCCGCCTGACGGGTACCCTGGCCCGCATCCTGCAGGCCAAGAACGCCCG